>JAKSRX010000004.1 GCA_024403365.1 Acetatifactor sp. | reverse complement strand
TCTTTTTAAGATAACGCTAACGTCGAACTCCGCTCGCCCGGCTTCGTTGATCTTAAAATAACGCACACGGTGCAATGTTCCCGCAAAGTTCGGCTCGGAAGTAAACTCAAACTGTCCGCTTCCGGAAGCACCGATATTCTTGTAGTCCTGCGGTCGATACGCATACTCCTGATCGGCCCAGGGTTCATATACTCCCGGGCTGACCTCTCGATACATCACTGCCTGCGTATCGTCATTCAAGTCTGTGCTCTTGTAGATCTTACAGTAGTTTACACCTGAGATAATGGTGGAATACTGTGTGGTGATACGATACGTCTTTCCATTCTTCAGCGTCAGATCTTCTATATGGTTGTAAAAACCGTCATCATCGATCTCGATATCCGCATGGGTATAATACTGATTATCATCGGAAGCCTTCACATTAATATGGAATTTGCTCCAGACGTCGCCAACATCAGTACTGATGCTCGGTGAAGAATAATATCCTAACTGAACCGGCTCCCATCCAACGGAACCGGCCTGTATCACTGCAGATACCCGTCGGTAACCATTGCCCATAGATACATTCTCCTGGGAAATGAACTGGGCATGATACAATACATCCCATCTTCCGTTATCAGGATTCTGTTCCCCTCTGATAAACGCCAGACTGGCGTTTTTGGGATAATCCGGTATGTATGCACAGATCTCGATCCGGTCTCCGGGATGAAGCACATATCCCAGATCGGGATTGTCACCCTCATGACCGTTGCCGATATATTTATATAATGGATCTCCGTTGCCATCTAATACAGGGGTACCGTCGGTATTCAGGACCGGTGTATTCAGATAACCCTTCGTAGAGTTCCACCAGTACACACCATCCAGATATTCATGCACCTGGTCTTTATGCTTTTCTCCCAACTGGGTGCTGATATAGATAGCACCTACTTCATAGGGCGGATCAACAGGCGCTGCCAAAAGACTGACGCCTCCTAACCATGCAGAAAAGTCGAAGTTTTCGTCGAACTCAAACTCTTCGTCGAAGTCCTCTTCCCATTCCTCGTCCTCTTCATCGGAATCGCTCTCCGAAGGCAGGCCCTCCGGTTCTTCCTCCCCTTCCGAAGGCTCTATGGAAGTTCCTCCGCTGTCGCTTTCCTCTTCGTAAAAGCATTCTGCGGTATGGCTATGTTCTTCCTTTCCGCACACCGTTCTCAGTTCATAGCATTCATCCGTATGAACATGACCCGGTTGACCGTTTTCCAGGAACTCGATCTGCTCCATTCCGCAGATAAGGTCCTTCTCGTAACAGGCATCAAAGTGTTGATGCTGCTCCAGTCCACACCGATATTGCACATCGTCCGTCAAGGTAATGCCTTGCATTCGCAATTTCCACATGACGCCGGTGAATACTAACACCGACAGGAGCACCAATGTCTCCAGAGTCCTTCGTCGCTTTATTCTGTTTTTCTGAATGTTCGCAATAATATCCTTACGAGAAACACTCATACTACAGTTACCTCTTTGTTAACAAGTTACTTATTTTTCATAAATTCCAAAGGCCAGACCTTGATCAGTACATGACCGATGATCTGGTCCTGTCCGACACAGCCGATGGCTGAATTACGGCTATCTATAGAAATAGACCTTTGGTCTCCCAATACAAACAATCTTCCTTCCGGCACTGTGCAGGGAAAGTCGATATCCACTTCTCCCAAACATTTTTCCGGAAGATAAGGCTCCTCAATGATCTCGTCATTCACATAGACATTGCCTTCCTGATCCATGGATACCACATCGCCGGGCAAGCCGATCACTCGTTTCAGCAGCTTCTTGTTCTGCCAGGAGATACAACACAGATCCCCTCGCTCATAGCTTTTGGTACTGATCAATACCAAGATATCTCCGTTTTTCAGTGTAGGTTCCATACTGGTACCGGATACCTGGATCACCGGGATAAACAGGGTGGAGATCAAGACAGCGATCGCTGCAACTACGATGAGGATACCTACCGTGCTGCCTAAGGTCTGCTTGTATCGCTTTTTATATTCATTTCGTTCTTTCTCCGCTTCCACCTGCTCTATGGTGGGAAGTGCAGTCCCCTTTCGGAGTTTCTTGGCCATAACAATATTCCTTAGCAGTCAATATATTCAAACTCATCTCCGCCATCGTCATCCTCTCCGGAATCGGAATCGCTGATCGGTCTCTCATAGGTGTGGGTGCTTCCGTATCTTTCTGCCTCTCTTCTGGCAGTCTCCAGGATCACTCTTGCCTCGTCTTTCGCCTCTTTGATCATTTGCTCACAGGCACGTTCCGTCTCCTCACCCGCGGCATAGATGTGCTCCAAATAGGCATCCGCTGTCTTCTGGGCCACCTGAAAGATACCGCTCAGGCCGGCAGTCGCCTCCGCAATAGATCCCGCATCCTGGATCTTTAAATTTCTGGAACGGAGTTTTGCACGCAGTTTTCGAATCTCTTCCTGCATCTGCTTTTCCTGCTTCTGATATTCATAAATAATGTCGATCAATTCACTTCTCTTTAACTGTCGAAACTCTTTATCTGTCATTCTTCTCTCCGAGTTGCTGTCAGCGACTAATATGGGCATCTTATATATTATATCATACTGTTGCACATATTTTGCGAATAATGACCATTTTCTACTCAATTCTCTATATTTTACATATGATGCACGGGCACAGTCTGTGGATAACTGTGCAATATTACGAAACTTATCCACGAGATACCAATTTTTAGCCCGCCATTCCAATATAAAAAAGACACCTGTATTGCGCAAAATGTCTTTTCCATACTCTCTTCGTGTCTATTATGCTTATAAACGATTCGCCAGTTCCGCGAACTGCTCCAGGGTCAGTGCCTCGCCTCGGATGGTGGGGGAAAGCTGCATCTCCTCCAGGACCTGAGCCACACGATCCTTGGAGATATTCAGTCCCTGAGCATTTCCCAGTCCGTTCACCAGGGTCTTTCTGCGCTGGTTGAAGGAAGCACGGATCAGCGCGAACATCTTTTTCTCATCCTCCACCTTCACGGGAGGCTCCTCGTAGCGGGTGAGTCGGATCACCGCACTGCCTACATTAGGTCTGGGCATGAAGCAGTTGGGGGGAACATTTGCCACGATCTGAGGCTTAGCATAATACTGCACAGCCAGAGAAAGTGCGCCGTAATCCTTGGTGCCGGGGCCTACCTGCATGCGGTCCGCTACCTCTTTCTGCACCATGATGGTGATGCTCTTCAAGGGAATGTGATTCTCGAAAAGTCCCATAATGATAGGGGTGGTGATGTAATAAGGCAGGTTTGCCACAACTTTGATGGGGCGTCCGCCGTTCTTTTCCTCACAGATCTTCGCCACATCCACCTTCAGAATGTCATCGTTGATGACCGTGACATTATCGTAGGCGGACAGGGTGTCCTTCAGGATCGGGATCAGGTTCTTGTCGATCTCCACGGCGATGACTTCCCTGGCGCTCTCCGCCAGATACTGGGTCATGGTTCCGATTCCGGGCCCAATCTCCAGCACGCAGTCATCCTTTGTGATCTCCGCCGCTTCGATGATTCGATCCAACACGGTGGTGTCGATCAGGAAGTTCTGACCGAATTTCTTCTGAAAATTAAAATTGTATTTCTGCAATACCTCAATGGTATTTTTCGGTATACCAAGATTTGCCATAGGTTACTCCTCTACTTCTGCCAGATACTTCTGTACTTCATAAAGATCCTTGAAAATGCCGGTGGATAGTTCTCTCATCTCATCGGTAGGTGCGATCAGATCCGGCACCATCAGGGGAAACATGCCTGCCGCATGGGCGGAACGGATCCCGTTGGGGGAATCCTCAATCGCATAGGTAGCCCTGGGGTCCACACCCAGTTTTTCGCAGGCGATGAGGTAAATATCCGGCAACGGTTTGGAATGTTCCACCATATCTCCGGTGATCACCACCTTGAAATAGTCCAGGATCTCAGCTTTTTCCAGGCAGTTTAACACACTGGAACGCTTTGTGGAGGATGCCAGTCCGATCTCCCAGTTCTCCGCCTTCATCCATGCCAGCAGTTCCTTCACACCCGGTTTGATGGGCAATCCTTCTCTGTCGATATAGTCCCAGAACCATTTGCTCGCTTCCACCTTGAAAGCATCGTAATCAAAGTCTCTGCCGTAGGCCTCCAGCACGATCTCTTTACTGTCGTTGGCGTTGGTACCGATGCACTTGGGGAAAACGATCTCCATATCCGGCAGGCCATGTCTGTCTGCCACAGCGATCCAGCTGTCCATACACAGTTTTTCCGTGTCAAACAGAATGCCGTCCATATCAAAGATAACTGATCTCATTTCTGTCTCCGTTCATTTCTTATTCAGTGGTATAATCAAAGCTTTCCATGAAATGTCTGACGCCGTACAGGATCAGAACATCCATAGTATCCGGGTGACCGAAGCCCTTCATAAAGATTTCCGGATCATCCTTGTAGCCTTCCAGTTCCATCACATAGATGGTCTCGTAATGAGGCAAAAGGAAAGGCAGGAAACAATCCCCGTAGGAATCCTTCAAAACAAACAGTTTCTTGCCGTTCTTTCGATTGGATACGATCTTGGTGAACACATGCTCATCATCCAGAAATACCGCATTGGGATCTCCCTCATCCAGCCACTGGGTATTGAACATAGTCTCACGCTCTGTCTGGAAATCGTAAATCACGGAAAGGAGTCTTCGCTCCGTCTCCGGGAAATAAGACACTCTGTCGAAACTTCCCTCCGTCCTGGTGCGGCGCTGCAATTCACCCACACAGTTTCCCTCCAGAACCACTTCGTCTTTTCTGTAATAGGGGAAGCGGGGCTTCTTGGCGATCTCTGCCCAGGCGGGATAAGTATAAAAGGCCGCCAATGCCGTCCAGTGTTCGTCGGTCTTGTAATATACCGCCTCTCCCTGGTGCTCGTTCAGCACGGAATACACATCCACGTAATGCTCCTCACCCAGAACCATCGCAGCCTGCTCCAGGAATCCGGTCTCATCGAAGTAAGGTGCTCCATCGGGGAGCTTGCGGCGCAGGATATTATCCGCGCTGGGAATCAACATTACGGTGGCATTCCAGTCATCCGTCAGTTTCTTTAATTTCTGCAGTTTTCCGCCCAGTTCATCCAGAGTCTTCGCGGAAGGCGCATATTTTTCAAACAGGTATCCGCCCTTGCCCAGGTAGATGCCCTGAAGTTCTTCCTTGCCGGCCAGCAGATCCATAGAAGTCTGCAGTTTCACCCATTTCGCCTTGCTGACAAAGGTCTCTCTGGCGAAGGCGTCGTACTCTGATGCATAGGTTCCGCTGACGAAAGCCTCCCAGGTAAAGACCGGCTTGGCATTATCCGCCGTGGCGATCTTACCGCTGTCCTGCACAAGGTCTGCCCAGGCGAAGGCAAAGAGTACGAAAGCGATGACACATATGGTAAATAAATGATTTCTTTTCTCGTTCATGGGCCCTCCTTATAATCCGAAGAATAAGAAGGGATGATAGGTTCCGCCGGCGATCCCCGCTATGGAAAGCAGCAGGATCACGGGAGGAATGACCTTTTCCCCAAGGCGATACAGAGCGATGCCTCGACCTGTACCGGAAGTTTTCAGTTTCGTAGCCACATCGGAATACAAAGGAGTACATGCGGAGGCGCCGAGAACCAGCACGAACAGATACTCTTTGCAAAGGAAAAAGGCCTGTCGGTCAATGAGTTTGCCGAAACCGGCCATCAATTTCAGATATTGCAGGGTCTCGGGAAGGGTCTCGGTACCCACAAATACCAGCCCGATCATCATGACCAGAGCCGTATAGAGCATGCCCACGGGACGTACGAAGCCCTGAAGCACATCCTGCAGCAGCACCTGTTCCAGCATAAACCAGAAGGCCAGCCATACGCAGCCCACCAGCACCGTCACACCGGTACCGTACCAGATACTCATGAAAGCACCGGCTAACAGGATCGCCAGCACTCTGCGCACCAAAGGTTTCTTCTTTCCCGCAAGGGGCGTGTAGAAATAGTTTTTCAGCCAATCTGTCAAAGAGATGAACCATTTGCTGAAAAACTCGGAGACTGAGGCGGAAATATAAGGATAATTGAAATTCTCAGGCAGGGTAAAGCCGATGATCTTGGCAAGACCGATGGCCATATCGGAGAAGCCCGAGAAGGTAAAATACATCTGCAGTGCGAATGCGATCATGCCAAGCCAGGCGGAAGCCGTACTGATTCCCGTGAGCTCTGCATGGGAGATCTCCATCCAGAGTTCGCCCAGGCGGTCCGCCAGCAGGACCTTTTTGCCCAGACCGAAGCACAAACGCTTGAGACCTTCGCTGATATTGGCGATGGTCACCTTGGGGCTTGCAAGCTGCTCCTGCATATCCCTGTAGTCTGTGACCGGTCCTCCGATCAGGTAAGGGAACATGGAGATATAGACACCATAATCAAGAAGGTTGCGGCAGCTCTTCACTTCGCCGCGATAGACATTGATCAGATAGGAAAGGGTCCGCAGGGTGTAGAAAGGGAGGCCTAGAGGCAGAGGGAACTGCCAGGCGGGAAGTTCCGCTCCCGTCAGTGAACCGGCCAATGTCATAAGCTCCCCGCCATAGACAAAGGCAAGCAATATCCCCAGATTCACCGCTGCGCCGAAGACTATGAAGACTCTTTTCATTCTGCGGAAACGATCCATAAGAAGACCGCACAGATAGTCTGCCAGAATGGTAAAGAGCAAAAGAACGCAATAAACAGGTTCTCCCCAGGCATAAAAAACAAGACTCCCTGCAAGGAGGACGATCTTCTTCATCACCCCGGGAGCCAGAAAATAACAGATGATAAACGCAGGCAAAAACCGAAACAGAAAGACTATACTGTCAAATATCATACCTTCACTCCGTCATTTTCGAGCCTGAATCGCTGAAATATACAGCAATTTCGCTGTTTCTTACATAGACTTTTTTATTTACTTATATTATGATAAAATGAGTTTTATTTCAAGGAAAATATAGAGGTACGAAAAGAATGAGCATTTTAAATGTAGAACATCTGACCCATGGTTTCGGCGACCGCGCCATCTTCAACGACGTTAGTTTCCGCCTGTTAAAGGGCGAGCATATCGGCCTGATCGGTGCCAACGGCGAAGGCAAATCCACCTTCATGAATATCATCACCAACAAGTTGATGCCCGATGAAGGTAAGATCGAGTGGGCTAAGAATGTCCGCGTAGGCTATTTGGACCAGCATACCGTGCTGACTGCCGGTATGACCATCCGCCAGGTATTGTCTTCCGCCTTCGATTTCCTGTACGACATGGAAAAGGAAATGAATGAGATCTACGAAAAGATGGGGGACTGCACTCCCGAGGAGTTGGAGACCTATCTGGAGGAGACCGGTACTCTGCAGGATCTGCTGACCATGCACGATTTCTACATGATCGATGCCAAGGTAGAGGAAGTTGCGAGAGCTTTGGGCCTAATGGACATCGGCTTAGACCGGGATGTGACCGAACTTTCCGGCGGTCAGAGAACCAAAGTTCTGCTGGGTAAGCTTCTGTTGGAGAAGCCCGACATCCTGCTATTGGACGAGCCTACCAACTATCTGGATGCAGAGCACATCGAGTGGCTGAAGCGTTATCTGAACGAGTATGAGAATGCTTTCATCCTGATCAGCCATGACATTCCTTTCCTGAACAGTGTTATCAACCTGATCTATCACATGGATAATCAGACCCTGACCCGCTACGTAGGCGACTACGACAAGTTCCAGGAAGTCTACGCCATGAAGAAGTCTCAGCTGGAGGCTGCCTACAACAAGCAGCAGAAGGAGATCGCAGACTTAAAAGACTTCGTAGCACGAAACAAGGCCCGTGTTTCCACCAGAAATATGGCCATGTCCCGCCAGAAGAAGTTAGACAAGATGGATGTGATCGAGCTTGCGGCAGAGAAACCCAAGCCCGAGTTCTACTTTAAAGAAGCCCGCACTCCCGGCCGTATCATTTTCGAGACCCATGATCTGGTGATCGGTTATGATGAGCCCCTGAGCAAACCCCTGAACCTTTCCATGGAGCGCGGTCAGAAGATTGTTCTCACCGGCGCCAACGGTATCGGTAAGACCACCTTGCTGAAGAGCATCTTAGGTCTGATCAAACCTATCTCCGGCACCGTGGAACAGGGCGACTACTTGGAGATCGGCTACTTCGAGCAGGAGATGTCCGGCAGCGGCGACAACAGCTGTATCGAGGAGATCTGGCAGGAATTCCCCGGATTTACCCAGTATGAAGTCCGTTCCGCTCTGGCTAAATGCGGACTTACCACCAAGCACATCGAGAGCCGCGTGAAGGTACTCTCCGGTGGCGAGCAGGCTAAGGTCCGCCTCTGTAAGTTATTAAACCGCGACACCAATATCCTGCTTCTGGACGAGCCTACCAACCACCTGGACGTAGATGCCAAGGAGGAACTGAAGCGCTCCCTGAAGGAATACAAGGGAAGCATCCTGATGGTCTGCCATGAGCCTGAATTTTATGACGGACTGGCTACCGATGTCTGGGATTGCACCAAGTGGACCACCAAGGTATTTTAGTGGAAAGGAGTCGTCCATGATCTATACTGATTTGACCAAGAAAGCCATGAAGCTCTGTTTTGAGCGGCACAAGGATCAGGTGGATAAGCAAGGCATCCCCTATCCTTTCCACCCCTTTCATGTGGCGGAGTCCATGACCGATGAAGCCAGCTGCTGCGTGGCACTGCTTCATGATATCTTAGAGGACACCGATACCACCGCTGAGGAACTGCTTTCCTTAGGCTTCCCAAAGGAAGTCGTGGACGCGGTTCAGATGATGACCCACTCCGATGACGTTCCTTATCTGGATTACGTTCGTACCCTGAAAAGTAATCCTCTGGCCAGAGCCGTCAAGATCTCTGACCTCACCCACAACTCAGACCTGACCCGCCTCGACACAGTCACCGAGAAGGACCTTAAGAGAGCGGAAAAATATAAAAAAGCACTGGATATTTTATTATGAAAAAAGACAACAAAAGTTTTTCCTTAATGCCCTATCTCTGGCGATACAAGTGGAATTACCTGATCGGTATCATCATGCTGATCGCCGTAGATCTGGCTAATGTATATGTGCCCCAGTATACCGGTGAGATCATCGACGGATTGACCATCGGTGCCTTCGGTATGGCGGGTGTCAAAAAGATCCTGTTAAAGCTCCTGTTCGCCGGCGCGATCATCATGATCGGTCGTTTCGGCTGGAGATTCTTTATCATCGGCGCTTCCCGCGGCGTGGAATATCGCATCCGCGGCGACATGTTCGAACATATCGAGACATTATCTTCCCGTTTTTACAACAAACATAAGACCGGCGACATGATGGCTCATTTCACCAACGATCTGCAGGCTATCCGTATGGCGGTAGGTATGGCTGTCATCACCACCTTTGATGCCATCGGCATGACCCTCATGGTTCTGGTGAAGATGATCGTCTATGTAGATCTGCGCCTTACCGTTCTGGCATTTCTTCCCCTGATCCTGGTGGCTATCGGCTGCTATTTCTACGGCATCGAGTCCAAGAAGCGTCAGACCAGACGTCAGGATGCATTCTCCCACCTTTCCGATAAGGTGCAGGAAAGTCTGGCAGGCATTCGCGTGCTGAAGGCTTTCGTGCAGGAGGAAGAGGATTTCGCTTCCTTAGAGAAGGCCGGCATCGATTGTATGGAGAAAAACCTCTCCGTCATCAAACTTCGTACCCTGTTCGGTCCCTGTCTGGATGCCATCACCGGTATCAGCCTTTTGGTCACATTGATCGCCGGTGGTAAAATGGTCCTGAACGGTCAGGTCACCATCGGTCAGTTCGTCGCTTTCCAGTCCTACATCGGTATGCTGGTGTGGCCTATGATCGCCTGCGGTGACTGTATCAACTCCTTCAGCCAGGCTGCGGCTGCTTTCGGTCGTATCAAGGTGATCTTCGACGCCACCGCCGACATCACCGACAGCGAGATGCCCGCAATGGCAGAGGATGCGGTGCTAACCGGCGACATCACCCTGAAAAACTTAAGCTTCACCTATCCCGACAGTGAGACTCCCGTCCTTAAAAATATCGATCTGCATATCAAGTCCGGCGAGATGCTGGGAATCCTGGGCCGTACCGGCAGTGGTAAGTCCACCCTGGCAAATCTCCTGCTTCGCGTATACGATTGCGAAGAGGGCATGATCCTCCTGGATGATACCGGTATTCGCCAGATCCCTTTGAAGGCTCTGCACAAAAATATCGCTTACGTCCCTCAGGATAACTTCCTGTTCTCCGACACTCTGGAGGAAAATATCGCTTTCGGTCTGGAAGAGCGTATCTCCGAGCATCCCGAACTTCACGAGCAGGTACAGCAGGCAGCCAAGGATTCCTGCATTCACGACAACATCATGGATTTCCCCGAAAACTACGGCACTGTTGTTGGTGAGCGCGGTGTGACCCTTTCCGGCGGTCAGAAGCAGAGAAGCTCCATCGCAAGAGCCCTGCTCATGGATTCCGCTGTACTGATTCTGGATGACTCCCTCTCCGCGGTAGATACCGACACCGAGGAGAAGATCTTAAAAAATATCCTGCGCCTGCGCGAAGGCAAGACCACCATCGTCATTGCCCATCGTATCTCCACCCTGCAGCAGGCTGATCACGTTGCCGTGCTGACGGAAGGCGAACTCACCGAGTACGGCACCCACGAGGAACTCTTGGCTCTGGGCGGCTTCTACGCACACATCTACGAGAAGCAGCAGCTGGAGCAGGAACTGACCGCAATGTAACGATAAATAACAGAAAGGTTATCCCATCATGAGTAATCTGAATGATGATAAAATTGAAACTAATTATAAAGGCAGCGCACTGCTTCGACTTCTGTCCTATATGAAGCCTTACCTCTTTGCAGTAGCTTCCTGTCTGGTGATGGTGCTGATCCTCACAGCCTTTGACCTGTATCGCCCCATGTTGATCGGTGATGCCATCGATGCCTTTGAGGCAGGTGCGGGTTTCGAGGCCATCACCAATACCGCCATCAAATATAGTGTGGTTCTGGTGCTGAGCTTTATTTTCAATATTTCTCAGGCCTGGCTTCTCCAGAAGACCGGTCAGAAGATCATTCTCACCGTGCGAAAAGAGCTCTATGCCCACATCCAGTCCTTGAGCAGCCGCTATTTCGACTTAACTCCCGTCGGTAAATTGGTGACTCGTGTCACCAACGACGTAGAGGCTCTGGATGAGATGTATTCCGGCATTCTGGTGCGTCTGTTCAGAAACATCGTAAATATCATCGCCCTGGCGGCGGTAATGCTATCCCTTGACTGGCGTCTGGCACTGATCAGTTTCGTGCTGCTGCCCATCGTTGTGGTCATCACCATCCTTTTCCGTAAGATTGCCAGAGCAACCTATCGTATTACCCGAACCAAGCTGACCGACCTCAACACCTTCCTCTCCGAGAATATCTCCGGTATGAAGATCATCCAGATCTTCGGCCGCGAGCAGAGAAAATATGAAGAGTTCAGCGGCAAGAATACCGCTCTTTACAAGGCCTTCTACCGTGAGATGCTGGTGTTCGCCATCTTCCGTCCCCTGGTCTATATCCTGAGCATCTTCTCACTGATGATCGTTCTGGATCTGGGCAGCGCAGATGTGCTGAACGAGGTCATCTCCATCGGTACCCTGTTCATCTTCTCCCAGTACATCAAATCCTTCTTCGAGCCCATCCAGGAGCTGGCTGAGCAGTTTTCTACCCTGCAGTCCTCCCTGGCTTCCGCCGAGAAGATCTTCACCATCATGGATGAAGATGTGCTGATCCCCGAAGTGGAAAATGTTACCCTCCTTCCCGAGATCAAAGGCCGCATCGAATTCGACCACGTATGGTTCGCTTATGACGATGAAAACTACGTTCTGCGAGATGTTTCCTTCGTGATCGAGCCCGGCCAGCGCGTCGCTTTCGTAGGTGCCACCGGCGCCGGAAAGTCTTCCATCCTGAACCTGATCGGACGCTATTACGACATCCAGCAGGGTCACATCTACATCGACGGCGTGGATATCAAAGAACTTTCCAAGAAGCAGCTGCGCAGTGCCATCGGTCAGATGCAGCAGGATGTGTTCATCTTCGAAGGTACCATTGAAAGCAATATCAGACTTTACGACGAAAGCATCACTCCCGAGGAAATCGAGGCAGCCGCAAAATATGTCAATGCCTCCCACTTCATCGAGAAGCTTCCTCAGAAATACGCAGAGCCCGTTTCCGAGCGCGGCGCCACCTTCTCTGCCGGAGAGAAACAGCTGCTCTCCTTCGCAAGAACTCTGGCTCACAAGCCCAGCATCCTGGTTATGGATGAGGCCACTGCAAACATCGATACCGAGACCGAGCTGTTGATCCAGGAAGCTCTGGAGAAACTGATGCAGGGCCGCACCACCATCATGGTAGCCCACAGACTTTCCACCATTCAGCATGCCGACTGCATCATGGTCATGCACAAAGGCAAGATCCGCGAGCGCGGCACTCACCAGGAACTTCTGGCCCAGGATGGTATCTACAAGAAGCTGTACGACCTGCAGATCCACAAGGATGTATAGGGCCGCTTTCACGGTTCCCGGGCATCTGTTTCGTCGATGTCGCTGCATTTTGGGTTTCTCCGGCGTCATTCCTGTCAAATCTTTGTTTTTTGAAAATCACACAGTCTTTTTCCCGAAAAAAGCCCGAAAAGACTGTGCAAAATAGAAAAAGTCCCCTTTTCACAGGAGGCAACTTCCAAAAACAACAAAAAAGACTGTGCAAATTCCAAAATGCTTGGTTTGCACAGTCTTTATTATTTTGTGTAATCGAATAGCCGGCCTATTTATCTCTCGGAAGGGTCCTCGGTACCGTCCAACAGACGGAGCACCTCACGGTTAGCTACTGCCTTGGCGAAATCATGGATATCTTCCAGTTTTCTGGGGAATACCATACCGCCCCAGATCATGTTGGTGGTATGCTGGTCGGAGCCTGCAGTCAGAGGAAGTCCATACTGTTCTGCATAAGTGACAGCTCTGTCATTATATTCCGGATGAAGGGTGCCGCCCTTAAACCGGCTGGTGTGGCTGGCATTATAACCCTCCACCGCATCGATGTAGTAAGGATACAGGTGAATGCCCTTGATGTAGCTTGCTTCTCTGAAAGGGTGAGCCTGACTGATGAAGCCGCCGTCGGCATGCACCAGTTTCATCTGCTCTTCCACGGAAGCATCTCGGATCTCAGGATGGTCCAGAAGCCACTGCTTTGACAGGCCGTACACCAGAAACTCGGTGCCGTTGTAGCCGGACTCCCAACCGAAGAATACCTGGAGGCCGATCTTGTCGCCCTCCTCCTTGGCATGCTCATATCCGCTGCAGAACTGTTCCACCCATTCCGCCCAGGGAAGGCTGCGGTCCGGTCTGGTATTGCCGTAGAAGAAATGATCGGTAATGATGATACCGGTGTATCCTGCCTCCTTGTAGGCCCTTGCCTGCTCTGCGCCGGTACTGCCGCCGCAAAGGCTTCCCTCGGAAGTATGCATATGTGTCTCGTATAAATAACCGCCAAATAACATGATTTTTTCTCTTCCTTATCGTTTTTCTTTCACACCATTGATAATAGATTCATAGAGATCCAGGCCAAAGCTGGTGAGTTCCGGAGCGTGCTGGATCATCTTGAAGGTACGCTTACCGTCTTCCCTGCGCTCTGCGGAAAGGAAGGTGATAGGCATCGGCTCTCCCTTTGCCTCGGCTTCCCCCGCCTCCTCGTAGATCTTCTGTGCGAAGGAAAGCAGATGGGTCACGGTGAGGATCTTCACGCCCGCCTCGCTCAGCGCCTTGATGATATCGTAGGCAATGACCGAACCTTCCTTCTCGGTAGTGGTTGCAAAGGATTCATTCAAAAGGATCAGGGAATTCTCTCCCAGATTCTCGATGATCTGATTCATACGGCCCAATTCTTCATCCAGTCGACCGCTGTTCATGGCGCTGTCTTCTCGTCTGGTAAAGTGCGTGAAGAATGCCGGGAAAATTCCGGTGCGATAACGCTTCGCAGTAACGGGAAGTCCCGCCTGCATCATGATCTGTGCTACGCCGATGCTTCGCAGGAAGGTGGATTTACCGCCCTGGTTTGCGCCGGTGACGATGAGAAGCATCTTGTTCTTGATATCCACATCATTGCCCACCGCCTTCACGCGCTGCTCGATACACATCACGAATTCCTTCAGGTCCTCAAAGTAAAGCTCATCCTGCTCGCCCACGGTAGGATAGCACATCTCCAGTTCAAATCTCTCGATATGGTGGGTCAGATTCACCGCTCCCACATAGAAGGCCGTCTGCAGTCTCAACTGATCGAAGAATCCGTTGAAGGTGGTAAACAGTCGATCGCAGCTGGCCATGATATACTTGACCACCTCGTACTCGATGCCGGCTACCTGATTATAGATCGGGGTATCCTTCTGGAAGGCGATAGCGCCGGGAGTTCTGGCATTTAAGAAACTGTTGAATTTACCCAGGGCACTGTTGGGATCGCGGTAACGCTTTGTCTCACAGGCCACAGTGTCCAGTTTGATATCGGAAAGTTTCAGGCCGTCAGCCACCCCGCATTCGATCACGATCTTGGGGCTGTTGATGGTCATCAGATTGGCATCTTCCTTGTGGTTATCTATAAAGAAGGAGATATCCTTCAGGATCGACTCGTATTTCTCCTGCTCTTCATCGGAGAATACTTCATTCAATCTTTCCAGCAATTGGTTGAAACCCGTGGAATGTAATCTGGGCATGTACATGGTGAGATGTCGCTTAATATCTGTCAATCCTTTTACGAAAAGCTTCAGCACATGCACCTCTGTCACCAGGCCGCTGACCGTATTCTGCTTGCCGGAGCGCTTGTTCTCTCTGCGTCCCAGCTGTTCCCAGGCCTTCAGGATATCTGTGACCTTTACATACAGCTCCCGGATGAAATCTTCCTCGTTGATACAGTCCTTGACGATCTCCTGGCGATACAGGATCTCCTCCTTGGAGGTGAGGGGAACCACCATGATCTTCTTCATAGCATCCTGCACGAAGGGGTCGGTGTCGGTGATATTCTTTACTTCACCATTCTCCAATACCACATCTCTGGAAGCCATACGGAACAGAATATGAAGGCTCAGGTCCTGCACCACGCTGAGATAGTCGAAGTAGGGAGTCATATTCAGCCAGTCTTTGTCGGGATATAAAAGATGGATATTCATTTACTGCTCCCTCCTTTCTCCCAGACGCTTGCTCAGCTGGTCGTAAGTCAGCTGATATTTGTTGACCTGGTTCACGGCGCAGGCGGAATCATCCGCAGCGCTTCTGATGATCTTATAGCTCTGCATTCGGTTCTCATCCAATGTAGCGCGGAGGCTGACTACCTCCTTGTGCCCCTCGGACAGTTCCTTCAAATGGGTAACATAGATACCCATACAATTCTGCTTGATAAAATGCTCCAGCACACGGTTACCCATGATGCAGGCATCATAGTTTGCCGCAGTGGTGAAAAGTTCGTTGATGATAACGAAGGTGTTCTCGTAGACGCTGTCCATCATGGGCTGCAGTCGCACCAGTTCTTCCTTCAGCTTACCGCGTCCTGTCTCCAGACTCTCCTCCACGGAGAAATGAGTCAGAATGTGGTTGAAATAAGGTACCTTGGCGCTTGCGGCAGGCACATCGAAGCCCATCTTGCTGAAGAAGATCAGCTGACCCAAACTTCTTGCAAAGGTAGTCTTACCACCCTGGTTGGGTCCGGTGAGCACGAAGAACTGCTCCCCTGCGCCATAGGTGAAATCGTTGCTGATGACCGGCTTCTTCTGAGACATATTCACACAGGCCAGTGCCAGATCGTACAAGCCAAAGGCGCTGAACTCTTCTCTCTCGCAGGTCTTCGGGGTAGCAAAAAGGAACCCGTTCTCCTGCATCTTCTTCTCAAATTGTACAAAGGAAAGGTAATACCCTACCTCCTTATTCACTCGCACCAGTTTTTCTTTGGCGTAGGTCTGATATTTCTGATAAAAGGTCACCACACCCTTGAAAAACTCGGGATGCTTCTTGGACATGACCTTCATCACTTCCAGTTCCAGATTGGTAAGCTCTGCGGTGGAAGCAAAGGGACTGCGGAGTTCTGCCTTGTTTTCGGGGAATCCCTTCTTCAGGAAATCGTCATAAGTTCTGGGCTGTTCCCCTTCCGACACCACGATCTGGTTGTTCTCATAAGTGAGCACCACGCGGAAACTGTAGAGCTCCTCGATCAGTTTATCCACTGCCTGCCTCATTGCCACGAACTCATCGGAAGCAAGATATTCTTTCAATTCGTCCTTTAATGCCACCAGGCCTGCACTCTCAATGGGAGCCTTCTCCAGGTCCTCGCAAAGTGTCACGAAGGTCTTGCAATACATATCCACTTCCCGCAGATGCCAGGTAGCCTTCTGGCTTTCCACTCTCACCAGATTCTTCTGCTGAAGTGCCTTTTCGCGCTCCTTCATGCGGCTGTTAAATTCCGTGAAAAGCGCAAATACCTCCGGCTTCTTCATATCCCCGAACACATCGCGGCGATAATCCTCGCACTCCTTGTCCGCAGGGAAATAAAAAAGCGACGTTACATCCTCTGTCCAGAACTGATTGATCTTATCCAGGATCTGCTTCAAATTCAGATCCAGGAAAAAGGTCGGTCTGGGCAACTCCTTGTAGGAGCTCAGTTTCAGATCCAAAATACTTTCAAAGCTCATCGTCTGTCCCTCCCCGTGGGTTTTTCCCCCTCTTACAACTCACGCAGCCGGTCCGCATACCAGAAGATCACCTCCTGCAGGCGGCCCAGTTCGCTCTCCCTGGCGGTGGATCGCCAGAGTTTCTTGTAATCATATAACCAATATTCCAAACGAGCAGCGAGCCCGAAAGCTCTCCCCCCTCTCGTTTTCCCCAAAAGTGTCTTTACGGTCTCCGCCAGCAGCTGCGCGCCTTCTCCGTGCAGCAGGTAAACAGCGATCACGCTGCGTGTCCTTTCGGAAACCCGAGGCAAAAGTTCATATAACTTGCGGCTTGTCTCCCGGAAAAGCTCCGTTTTCGCCTCAAAATGCTCCTGTTCCAGCACAGATTCCAGTCTCTCTGCCTCGGGAGCTTTCTCTCTGGTCTCTTTATAGTGGACCAGATTCCAGAATCGAATGCTCTCCGCATCCGCCAGATCCCGGAAATAATTTACAACCCGGCCGGAAGCATCCCCATACTCCACCGCGGAAATAGCGGCATTGATCTCTTCCTCCGTAAGTTCCTGATCGTTCCAGCTAAAGGCTGCCCCATAGATCACGCCCACCGTAGAAAATGCGGGATGGGCCATATGTCCCAAGTCGCCCCACTCTGTCACAAGTAGTCCCCGAACCTTGTATTTGTGGGCCACACGGCACATACCGGAAATATTGCGGTAGGCATCGGAATGTCTGTTGATCACATGATTCCAACTCTGCACACCGGGGCAGGCATAAAGTTTGGGAACTCCCGCCTCTGTCAGGATCTTCGTCTTGGTCTCGGTGACCTCCGGCGCGTACTCCCAGTTTAAGAGAATGGCATCCTCAGGCATCTCCGAAAGAAGTTCCGGTGCCTCCAGCAGCACATCTCCCCAGAACATAGGCGTCTTGCCGCATTCCTTCACTACACCGCAAAGCCTCTTTAAGAAATCCAGGTATACTCTTTTGACACCCTTTTCCTCCCCAAGTGCCTTGCTCTTGCCTGCGCAGAGATCAAAGGTCTCGTCGGCGCAGATATTGAAATACCCTGAGGTGAAAAGTTCGCTGTACTCTCTGATGCGCTCCGCCACCATGCGAAAACTTTCCTCATTGGAAACATCCACGGTATGATGGGCCATGCGATCGATCAGGGAGAAAGGTTCACTTCCTGCGCCCTCCAGCTCACAGAGATGTCCGAAACTTTTTGTTACCAGCACCTCGTACAAATGTCCGAAGCTGGCCAGGGAAGGCACCAGGTCGATATTTCTTTCTTTGCAATAGGCATCCAGTTCCAGGATCTCCTCCGCTGTCAGCGGGTCACTGCCTCGCCAAACCTCGCTGAAATTCCGAAACAGGAAGCTGTGCTCCACATAGAGCTGCAGCTCATTCATTTTATAAAAGCACAATTCATCCGCCCGGCGCTTCAGTTCCGCCAGGGTAGGAACTCTGCCTCTGGTCACATCCAGAGAAAGTCCGCGGCGCCCGATCTTCGGCGCGTCTTCTATCTTCAGGCAGGGCAAAAAGGCTCCCTGCTGCCATATGATCTGTCGAAGGGTCTGCACCCCATAAAGGATACCCACGCCGCTATCTGCGGTGATGGTCACCTCTTCTCCTAAGATCTGAAGGAGATATCCTTCCTCCCCAAGCCCGGTTTCTCCAATGCAAAGTCGGATCCTGCCGGCATCCACCTCATGTAAGGAGCGTACCGTTGTAACTTCCCAACCTAAGGACTCCCGGATCTCCTGCTGCAGAAAATTTGCCGCAAGACGCACCTGTGCCAGGCAGTCTGCGCCCACACTGTGATCTATCAGGATCACGGAATGCAGCTGCAAAGCAAAAGTGCCCTGCTCCTTCTCAAGTTTCATGGGCTGGGGAAGTAAGTACATAGGCTGACTCCTTTACTACAGGGTGATCATTCCCACCAGAGGAATGGTAAGTACGGAAAGCAAAGTGCTCAATGCCACGCCGCGGGAGGTCAGTTCGGTATCTCCGCCGTACTGCTCCGCCAACATAGCGGTCATGCTGCCCACAGGGGTAGCGATCATAACCATCACAACGCCCAGAAGCATCTGATCTTTCAGTAAGAGTCTGGCAATTCCCATACCCAGGATAGGAATCACCAGAAGCTTAAGAGCGGTAAAAAAGATCAGTCTCACATCGGTAAAAAGACTCTTTAAGGGGATCTTAGCCAGAGCGGTACCGATAACGATCATACTCAAAGGCGCCGTCAGTGCGCCCAGGCCGGCGCAAGTCTCGTTGAAGAACGCCGGGGTCTCCACTCTTGCAGCATACAGAATAATGGTAACGATGCTGGCGATCATACCTACATTGATCAGCTTCTTCCACTGGAAGGAAGTCTTCTCTCCGTTTTCGTCAGGCTGACCCTTGGTCAGTTCGTAGATGCCGTAGGAATAGATCAACAGATTATAAGGGATCTGGAAGATGGCCACATGCAATAATGCGTCATCTCCGAACATCGCCTGTACCACAGGGAATCCCATGAATCCAATATTGGAAAAGATGGTCATCAGGCGGTAAATGCCGCGGTTTTTCGCAGGAGCGCCGATAAGATAAGGCATAAAAATACTGACAATGATCAGTCCGATGTACAGACCGATGGTAGCGAGAACCGTGGGGAGCAACCCTCCCTCGATGTCTCCGCTTCTGTTGACGGTTCCGCTGATGACCAGCGCCGGACTTGCCAGATTCAGTACCACGAAACTGATGGTCTTGGACGCTTTGGCATCCAGATACCCTTTCTTATAACAAAAATATCCTAACATCATATAGATGAACAAAACTGCCATCTTTCCTAACAGTGCCATGACAAACCTCCGTAGATGTCCACAGACATCCATGATCATTCTATCACAGTCTGTCCGCAATATCTATTTATTTTGTGCGGTGATACTACTCATTCTGTGCAATACCGACATAAAAAACACCCGCTGCATATAACAGCGAGTGTCTCTGAGAGGAACTACTCTTTATTTGATCATTTTCTTCACATACCATCTGGAAAGATTGAAGGTTCTGATACCCAGATCCTCTGTCTTGTGTCTCATACTATCCAGCCAGTAATAGCCGAAGCCGTCGCGATCTCTTCTCTTGTAATCATAAGGATATATCTCTTTGCCTGTGACCTGGTAGCCCTCCGCCTTTAAGAAGGGGATCAGCACCGGTGCGGCATCCGCGTTCAGCTCACTTAGGAACTTGAAGTCCTTGAACTGTCCGGGCTGCTCTGCCGTCGTCACGGAAGCGATACGGCTCACGTCGTACTTTGCGATCAGGTAATCGGGTCTGCTGAAAGCCAGCACCACATACAGAAGGGAAACCACCGCCATACTGTAGCGGAAGAGCTTGAAGTCCTCCTTGTAGATGTTGATGATAACGCCGATAAAGATCAATGTCAGTACCAGCAGCGCCCAAAGCACCAGGATACGTAAGAAGGTAAGGAAATATACCTCAATGTACATGATCATTCTCATGGCACTGGAGGCATTCATCACCAGTGTACAAAGTGACATAAGTGTCAGAATTACTTTCAATGCCTTGTTCTCCCTGAAGAAGGTCAGGCACACCAACACCAGTACCAGATTCAGGAAACCGACTGCCAAAAGTTGGAAGAAACCTTCTCTCGCATACTGTGCATAGCTGTAACCTTCGGGAAGGGTCAGCTGACGCAGGAACAGGCCGAAGAACTGAATACCGGAAAACAGCATGTAGATCAAAGTCAGCATCGCGGTAAAGGTCACTGCGATCAGGGGCTCGCCTTTTCTGTTATCCTTCACTTCCTCGTTGATCTGCCCGGTACAAAGATATGCTGTCAGGCAATATACCGCGAAGAACATAGCTATGATCATAAAGCTTACACTGAATACGTTGGTAAAGTCGATCCAGCTCACCATCTTGTCGGTGATCTGTCGGAAGAATACATCGGCGCTGGAAAGCAGGGCCGTCACCAACAGTACCAGAGGCAGGCTGATCACCAGACCTAAGCCTACAGCCACCACTCTCTTATCCATCTTCTCGGGCTTGTTCTTGGTGAAGCGGAACAGATCCTCAAAAGGTCTGAAGATCATACCCACGCACATGAACACGGACTGGAAGATACTGCTTACATACTTGCCCAGACCCCATTTCTCCGTATCGAAGAAGCTGTTCAACAGAAGACTCACTACCAGGAGGAATATCCCCATCTTGTTGAAAATAATGATCCTTTCATCGTCTGTCAGGAAGGTGGAGATCGCCAGCAGCATCATGATCACTGCATAAAATCTGGTTCCTTTTTTGCAGGTACTGCCCAGTTTTGTAAGTGAGCAGTAGAAATAGAAGAGGCTGCCGGCCACGAAAAAAGGGAACGTAACACCGGAAGGATTCCGGTACATACAGATCGCATAAAAGATCGCATACAACAGGGTGACAGGGCCAAAGAAATCAAATTTTTCTCTGAAGATCTTCGTCTTCTCGCTATCTACCGGACCGGTAGGTCTCTGAGGCTGTACGGCAGTGGCTGTACTCTCACTGTCCGCCTTGGCTTCCTTCTCCTCTGATATCAATTCCAATTCATCACTCATTGTTACTCATCCTCCCCATCGTCAACAAATTCCAGGATATCTCCCGGCTGACAATCCAAGGCCTTACAGATAGCATTCAGTGTCGAAAATCGCACCGCCTTGGCCTTGTTATTTTTCAAGATCGACAGATTTGCAAGGGTCAGGTCCACCTCTGCCGCCAGTTCAGAAAGGCCCTTCTTACGCTTTGCCATCATAACATCCAGATTTACAATAATGCTCATAGGTTACGCCTTCCTTTCTAAATGGTAAAATCATTCTCTTCCTTGTAGGAGACCGCCTGGGCAAACACGAAACTAAGCACCTGGCCGGACATTCCCGCGATCACGAACACCAGGATCACCGTCACCATCAGCAGAGAGGAATGCACATAACTTCTCACAACACACATCAGTGCAATGAAGAAGGCCCACTTTGACATCTTCTGCAGGCTCACAACATTTTCTTTCACAAAGCAATCCTTTTTGATCACAGTGCCCAGGATCTTGCGAAGTTCCCACAGGATCTTCTCCGCAGAGATACCCAGTACAAAGTAAATGATCACCGTCGCTTCGTAATCATCCATCAGATACGGCATTGCCTGACTCATCCACTTGATGCTCCAGGGAAGGGAAATAATGACTCCCACGCCGATGACACACATAGCATCCAGCACCCATTTTGTGATTTTCACCCAAAGTTCCATTTTCTTTTCCTGACTCATATCCTTTTCTTCCTCCTCTTTGTGAGGTTACTATAGCATCGCAGAAGTTGAATGTCAATATAAATTTATTGTTTTTCAATAAATCTTTATTGTTCTTCAGATTTCCTTAAGAATTCGACAAGGTTTCCTTATCTAAAATACCGAAACATAAAAAAACGCAGCGGCCTTTTCACCGCTGCGCATATAATAAATTATTCCTCAGAATCGCTTACCGCGTTTGGATCGTATTCCAGGATATCTCCCGGCTGACAGGTAAGGGCATCACAGATCGCCTCCAGGGTAGAGAATCTGATCGCACTGATCTTACCGGTCTTCATCTTGGAAAGGTTTACGTTGGATACGCCCACCCTTTCCGATAACTCATTGAGGGACATTTTTCTGTCTGCCATGACTCTGTCCAGTCGAAGAATGATCTTTCCCATATCTGCTGCCTCCTTACAATGTCTCGTCGATCTGCTGCTGGATGGTAAAACCATATTCCAGAATATTGGTAATACTCCAGAAGATCAGGCCTGCAAGAACCGCATTGCCCAATCCGGACATAAGCAAAAGCTCTACACAGATGATGATAAACATCACTTTCACTTTGGCGATCACTGCTCTGTCGAAAGGAGTCTCACTGATGCGGATCGCCTTGAAGATCCTTCTGATAAGATCAAATATCAGAGCTACCATTCCGCACACCACGGCTGCAAAACCACAGAGGGTCACCATAATGGTTCCGTACTCTTTGTTTGCCAACAACTCATCCATATGAATGGTGAACTTCAGAAATCCGCCGATCTCCAGGTTATTCAGGGCCTGGAAGGAACTATCAACTTCTGCATGTTCTCCCGCTGCTACCACTTCTGCGATGCCCTGATCGATCTGTCCTCTGAATCCAAAACACAAAGCTCCGCCTATGATACAGAGGATCGTTGCCACTAACAGGATGATCTCCAGAACCATAGCTACTTTTTCCGTAATATTACAACTCTTTCTGACTTTCTCTAACTTGATTGCTTCTTCTCTCATTTTCTTGTTCTCCTTTTATAATGATTATTGTTTATCCTAAATCAATGCAAATGCTGCAACGATACCTGAAAAAATATTAGCTGCTGCGTGAATTCCCCAGCTGGGAAGGATCGATCCGTCTGCCTTCTTCTCATTTACATGACCCATGCACCACGCGATAGCCATGGTGAAGCAGGTGATCAATATACCTGTTACAAGGCCTACGCTCTTGATGAACATGGCACCATGCAGGAAACCGAACAGAATGCACTGTATATAATTGCCTGCGTTGTATCCGAAACGGCTGGCGATCCTTTTCAGGATAAAACCTCGAAACAGGATCTCTTCCGGTAAAGCAGTGTTAATCAGTGCATATACCAGGATCGCCGGCAGAGCCTTGACACCAAGTCCGGTGAACTCTGAGGTTGCCAGATCTTCCACACCCTTGACCGCATACAGCATATAGAAAGATAATGCCAGGAAACATACTTCTACGATGGCTGCTGCCTTGATCACTGCTTTTGTCTTTGCGCCGTCTACCTTCTTCAGTCCCACCCAGTGGAAAAATGATTCCTTCTTTCTTGAAGTGATCAACCACCAGATAAACGGTACCAGAGAAAATAAGATGATCTCTAACACACTACTTACTACTTTATTGATGAATAATTCCATTTTTTCCTCTTTTCTTTTATTAGATGCATGCGTCATTAAAAATTTAATGTTTGTCGATAATTGGATATTACACCCTTTCTTTTTCCCTGTCAACACATTTTTAATGTTTATCGTTAAATTTTTTCTAATTAGCGTTAATCAGAAATTATACATTGCAAATCAGGCTTCCATACTGTAGGATAGAAGATGGATACTAAGGAAAGGAGAAGCAGTCAGACGATGCAGATCTTCATCTCACATTCCTCTGTAGATGCAGCCATCGCAAAGGAATTCTGTACCTATATGGAACGCAACGGTCAGAAGTGTTTTCTGGCGCCCAGGGATATTCGCCCCGGACATGAGTATGCGGAAGAATTGATCGACGGAATCGACAGTTCCGACCTCTTTCTGCTCCTGCTCTCCCAGAAAGCCAACGATTCGCCCCATGTACTCCGCGAAGTGGAGCATGCGGTGAATCAGAACCTTCCCATTATCGTCTACCAGCTGGAGGATGTGAACTTAAGCAAGTCCATGCAGTACTTCTTAATGACCCACCAGTGGATCAAGGCAGACAAAAACAAAGAATTCAAACGGATCCTGGAATATGTCCGGGAGATCGAGGCCGAGAAAAAGGAAACTGCAGCTCCGGAACCCGAACCGGAACCTGCTCCGGCACCCGTACCAACTCCCGCAAAGGCTAAGAATCCTGCACCGGGTTTGGATCCAAAGAGCAAATACCTACCCATCGCCATTGCGGCGGCCGCTTTGGTAGTACTTATCGCTATCATAGCCCTGATTCTACTGTTCACAAGAGATAAGGGAGATACGCCTCCTGATGCTTCAAAACCTGTGGCCAGCGTCTCTCAGGAAAGTTCGGAGAGCAGCACTCCTGAAAGCACGGAACCTGTTTCGGAGAACCAGCCTACTATGTTAGGCCACGTGGAATTGGGTGATACCATCGAATTCGGCAGCTTTAACGGCGTTCCCATCGAGTGGCGAGTGCTTCACCTTGCAGAGCAGGATGGTCAGCACATCGCGATCCTGGTCTCCAAATATATTCTGACCATGAGAGGTTATGCAGTTCCCGAAAGCGGTACCTATAACTACGAGAACAACACCGATTACTACGACCCCGACTCTCCCGCAGAATATGATCTGGATCTGCAGGCCCGCATTCGAGGCGACAGCATCTGGAATCGCTCCACCATCCGTATCTGGCTCAATTCCGATAGAGAGCATATCGACTACGGCGGCAAAGATCCCGTGTCCACCGCCTTCAGCGATTACAGCAACGGTTATAAGAACGAGCCCGGCTTCCTCAATGGTTTCACCAAGGAAGAAAGAGACGAACTGGTACCCTACAAATTCACCACCTCGGTAGATGGCCGTTACACTGACGGTCCTTATCCTTCCGAGGATAAAGTCTTCCTGTTATCTCTGGAAGAAATGGATTGGTTCGATGAAGCGGATGTGAGCAAAGTCACCTCCCCTACTCCCGAAGCCATTACCAGTAACGGTTCTCCTATCTACGGCAACAACCGTTCCCTCACCGGCTCCAAGGATTTCATCTGGTGGCTTCGTACCCCCAGACATGACAAGAGTTCCCAGTGTTACCTGGTTGACACCGGTTACCGTCGGGAATACAGTTCCGCGGACGTTGCTGTAGAAGGCTACGGCATCCGCCCCGCCATCTGTGTCAGAGTAGATTCCAAGAAGTAATAATACACAAAACAAAAAGCGCAAGACGAAATTCGCCTTGCGCTTTACTTGTTTTATCTTTCATCCAGATATAGGGTTATTCTATTATCAATATGGGATATCATCGAATTCTGATCGATCACTCCGCCCTCTAAGAGTTCCAATTCTTCTATGAAAATAGAACTGACCTCCGTTGGCATCCTTTTCCTTCCTTCGGAATGGAATATCAGTCGGTCAAACAGGTTTCGTGCTTTTTCCATATCAACGCGTTTACCGAGGGTCGTTTCCTCAAATCCCAATGCAAACACTATCGTTTCTTCTCCAACTTGTTCAAACTGTTTCCGAATCACATCTTCTCTCACACTAAATGCCATCGTAGTATTATTGATTGCTTCCGCCTGTCCATCGTAAGACAATAATACGTTCAGAAACTCACAAGCTATTTCTTTTTCTTTTGCATTCGCAGTATCTCTGATACACAGCGGAGCATTCGAATCTATATAGTGAACAGCTCCTTCTTCTGTGGGATAGCCAATGAAATTGACCGTTTCTCCATACATCAGTCGATACAGTTCTAACTGTTCCGGTCGACTGATACGGATTCTGTTGCAAACAACTTCATCCTTCAGAAGGGATTCTCCCGGCAATTCGATTTCATGATTGTCAGATTGCCACAAAGCCAATTTGAATGCTCTCTCAAAACGATCGACATCAAAAGAAACACTTCCTTCGTTCGATGTAAAATAGGCCTTATCTATTCCTTGGCAGAAGAAATTGTAAATAAAGCCCCAACTGCTATTGATCTCGATATTGTCACAGGGGCTCACATAGTCTTGGTGTTGTTCCAAATAGGTCGCAAATTCATCATAGCTCCAGGTCTCTATGTCGGTATCTTTCACAACCAGCGTCTCAATACTGAAATCAGTAATAATACCATATAATTGTCCATCCACCCGACCTAACTCTGTCACTTGATCCAGCAATGCATCGGATATGTCTTCTTTCAGTGTGGAATCCAACGGCATCCACAACTTAATATAATCTTCAAATCCAACCAGCGAAGAATCAATCAAAACCGGGCCTCCACCGGCAACCAACTCCGTTAATAATCTGCTCTTTTCCATATCCGTTACCAATTCAATATGATAATTCGGATACTTTTTATTAAACAGTGCAACTGCGTTTCGATATCGAGCAACATTCTGTATATCTACCGCAAATTGAATGGTTTGAATCTCTCTTTGCTCTACGGTCTTCTCCAATCCCAGGTAAAACATCTGCTCATCCATGTTTTCATATATGACAGAGATATTTCCCCTGGCATCCGTATACAATGACCATATATTCTTAGCCGTAATACCATGATTCTGGAACAAGTAAAGTACTTCCGGTCTGTCTGCCTCTTTATCAAGACTATATACACCGGTAGGTGTGGCATATACAAGCATCGATGCACTATCCAGTGTAATAAATCGAATCATTTCGTCCGATGTATAAGGGATCCGAATAATGCTGATTTTTTTCCTTGATTCCGAATCGACACTGATCAGTTCGCATAGCGACGACTGATTGTCTCTGTAATCACCCACTCTGTAGGCAATCATTCCACCGGGCAAATATACAATCCCTAATATGTCATATTCTGCAGATTCTTCCTCCGAATACAGGACTTCTCCTTGCGGAGAAACAATGGTATATGTGTCATTGATCCTCTCCGAATCATTTTCGCCTACACTCATTTCGCTGGCAATAAAATGCAGATTACCCTTTGCATCCATCGTCAAGTCGTCCAGTGTATAATATCCCCGTCCATCCAAATAAGTGAGGTTGATATCCTGATAGATCGTCTGATTCTCATCTATCTCTAAAACATGCAGAGAATTCTCCCCATCTTCATTCCGGTATATCGCACATAGGTAATGATCGGATCCAACCTTCTCTCCTATACTCCATACCTGTGCATCCAACTCAAAACGCAAAGATTTCTTCGTTCCGGCATTTGTAACGATAGATAATTCATCCCAGCATTCTTCGAAAGTAGAGAAAAGGTGCTTTTTAAAACGATATCCCCTACCATTTCCTGCACGGAGATAGGCCCCGCCACCGTCAAGCGCTCCTTCAGGCATTTCAATTTCTATTTTCTCGTTGATAAACGCCGTATATTTATCCAGCGTGTTGTCTTTGAAAATAACATCCCCTTTGTTTTCTTCACTTTCGTTCGACGGCGTACCATGATTAGCGCATCCCACCATTGTAACTATCATAAATACGGATAGAAGCACTGCGATAAACACCTTTTTCCTACTCATTTTGTTTCTCCGTAATCTCCCGTTTAGTGATTAACGATATGTACTGCTCTGCTTACATGACTATGTCCGGCCATATCGTCATTTGCAAGTCCACAATATGAACATACATATTATCTCTCATCCAAAAAAGTCTGTACTCTGCTTTGCAGGATCTCACAGGTAGTCTGTATATCTCTTCCTCCATCCAAGGAACCTTGTAATTCTTCCCAGATGAGGTCTTTCAGTTCTCGATCACTGTCATCCTTTAACTTAGCATACTGCACGATCTCCATCACACGATCTATTTGCTCATCGCTATACGTGCAAGGAATTCCCAGATGGTTGTCTGCTTCCAACAATTCCTCTACGCCTTGTCTCAAATATTTTTCCAGAGTATAGAATTTCGCTGCACCATTCTTCCGAGCTTCACCCTGCAACTTTTCTGCCGTATATCTGAGATAATATTCCAAAAAGGCAACTGCCCCTTCCCGACATTCGCAAGTGTTCAGAATACTAAGTGCAGCACCGGACAAATATACTACCGGTACTTCCCCTGTCCCCGGATAGCCTTTGATCACGTAGGTTTCTCTGGTCTCATTCTCTAAATACGCTATCGCACCGGGACCGGAGATAGAGTAGAGCATTCTCTCACTAATATTCTCTGTGCGCTCCATCATTTCCTCTCGGGAGTAACTGTCTTTCCTCTGCAATCTGCAAAAACGATCCATGCTTCGCACAAAAGAATCCTGCATAAAACTCACTTCATTGGTGCCAGAATCAATATATTGCTCCAACACAGCCCCTATAAAAGCGTCATATATCTGTTTACGTGTACACACTACACCTCCGGAATGGGGATGCTCCTCAAACCATTTCAGGAACTCCTCCACTCCCCAGGTTCCTTCTCCGAAGGTAGACTCAGGTCCATACAACGCTTCCAGGGTAAACTGATCCGGCAAAGCAAAAAGACTGTTGTCCTTGGTATACGCCTTTACCACAACAGGCGACAGATCTTCCGGTGCAATAGTCTTCATATCTCTGATAACTTCTTCCAAATTCACCAGGCACTGGTTTTTGAGCAGGTACTCTACCAACTTATTGTATGGTGACAGGATCAGATCCGGATACTCTCCCTCTGCCAATTCTTTGGCTCCTTCCAGAACTTTGTCATCCTTGCCCAAAGCATACTCTTTTACCACGATCTCATATAGATCGCTTTGTTCATTGAAGGCATCTACTGGGTTAGTGCTGTCCTTAGGCAATGCTCCCGCGTAATCATACAAAGTGATTCGTATCTTTTCGCTTACAGGATAGGTATCGTCGCTACCTTCCGGAAAGAATTCAATGATCTTCGCACCGATGCCATCATTGGTCAATGCCAATATTCGATACCCTTTCTCGGTCTCCCGAACATCAACGATCTGGCTTTCCGCCACATTACTTCCGGACAGATCAACCACTTTTCTGCCCGATCCACCTTCTATAGACTGCTTCCACAATCCCGTGGCATCTATATAACAAAGCTTCTCTTTTGCCGCAAACAATCTACTGACAGGTGCATCGACCGCAATCGTCTTCTTTTGTTTTGTTTCCACCTGATACAAAAGGACCGATGTAGTGCGATCGTTTCCCTCTGTATATGCCAGTGCGATCCGGTTGTCCCCATAGGTGACAATATCCATAAAATGTCCTTTAGGACTCGCAATATTACAAAGGACTTTACCATCAGAATCCAATGTCACAAAACTATCTTTGGACATAACTACTATTTCTTCCTGAAGAAACAAAACTCGGTCCGGTCTCTCCGCCATGATGCCTTCCAAGGAGAATTGTTTAACCACCTCTCCATCCTGCCATATTTCCACGAGGTAAGTCAATTTCCCTTCTTCCTCTGTCCCGAGTAACAGCGCATAACGGTCCCCACAAGCACAAAAATCTCGGAAAATAGGGGTATCAGGCCGTATATTCAATTCGACAGATTGTATCTGTTTGTCAAAAGACTGTTGATAGAATGTAAGTGTATCCTCCCATTTCTCTCCCAGCTCCTCTGTGTTTCTTACAAGGTAATAAAACGCAGTGTCATCCATGCACAGCAAGACAGCTCCCTCCGGCATGGAATAAACCATGGTTGATTTCTCAAGGAATGTACTTTCATTATCGCTTTCAACCTGCTCAGAAACCGGTTGCCTTCCACAACCAACCAGTAAAAGCAGCAGAATCAATATGAAATAACGTTTCATAAATAACCCCTATTTATCCTGTGCGAAAATACATATTCACCACAAATACAAAAACCGTAATCCTGATAATACACTTTAAGTTTAGCATCCGTTGATTCCAAAACGCAACTTACTCTTTGTAAAAGTACTCTTTTTCATAACTTTACGAATCGTAAATTGACGCTATAAAGTATCGTTGCTATGATATTTTATATAAAGATAGTAGACAAATGATAAAAGGGATAATATGCTTCAAAATCAGATAGATCTCGGTCAGCGCATTAAAACGCTCCGTAAAGAAAAAGGAATTCGACAAAAAGACTTTGCTTGTCAGTTGAATGTCTCCGCAGCTGCCGTCAGCAGATGGGAAAACGGTGACAACCTTCCTGATGTATATACTCTACTGCAAATAGCCAATATACTGGGTATTTCTTTGCCGGAGTTGATTGATGAAAATCTAACAGCAGACGCTTCTGTTGAACAGCCCATTGAAATAGATCCGGAATCTGATCCCCATGCCTTGCAAAAAAAAGATAAAAAAAGACTTCCCGCATCAGTCAAGCATTGTTTTGTAATTGTCGGAGTTTTATTGATTCTCCTGATTGTTTGGATAAGCGTTAATTCATATCGTAGCAAATTATTGCTGAATGTTCATTTATTTCGATTAAGTGAGTACGTCCATCCTGTTTATGGTCAAACACATCAAACCTCTTACTGTTTTACAGGAGGGCTAACGCAAGAAAAAGCATATGAATTAAGTCATCTATTCTATGAAACCGAATTGGAAAATGGTTGCTTTACTCCCGGATTTGATTGCGCTTTATATGAATTCCGATTCTATCCTACTGACAATCCTGAGGATTTAGATCAGTGGATCTATGATATATTTATTTTAAAGGAGTAGTTCATTATGAAAAAAATATGTTTGTTTATGCTACTATTATGCTGTAAATAGTTAATCCTCCCAAAACAATTTATCATACTGAGTCAATCAACGGCCGTACTTACAGGGGCACATTATCTCTGTATCAATTTGGATATACCCAGACTACCACCAATGCCTACTACCACGGTTATGTATTCCCATATGATTGACGAACAAAAACCGTAACCAATAAAAGCCCCCGATTCATCAGAATCGAGGGCTTTGTTATGCTTATCTTTATACCAAGATCATACTCCAGATAGGGGTTGCGATCAGTGACAGCACGGTGGTCAGTACCACACACTTGCTGGCGTAGATAGCGTCACCGTCATATTTTGCGGCAAGGATCGCAGTGGTGCTGGCGGCAGGCATGGCAGTGAGCAGTACGGATACGCCCATGACAAGACCTTCCACACCGCAGAGCTTACAGCCGATGAATACAGTCAGGGGAAGCAGGATCAGTCTCAGGATAGAGAATACGAAGATACTTTTATCCAGCATCTCCTTCGGCTTCACGTCCGCAAGGATGGTTCCGATGACCATCATAGACATAGCGGTGTTGCAATTACCGATATCCTTCAGGGCTGCATTCAGGAAACCAGGAAGTGACACTTGTGTCACCATGAATAACATGCCTACAAATACAGCGATGATGCAGGGATGCGTGATGACTCTCTTGAAGATCGCCTTGCGGCTGCTGCCTTTGGTGAAATAAGACACTCCGGCGGACCACATGACGATACGCTGGGGGATCAGGTACACGCTGGCAAGAGCCAGTCCCATACTGCCGAAAACACCTTCCGCCACAGGATTGCCTAAGAATCCTGAGTTGGAGGCAACGGTGGCATATTTTAAAACCGGTCTGTGACTGTCGGATACTTTCTTGTACAAAAGATTTGCCAGGATCGCGCAGAAGATCTGGATCAGCACCGAGATCAGAAGCACCAGGCCGAAATCCTTCAGGGTATTGCTGTCAAAAGGAATCATGAAGGATTTCACGATATTACAGGGCAGGATCAGATAGATCACTAGGTCGGTGAGGTTCTTTTTGCCTTCTGCGGATATGATATTCTTTTTACGAAAAATCAGTCCCATCAGCATGATCAGAAACATTCTCAGCTGCAGGGAGATCAGTTCAGAAGCGCCCATCTTTCATCCTTTCCGTCACTTCCTCCATGGAAATGGGGGTATAATCGATCCGCTCCACGCTGACGCAGACGCTCTGCTTCGAAGCAGTCTTGTAGGAGGGATTGTTGTGCACATGTCCGTAGAGATTGGCGTAGGGCATGTTGGTATTGATATAGAGGGGCTCGTGGGAAAGCATGTAGAAGTCCTTGTAGATCACGGGCCACTGAGAGCATTCCTCAAAGCCTGCATTTCTCCACGCCTGTGCAGTCTGATGCCTGTCGTGGTTTCCCATGATCAGCACCTTCCTGCCCTTCAGCCTCTTCAAGATCTCTTTATTTTTCTCCTGATCGTAGGCGGAGAAATCTCCCAGAACGTAAACAGTATCCTCCTCGGTGACCCTCTCGTTCCAGCGTCTGATCAGTTCTTCATCCATTTCCTTCACATCGGCAAAGGGTCTGTTCTCATAAGAAAGAATCCTCCCATCCCCGAAGTGCAGGTCTGCAATAAAATAATCCATAGCATTATCCTTATAAGCGATACAATTTGTGTGCGTTTTCCCAGGCTAACTTTCGCACCGTTTCTTCCTCGATTCCCTTGATCTGCGCCAGGGTCTCTACCACATTAGGCAGGTACAGGGAGCAGTTTCTTTTGCCTCTGTAGGGAACCGGTGCCAGGTAAGGGCAATCGGTCTCCAGTACGATACGGTCCATGGGAATATATTCCGCCGCTTCCTTCAGCTTCTTTGCGTTGTTGAAGGTCAGCACGCCGCCGATACCGAAGTAGAAGCCCATATCCAGGAAAGTTCTGGCGGTCTCCTTGGTGTAGGAATAGCAGTGGATGACACCGCCGATCTCCTCACTCTTCTCCGCCTTCATGATCTCGATGGTATCCTGAGCCGCGTCTCTGGAATGAATGACCATGGGCTTTCCCAACTCACGTGCCAGGTTGATCTGACGAACGAACCACTCCTTCTGAATGCTTCGCTCCGGCTCATCCCAGTAGTAATCCAGTCCGATCTCACCTACCGCTACGCACTTTTCATGCAGGCACATCTTCTTCAGTTCTTCGAAGTTCCCGTCATTCAGCTCTCCGGTGTCGGAAGGATGTACGCCGATGGCTGCCAGGAAGAAATCATACTTCTCTGCCAGCTCCAGGGTCCTCTTACAGGAAGCCAGGCTTGCACCGATGTTCACCACCTTAGCGATGCCGTTCTCCGGAAGGCTTGCGATCAATGCCTCTCTGTCCTCGTCGAAAGCTTTGTCGTCATAATGGGCATGTGTATCAAATATCGCTGTCATTTCCAACCACTCCAAACTCACATTTCACGTTTTCCACATCCACATCATCGATCAAGGTCACATACTGTCCCTCTCTCTGATAAAGTTTGATGCGGGCGGTGCCGTTGTCACAGGAAAGCATCTTCGCCTTGGGTCCCTTGCCTTCCGCAACCTCGTAGCCGGTGGAGATCAGGGAATCTTTGCTGCAGTGGATCTCTGTGATCATCACTTCTCTGCGGGTACCCTGCTTGATGCTCCAGATCACGTCCTTCTCTGTCTCGAAGCACTCTATCTTGGTGCGAGGGCAGGTCAATACCTTGGAGAAATTGAATTCATATCCCAAACCTTCATAGCAGAATACACCGATGAACTTCTGTCCCACAGGATAGTCGAACAGTTTCACTCTCTGTCCTCTGATATCGAAAGCACTGTTTTTCAGTTTCTTTCCGGTCATACGGCTTGTCATCTGATTGGATGCGAACCATACCCACTCGTTACCTTTCAGGCTGAATACCTCAGCCAGTACACTTTCAAATTCCATAGTTATCTCCTTTTTTGTACCGATTCCATCGGAATCGGTGCGTGCATAGCCTTCATTTTTACTATACACACTACCTAGGGGCGTCCGTTCACGGGGTCTCCGTAATATACCTTGCTCTCCTCCAAAATGGTGAACTTCCCATTCTCCAGAGAAAGGATCGATACGGCACAGTTGGGCAATCCGATCTTCCAGAACTGTTCATCAGGAATGCCGGCGATCGTATTCAGAATACTTCGGTTCAAGGCGCCGTGTGCCACCACCAGAACCTTTTCACAGGCTCCTTCCAGGGGAAGGATCTGGTCTCTTAGGAACTCTCCGGAACGCCTTCTCGCATCCTCAAAAGATTCTGCCCCATCCACGGCCTTGTAAGCTCCCGGATCGCTGAAAAAGTTATGCAGGGGATGTCCCGGGTCCTGCTTCGCAGCGTCAAAGGTATCTCCCTCTCCGGGTCCGAAATTGATCTCCTTCAGTCTGTCATCTCTTATTACTTTTGCGCCCTGCACAGATGCAATGATCTCTGCGGTCTCGTAGGCACGAAGCAACGGGGAACTGAAGATCCTGTCAAACTTTATGTCCTTCAGTCCTTCTGCTGTCTTCTCTGCCAGTTCGATACCGAAGGCATTTAAGGGGATGTCGCTCTGACCCTGCATTCTGCGGGCTTTGTTCCAGTCGGTCTCCCCGTGTCTCATCAAATATATGATCATAGTACCTCCATGCGCCGGCGTACAGTTCTTTCTGCCGGCACATATTCTCTATTTTACCAGTTCATGATCTTGCGCACTTCTGCAGCCACAATGTCTGCGGTCATGCGCTGTGTGTAAGGGCTGGGATGCCAGTCGGCACCGTATCCGTCCTCCGCCTTCTGAGGAGGCAGGGAAAGGAAATGCACCTTCTCGTCGGCATTCTCTTTGGCAAAAATATCTACTGCCTGCTCCAGTTCCGTCAGCACTCTGGTATCCATGGTACCCAGCATGCAAAGGATCTGAGCCTGAGGATTGTTCTTGCGAATGTAGCCCAAGAACTTCACGTATTCATCTCTGTAATGATCTTTTCTCTCCTGAATATCCTTACACCAGCTGCAGTCATTGGTTCCCAGGTTCACGATGATCAGCTGAGGAACAAAGCGGGTAAAGTCCCACTTCTCAAATGTGTTCTCATCCCCGGGGGTAAGTCTGCTTGAAGCAGAAAAGTCTGTGTATTGGTAGATCTTCGGCATCAGACCAACCTCGATCCTGCGCTCGGTAGCGGTCTCTTCCACGTAATGTGAGATGATGCCGTTTCCGCTCCAGCTTACCAGCTGTGCCTCTGCATCCAGAAGGCCCGCCGTCAGCAGGGAATAGGACTTGGTAGGGTTCTCAGTCTGAGTATGGAAAGGAATGGCTTCGCTCTCTGCCTCAACACCGTAGCCGCAGGTGATGGAGTCACCGATGATCTCCAGCTTGCGCTCTTTGTGGGCAGGGGCGGGCAGCAATCGATCTGTGTCGATCTCGATCTCACAGATACCGCAGAGTCCGAAGGGTGCCTCGGAGTACTTTACGATAGTGACCATCACTTCTCTTTCTTCCGTTCCTTCATACAAGGTATACACTGCCTCGGGCTTATCCAGGCAAATTCTCTGTGCAGGCTCCTTCGCGTCATCGATATAGACTGCGATCCTGCCCTTTAACTCCTCGCCGAAGAAATCTGCGTCGCTGGCGATCAAAGCGCTTGCTTTCTTACCCACGAAGCGGAAGCTGACAGAAGAACCGGAATATCCCAGATATCTGGTATTTTTCAGGAAAAGCGTTCTTCCGGTGACACGTACGTTGCTTTCGGTAGCTGTGAATTTCATACTTTTATCCTTTCGTTTCGATTATTTTCTTATTGATGTATACAAACAGTGCGGTACAGATGATAGCGGAAGCAAGGGATCCTGCAGGTGCCGCCAGGCCCATGGGAAACAGGGTCTCGGGGAATTTCACGCTGGCAAGATAGGCTCCCGGTATACGGAATATGATAATGGATATCATGTTATGCAGGAAGGAGTAGCCGCTCTTTCCGTAAGCGCAGAAGAATCCGCTGTAACAGAAATGCACTCCCGCAAAACCACAGTCAAAGATATAGGCTTTCAGATACTGAGTACCCAGACGAACCACCTCCGGCTCCTCCTGTACGAACAGGGAGATCACCTGGGAGGAACAGAACTGAAAGGCAACTGCCACGATGGCACCGAATACCAGGCAGATGCCGATGCCATAAAATAGTACCTGTTTCGCTCTCTTGTGTTCGCCTGCGCCTGCGTTGATGGCTGACAGTGCAGACACTGTAGAAAGCATAGAAGAAGGAACCAGGAAGATAAAGCAGATGATCTTCTCTACGATACCAACCGCTGCTGCCACTTCCACACCGCGTCCGTTGGCGATGGCTGTGATCACCAGGAAGGATACCTGGATCAGACCGTCCTGGCAGGCAATGGGAAGTCCCACTCCCACGATCTCACGGATCAGTTCTTTTTCCGGTGTAAAATCGTCCTTTGTCAGTTTGATATCGCCAAGTCTTTTCTTCGTAATAGCAACCAGAGCAAAGAGTACACTGCAGCCTTGCGCAAACACGGTAGCACAAGCTGCACCCAAAGCTCCCATACCGCAGGGGCCGATGAGAATATAGTCTAAGATCACATTGATCACGCCGGCGATGGCCACGAAGTACATCGGGGTCTTGGAATCTCCCAGACCGCGGAAGATACTGCTGATCACATTGTAGGCGGTGATGAAAGGCACTCCCAGGAAGCAGACCATCAGGTAGATACCGGTCTCCCGTACCGCCTCTGCAGGGGTACTGATGGCTGCGATGATACCGTTCTTCGCAAGAAGCAGTACCAGCATGAAGGCCACAGAGAATCCCGCAAACAATACAACGGTGTTGCCGATGACCTTGGCAGTGCGCTTCTGATCGCCCGCTCCCACCGAATGGCCTACGGTCACGGTGGTACCCATGGCAAGACCTACGATGATGACGGTCAGCATATGTGTGATCTGGCTTCCCACAGACACCGCTGTGATGGTGTCTGCCCCGTTGAACTGTCCTGTAATGAAAAGATCCGCCAGACCGTAGAAGGTCTGCAGGAAACAGCTTAAGAGATAAGGCAGGGAAAACTTCAGCATATTTTGAAATAAATTACCTTTTGTAAGATCGTTTTGCATAGCTTCTCTCCATTTACTTCATCCTCTGCATCTTAGCACAAAAGAGCATGACCCGCAAGTATACAGGTCATGCTCTCCTATTGGTTTTTGCTTATTTTACAAGGGATTCTTGGGATCCATGAAAGGTGTCTTGCCTCTCAGTTCCGTTCCCTCTGACAAAGGATACTTCTCAATGTACTTGATAAATCCTCGTCCGTACTCGTCATCACGAAGTTTGGTCATCAGTTCCTCTCTCTTCGCGATCGCGGGTTCATTGATCAGGTATACATACTGGATCTCAGCCCACTTAGCCATTCCTTCGTAGACCTCGAGTTCCATTGCCTTACCGTACTTCTTGGAGATCGCCTTGCCATCCCAGTTCAGGTACTGCCAGATATGTGTGGTCTCGTGAGCCAGGGTCATCATAGATGACATACGAGGTGCGCCGTTCTCTACCAGGATAGAATATCCTTCGCGGTTTCTGATGGCTACACCCAATACTCTTCCGTCGGGCTCTGCGGTAGGCACGAAGGTCTTGCGCAGTGCCTTGTGCAGCTTCTTGGAGTTTACCATCTGTACCTTTACGGGTACTTTGATCTTCACGCCATAGAAGGTATCCATATTGCGGATGACCTCACGATACAGGTCTACAAATTCCTTCTCGGTCTTGATGGAGGTTCTGCTGCAGACCATACAACGCTCACGACCGTCCTTCAGGACTTCCATATCCTTACCGGTAAGCTCGCATCCACAGAAGTCGCAGTAGTGTCTGCCGGCCTGTCTGGGTTCGAAGTTGCTCTCGATCATGGCTGCGATGGACTTGCCCTCTCTAGCCTGCTTTAGATCATTGTCACCGAAGCCCATATGCTGTAAGAGTTTCAAGGTAGCACCAAGGTTCAATCCCTCGGGTACTGCTTCGCCGCCATAAAGCAGGAAGTATCTCTCGTGATAAGGCTTTCTGACGATCTCGGGACCGGGCTTCACTACCTCGGGTGCCTCGAATTCGATGGTTCCCTTAGGCTCCTCGTCGAACAGTGCTCTGCTCTCGTTGCCTGCGCCTTCACCTTCTCCGGCAGCCTCGCCGCCTTCCGGTGTAGCAGGTTCTGCCGCTTCTGCGCCTTCGCCGCCCTCAGCTGTTGTCTCGGTTCCTGCACCTTCTTCTGCAGGTATCTCTCCCTGATCTGCTGCCTTCTTCTTTCTCTTGAAGAGTTTGCCGAAGATCTTAGCAAAGAAGTCTTTGATCTTCTTGAAGAAGCCCTTGATCTTGGCAATGATACGGGCAATGATGCCCTTAGGCTTTTCTTCGGTGGTACCTTCTCCGGTTCCTTCGCCTTCTTCACCGCCCGCTGCAGGTGCAGGTTCGGGAGGAGCATTCAGGCTCTTATCCAGAGTCTCAAGGTGCCAATCCAGATAATCACAGATGATAGAGAAGATTCTGTTTAAATTTCTCTTAACTGCTACCAGGAGACCGATGTCTAACTTACTGTCCTCGATGATGTAGATCACATTCTTCTCAGGCTGGAAGGAATCCGAACCGCAGAGACTGTAGGTCTCGGGAAGTTTGAAATCGTTACCGCTCAGAGCACAGATGAAAGGCTTATTCTCGGCAAACAATGTGGTAAATACTTCGTTCATCAGGGTGGTGATGGTACGAACCACCTCGTTGGTAACGCTGTCGCCGGGGAATTCGATCTTCAGGATCTGTTTGTTGTAGTACTTTCTCTCGGGAATACCGTTGATGGTGATCTGCTTGCCCTTTGCGAAATCATTGTGCTTTGCCATCTCCCAATAGGAAGGGGTCTCTACCTTGATATCCGCATACTGTGTGGTCACTCTCAGGCCTGCGATATCCTTCACATCGCCCATGGTCTCGGAATTTCTCACATTGGACAGGGTATAGTTTCTTACCTGACGATAACCGGGTCTTCCCTCGATATGATCTGCAGCACGGCGCACAAGCACCTGACCGTCAGCGGTGACACGCTGCATCTCATAATACTTGCCGTTAAAGGTAAAGAACTGACCGGGCAAGTAGCGCTGGAATACCTGGCCCATGATCTCGGTTCCCAGATATTTCTTCTGACCGCGCTCATCCTCGGCGATATAGCTTGCGCTCTTTAGATCGCTTAAGAATGCATCGATAAATCTGCGGTCGGTGATGAAGTACATATTATCCATCTTACCTGTTTCCATGCAGAACTTTCTGCGCATCTGCAGGGTATCGATGGTGAAACGTACCTCTCTGTTATTGATGGTGGTTACGATGACCTCTTCTTTCAGAGGATTTACTTCGCGGCTGCCGATACCCTGACAGCAGAGACAGATCTCATGCCACAGGCTCTCGCGAACGCGCTCTACATCCGCATCTACCAACAGAAGCTCGCGTCTGATCTCTTCCTCAGCCACCTTTCCGGCACTCATTCTCAGGCAAAGTCTGAGAACTACATTGCGGTTGGTGCGGGCGTAATCAGCCACGATATAAGGAATCGCCTTGGGGTCCGCATTGAAGATTCCGTCATTTCCTACCATGTAATCTTTCAGCATATATTCCGGGGAAACTACATTGACGAATCCCTGCTGAATACCTCTGGTGGAGAACAGTCTCTTGATCTCGAACATGTTGAAGGCTTCATCCTCAACAGTCATGTAATGATTCTTGGTTACCTGCGCATTCCACATGTTGGGAGATACGCGGAACATCTCATCCACTACGTCCTGGCCAACCGGCAGTTCTGCGTAGTTTAAGAGATCGTAATAATACTGCTTGGTGATCCAATGCATATCCACTACGGGGAATGCATCACCGCCGTACCACTCGGTTCCCTGGACCTGATTCTTCAGAGCCACGAAGGAAAGCTCGGTACCGATACCTAAGTATCTGGAAAGGTTGGGCAGCATACGGTGCTGTAAACGGTCGTTGTCGGACTCCCAGCACATGTAGGAGTTGGTTCCCTTGTGATGATTGGTGGCGGAGACCTCGGTGAGGCTGGTCATCAATACATGTGACAGGGCATCGATCAGGCCATCACAGTTTTTATCGGTGGAACAGAAGGTCAATTGACTGCTGCCGGTGCGGCAATAGCGAATCAGGGAATTCAATCCCACCTGTGCGGTGGTCAACAGTTTGGAAGGCTCGATCAAGATCACGAACTCAACCTCTTCGAAGAATGCCGCATTCGCTTCATGCAGTTTCATGTTGTGCACATCGGATCTGGTGATGATACCTACGTGAAGATCCATATTGGGCTCTTCGGTAAGAACACCGACTTTCCACATCTCAGGCACATGAGTGATCTCATAGAGACCCTTGTCTGCCCACTCCTTGATATCATCCTCCATGCCATGTCTGCCCAGTACGATCAGACCACGCTTACTGCGAAGCAGCGCTCTGTTCAAAGGATAGAAAGCATAAGGGATCAGATCATAGTAGAACGGATTGTTGAAGAGGATACTCTTTCCCTTCAACATTTCCAGTCCGGAACTCAGATAATTCTGATCCAAATCCAGTCCGTGAGCAACTTTTCTCTGAATATAATGTGCGTAGGATACAGTTGCCTCATCCTCGCTCTTTTCCAGCTCATCCAACACTTCCTGATTGGTGCGCAGACCTACCATAGCGTTGTTGATGGTGGTGTTCTCCGCATTCAGCTTGTCGCCGAAGAGCTTTCTGAGGATAGGACGCAGCAGTGCGTAGTTGGAAACATGGTCTGTCTCCTCTGTCTCGCCCTCTGCAGCCGCCTGCAGCTCTGACAACAGAAGTCCATCCAGGATATAGAAGAACTCTCCCAGAAGGATAATGCCGAACACAGGGTAAAAAGGTACTTTCAGCAAGTCATTCTCAAACAGGTAAGAGGTAACGGAAGCTAAGATCACGGAGATCGTAACTGCTGCCGAATACAGCGTACCTACGAAAGCTCTGGTCTCCTTGTGGTTGGGCTGCAATACCCATACACCTTCTTCGGGAGACTTCTCGTAGAAAATGCCTGCAAAAAACTCGTAAACGATACCTGCGTAATACTTTGTAAGGGATACATCCTCGGTATATACCGCAGGACCCTCTTTGAAGAAGCTGCCCAAAAGCTTGGTGGCGATCTTCTTGATCGGCAGATAGGTCAACATAAACAATGTGTTCTCAATGACAAATACCCAGTAGAAGGTCTTGCCGCTTAACAGGAACGCACGAAGTTTGTCTGCCCAACCGCTTATCATATTGGAGATGGAACTTAAGTTGCCTCCCAACATTCCGGAAAGCTTGCTTGCCCATCCCTCCAGCATGGCAGGTAAAGAATTCAGGAAATTCAGTACCATGTCATTGAATTTTTCCATGTTCAGCAGAATGAATACGCAGTAAATGAGTGCCAGCAAAGGCATCGCAAACTGTCTGCTTCGCAGGGTCTTCTTCAGGTTTGCCTTGTTGCTCAATCCCACAAAGGCCAGGAAAGGCAGAAGGGGCGCCATCTTCAACAGGCAGTCCAGAATGGTGCTGCCGAAGTTCGTACCACTTCCCATACCGAACGCAAAAAGGATATTATTCATACAACTCCTCCCTTCTGAGTACGATACGCTCTAAGAAATCGATAGGCACATAAACGGTGTTGCCGGGCTGCATGAACTCCATACGGCTCATATGATCCGTATTGAAAGGAATTTCATAGGTGTAATCCACGCCGCGGTCAAAATTAAACTCATAAGGTTTCAACTGGTCCTCGCCGAACACATAGGTTCCGGAGATATAGGAACCATAGATATCTTTCAGCTCTTCTCTGTTTCTGCGGATATCAGCAAGATGCTTTCTGATGACCAGCATCTTCTGAGAGTTGGGATCTTTGTAATCTCCCAGGAACTCAAGCACTGCAAATCCTTTGATGGAGCTTAAGGTATGTGTGAGATACTCGGTAAACTTCTTCTCTGTGTCGTCAATGTCCTCCTCGATGTCACGCATGATGCCATTGTACTCTTTTAACATCTTACGGATATGACTTCTGAAGATCAAAAGTCGCAGAATGCCTAAGAGTACCATCAGTAAGGTGACCACGCCGATGATGATCAAAGCCACCATCTTGGAGGTATCGGACGCATAGTTGGAAAGGAGCAGAGGCAGGAATCCGATCAGATAGATCAGAATGGATACGATACCGATCACAAGAGCGGTATTGCGGGTCATACGGCCCATCATCGCCTTGGTGATCATCTTGTTCTGCTTCTCCATCTCCTCTAAGAACTCAGACATATTGCCTAAATCTCTGGTAGGCACATCTACCATTGCTCGCTCCTGGTGATCGGTAAATTCCGTAACATCCTCCACCTGGAACTCGTTGAGCAGACCCGCCTTGTTCAGATCGGGATTGATCATGGTATGCATATCGGCTGCTGCTTTTCTGACTGCACGTTTGCTCTGCTTCATTACCAAAGCCAGGGTCTTCTTGGCAGTGTCAAAAGTGTTTCCCCAGACAGTCAGTTCATTTCTGGGGCAATTGCCGGTCAGGCCGATCTGCTTGGGCTTCGCATAGAAGCCGTCCCTGCTGACATGCTGTGCGCTGGATACCAGCACAGGAGTCTCTGTGCAATAGGTTGCCTGCACATCCTCATCCTCCACAGCCTTGAAAGGCTTGTTCTTCAGTTCGCGCAGTCTTCCCTCCAGGATCTCCTCCGTCATGGCAAGCTTTGCATCATAAAGAGAGAGGGTACTATCCAGTGCCTCTTTGTTGTTCTCGCAGGTAATATTGTACACTCTGTCGGAGCGCAAAGCGCCTCTGGGAGCCTCATGCTCCGCTACCAACAGGATAGTGTACAAAAACTTGATATAATCGTTTGTATAATTTCTATGATTCTTGGGCAGGATATCGAAAATCAGATATCGCATTTTGTTGTAGTACATATTCCAGTCAGTAAACTTGGAATACTCACCCTCCATGTGCGAAGCCCAGGAATTATTGATATCGTATTCTTCTTCTGTGTAGGTTCTCTTGGCAATGCAGACCAGCTCTACGGGAGCTGCGATCTCCATCTTTACGTCAGAATCCAGAATCTCTTTGCGAAGGCGCTCTTTCTCCTTGCTCTCCTCGATATACTCGGCGAAAGCAGGATCTTCATTGGCCAACGTATCTTTGCCGTGGATCACAGCCTTGTCATAACAAAGGAAAGTAGCCAGCCTTGTCAAAGGATTGTTACTTGCCTCAGCAAAAGCCTTGAATTTCGCGTCCTTCAGATCCACAAAGTACTGCTTGCGCTTCTCTTCATACTCTGCCTCCAGACGTTCCAACAACGCTTCTCTTGACTCGACTACAACCGGTGCCGCAGGTGCTTGCGCGGTTTTCGCGTTTCTTTTTGCTTCCTTTACCTTCTTATCGACTTCCTCCTTGGTGATCTCCTCCTCGTCTTTTACAGAGGGAACGATCAACTCCGGATACTTCGGAAGCTGAGGCTTGATCTGGTCAAAGGGGTTTTTCTCCCCGATGCCGCTCTCATCGCAAAGCAAAATAGCTCTCCACTCGTCTCTGCTGCCGACCGTCTCGCGTAAGTTCGGTACGGACAGTGTCAGATTATTCTCGCCAGGGACCCATTCGCAGAAGTGAATATTCGATTTTTTCAGCAACGGTTTCAGGAAAATTCCATACTCCTCAATTGCATCAATATGGCTCTTCTCTGCAATTACTACAGTGAACAACTAATTCACCTCCGTTTATCCCCGACCTGCTGTGGGCAGGCCGGGTTCTTTCACCAATTTTATTTCAGACGACTCTTCATTTCTGCCAGAGTATCTTCATAATCATCGGGCTCGGGAGTGATGCCGAATACATTCTTGATCTTTCTGTAGATGATATCCAGTACTTCGTTGTCTGCTGCAGGAACCTTCTTGTTGACCTTCTCGAACTTGTCGTAGTTGTCCATCAGAAGCATGAACTGCTCAACCAGTACCATGCAAAGCTTGGGCTTCACATCAACTGCCTTCTCACAGAGCTGGATCTCGTCGGTGATGGTCTTTACAACGGAATCAACCATTGCGATCACATCGCTGGTGAAACGCAGAGCGTTAGGAGAAGAGGTGTAGCAGAACAGAGGAATCTCGAAGAGGGAAGCCTGTCCTTCATGGAGATCATCGATCTGGAAGGACTTCAGTGCCTTTGCAAAGCTGGTCTCATCGTAGTTGGAGTTCTTAACCTTATCCTTAGCGTGCTTTCTGTTGATCTGGATCTGAACATCGCTTACCATAGCGGAGCTGATGTACAGGGAATCCAGGATCTCGTAGAACTGGTCGCAGAGAGTACCGTTGGATACGATCATATCCTCATATCTCTCCTCGGAGTTCTCATACTTATAAACCTTCTTTCCGCCGTAAGCAGTGGAAAGCTTTCTGAAGGTGATAGCCTTGAAGATCAGACCATAGATCATAGCCTGGTTGATCAAAGTGCTCTGTCTGTTCTGATAACCGAAGTCAAGCTCAGGCATTACGGAGATAGAATCCCATCTCTTATCGATATGAGTGGAGATCATCATGTTCTTGGTAGAATCAGGTCCGATATGCTTAGCGTACTCGGTGTAAGCCTTGAAGTAGAGGCCTGCGTTGCGGTTTCTGGTCTCGGTCTTATTGTTAGCTGCAAACTTGTTCAGTTTGTCAGGGGTCAGGTTGTACATAGCGTTGAAGAAGTGCAGCTCGTACTGAGAAACGGTATCAACTGCGTCACCGTTAGGAAGCAGACCC
>JAKSRX010000039.1 GCA_024403365.1 Acetatifactor sp. | reverse complement strand
TATTGGAAAGCGGCGCCGGCTATACAGGCGGTGTTGTAAATGGTATGGCTACCGATCAGGCTTGTTATGCTCTGGTAGCATATAACAGAATGTTGAACGGTCAGACCGCTCTGTATGATATGACCGATCTTGGAGAACTTCCCGAACTGAATAACGGTAAGATCCAGGCAAGCATCTCCATTCCCGAAAAGGTGGAGAAGAAAGTGGGCAAGACCTTCAATGCGGTTGTCAATGTAGATAACTGGGTAGAAGGCTATCGACTTCTGGATTGCATCATTACAGTTCCCGAAAATCTGAAGGTCAATGATATTACTATGGGAAGCCGTATCGGCGGCGGAGCATTGAATTACTATTTCAGTGCAGATGAACAGAAGTTACGAATCGTTTATTTTGATGCGCAGACCGGTGCAGAACTGACAGTCAGCGGTAAGGATAAGCCCATCGAACTTATGAATATCGAATTCGAGGTAGAGGAAGAACTCACTGAGGATGAGATCACTGTTGCCATTGCAGGTATGACCCTGAAGCAGAATTCCGATGCAGAGACTCAGCTGATCGTAGATGTTACCAAGGCTGCTGATACTGCAGAGGTAGTGGAAGGACTTTCCTTCAGCGTGATGAAACTGTATACCGGTGACGATATCGACCTGATCTCTGCGAAGAAGAGCGCTATCGCTGTAGCAGTGACCGGTATGGAAGAGGCAAGTAAGCTTGTCTATGATGACGGAACCGACAAGGTGGAGCTGCGCTACAGTGCAGAGGTTTCCGCAAAGACCGGAGTTGCGACTTATGTGGCTATGGTAAGCAGCAGTAAGGCACTGGAGGGATTCGTAGAAGAGGAGAATTATGTCATCACAGAGACTGCTCCTACAGCCATCACCTTCGGTGACACCAACAAAGATGGTGTGATCAATGCCCAGGATGCTTTGAATACCGTAAACATGTGGCTGCGTAAAGCAGGTACTCCTAATGATGAACTGACCTTGATCTCCAACGTAAACGGAGACTCCAGAATCAATACCCTGGATACTCTGGGCGTTGTAGACAAATTTGTGAAGGGTGAAGACTTCGGTATCGTAAACCGTGCAGCAACCCTGAAGAATGCATTAAAGACGAACTAAGATCAAACTTTCCGATAGAAGTCTGGGCTTTATGATGCTAAGCTCAGACTTCATTGGAAAGTATTTTGCTGATGGAAAGTGATTGGATATGGAATCGAAAGAGACGAACAAAAAGAAGAAAAAATGGCTGATCCTACTGCTGTTGTTGCTTTTACTGCTTTTGGTGATCGGCGGCATCTGTTTTCGCCTTTTCTCCAAGAAAGAGAAGGTGGAAGAGACTTCTGCCTATGTTCCGGGCGCACCGGCCGTCACTATAGAGACGCCGGGTAAGAAGAGCGTGGGAGACAAAGAATCCTTCAGCCTCGATATACAGCTGACCAGTCTCGGACAGGACAGTTATCCCGCAGCCAGCTTTTCCATCGATTTTGACCCGTCCAGGCTGGAGTTTGTGGGTTTGGAAGAAGGAAATGTGTTTATCCATAGTCCGAGATCATCCGCCGGATATGATCTTCCGAACTGGAATGTGGACGTGGAGAGGAGTAATCAGATCGGGCAGATCAATATTCTGTATCTGGATATGACTGGTGGTGAATGTGCCTTTTCCCAGGATCTATTGGCGGAAAAGGACAATGTGTTGTTTCGACTCAGATTCAGACTGCGCGGAAGTGTGCGGGAGGGAGATATCCTGGAACTGAATCTTGTGGATGCTGTATTCGCGAATGCGGATGAAAGCAAGAGCCTGTCTAAAAACACAGGCACTTTGATCACAAATAACGGAAGGATCATTGTAGGGGAATAAACCGTGAAAAGAAAGTTTTGGATAGTCCTATGGAGTTTTGTGCTGTGCCTCCTACTCCTCTGCGGATGCAGTATGGAAAGCAGACCGGTCACTCTGGGACAGGAACTGGAGATCGCCGAGGATGGGATCATATCGGCAGAAATATTCAGACAGATCAAAGAAGAAAATAAGGTATTCATTTTTCAGGGCGAATCCAACGGAACCAGGTACGAGTGGACCGTTTTCGGAAGCGATATCGATACTCCCGAAGAAATGAACTTAAAGATAGAATTTGGTAAGAGAGCGGAAGGGGAGCCTGTTGTTTTCAGACTCATGACTGACACTTCCTTTTCTTTTGCACCGGTACTTTCCATCTATGTAGATGGTGAGTGGTCGGAAAATGACAGAACGGTGTACCGCAGAGAGAACGAGAAGGTAGAAAAATACTGCGAGGCCAAGATCGTTTCCGACAGGAAACAGAGCATTATCAACCTTTCTCTGAAAGACGCGGGAAACTATTTCCTGCCGGTGTCTGTCAGGGAGGAGACAACAGAAAGCAGTTCAGAGGACTTAGACTCTGAGCAAGATCAGGTGGAACATGCACAGGATGCATATGTTACAGTTCCCAGTCAGTCGGATGGTAGGATCTTATCTGACGGAAAGCAGACCGAGAAGGATAAATACGAGACAGATCCGGTACCTGCAGGCAAACCCATGCCTGTGGAGCCGGAGAATCAGACGGTCAATAATCAAAAGGTATACACTTGTACCTTTTCCATAGAGTGTTCTTCGATCCTGAATCATATTAACGACCTGAATCCGGATAAACTGGGAGTACTGCCTTCGAATGGGGTGATCTTACCCACCGGAGAAGTGCAGTTTTACGAGGGAGAATCTGTATTTGATGTACTGCAGAGAATCTGTAAGGAAAACAACATCCAGATGGAAGCATCCTGGACTCCGTTGTATAACAGTGCCTATATCGAAGGAATTCACAACCTGTATGAGTTCGACTGCGGTTCCGGAAGCGGTTGGATGTATCGTGTCAACGGTTGGTATCCCAATTATGGCTGCAGTCGCTATAGCCTGCGGCAGTCAGATGTGGTAGAATGGAGATATACCTGCGAATTGGGAGATGATATCGGTGGCGGATATGCCATAGGAGAATAAGATGGTGTAAAGAAAAAATGAAAACTTTGCACGCATCGATTCCGTTGGAATCGATACAAAAGAAAGGAGGAACAGCCAATGAGGAGTAATGACGGTTTTGCTAAGTATCATCCCATTGTGCTGTTCCTTTATTTTGCCATTCTTTTGGGCTTTTCCATGTTCTGCATGCACCCTGCGGTGTTACTTTTTTCTATGGGCGGCAGTATCTGCTATTACGGACAGTTAAAGGGAAGGAAAAACTTAAGCAAATTGCTGAAGCGGGTACTTCCTTTGCTACTGATCACTATTGTCATCAATCCTTCCTTCAATCATGCAGGAGCAACGATCCTTTGTTATCTGCCTTCCGGTAATCCTTTGACGCTGGAAAGCATTGCCTACGGCATTGCTGCAGGACTGATGCTTATGGATATTCTCATCTGGTTTGCCTGTCTTCACGAAGTGATCACCTCGGATAAGATCATGTATCTTTTTGGAAGAGTGATCCCTTCCTTATCTCTTTTGCTCAGTATGACCCTTCGCTTTGTTCCGGAGTTTCGTAAGCGATTTGAACAGGTGAAAGAAGCCCAGGAGATGATGGGTAGAGATGTTGCCAACGGACCATTGTTTCAAAGGATCCGCAATGCCATAGGCTGCTTCTCCATTGTAGTGACCTGGAGCCTGGAGAATGCCATCGACACTGCGGACAGTATGAAGGCAAGGGGATACGGAAGCGGTAAAAGAACTGCTTATACTCTGTACCGGCTGGAGGAAAGAGATAAAGATATGATCCTTTTGCTTTGCTGCATTTTATTGCTTTTAGGCAGCGGTGGTACAAACGGCAAACTGTTCTGGAGATATTTCCCGGATATAAGGGGGAAGATCACGGATCCTTTTACGCTCTTTTTTTTACTGACTTTTTTGCTGCTGGTATTTCTACCTGCAATCATCCATGAAAAGGAGGAACGGATATGGAGATCATTCAAATAAAGAACCTGTCATTTCTATATCCGGGGCAGGAGGAGAAAACACTCTCTGATATCAGTCTAAACATTCAGGCCGGAGAGTATGTGGTCATCTGTGGTCGTTCCGGCAGTGGTAAGACCACTCTTTTAAGACACTTAAAACCTGCTTTGACGCCCTTCGGCGAGAAGAACGGGGAGATCCTGTATCGTGGACAGGAGATAGAAAAATTATCTGCCAATGAAGCGGCATGTGAGATCGGATATGTCTTGCAGTCACCGGAAGCGCAGGTGGTAACGGATAAGGTATGGCATGAGCTGGCTTTCGGTCTGGAGAGCCTGGAGCTCGACAATGCGACCATTCGCAGACGATGCGGAGAAATGGCGCAGTTTTTCGGGATCGAAGACTGGTTTGAGAAGGATGTGTCTGAGTTGTCAGGCGGCCAGAAACAATTGCTTTCCTTGGCTTCTGTGATGGTGATGCAGCCTAAGGTATTGATTCTGGATGAACCCACCGCGCAGCTTGATCCTATCGCAGCTTCCGAGTTCCTTGGTGCTATTCGTAAGATCAACCGGGAACTGGGAACCACGATCATCCTGTCGGAGCACAGATTAGAGGAAGTATTACCCTGTGCGGATCATGTGGTAGTTATGGAACAAGGCATGATTCTGACTCAAGGTACCGCCGGAGAAGTGGGCAGTTTTCTGAAAGATACGGGAAGTGATCTTTTCCTAGGAATGCCTGCCAGTATGCGGATCTGGGCTTCCGTTGGTGAGACGTATGAATGTCCTATTTCCGTGAGAGAAGGCAAGGCATTTCTGGAGCAATATGAGAAGACCCATGAACTTAAGCCTGTAGGACAGAAAACTAATATAAATTTGACGCAGGAAGCTGCACTTCGGGCAGAGAATGTATGGTTTGCCTATGAGAGAGGATCCCGCGATGTGCTGAAAGGTTTGTCCTTCGAAGTACATAAGGGAGAACATTTCTGCCTCCTTGGCGGAAACGGCAGCGGTAAGACGACATTGCTGAAATTGCTTTCACAGATACAGAGGCCCATCAGAGGAACGGTGGAATGTTTTGGTAAAGTGGGAATGCTTCCTCAGGATCCCCAGGCACTTTTCCTGAAAAAGACGGTAAGAGAGGATCTGCTGGATGCACTGCGGGAAACAAACAAAACTGCAGCAGAAAAGCAGGAAAGCATTCTAAAAATGTCTGCTTTTTGCAGGATCGATTCCCTGCTGGAGCGTCATCCCTTTGATCTCTCCGGTGGAGAACAGCAGAGGGTGGCTTTGGCCAAAGTGCTTTTGCGTGAGCCGGAGATCCTGCTTTTAGATGAGCCTACAAAAGGCCTGGATGCCGCAATGAAAGCGATATTGGCGAAGCTGTTGATGGACCTGAAAAAGAGCGGCATCTGTATTCTGACAGTCAGCCATGATGTAGAGTTCTGTGCTTCTTATGCAGATCGATGCGGACTTTTGTTTGACGGTCAGATCACCAGTGAAGGAGAGCCTGCAGTATTTTTCGGAAGCAATAATTTCTACACCACGGCGGCCAATCGTATCTGCAGAGACTTTGATCCTGATGTTGTGACCTGCAAAGATGCCATTCGATTGGTGGGTGGTATAGATACAGTGGCGGAGCTTGAAGCGGATAGCGGCAAAGAGACGGCATATCCTGTAAGTACTTCAACCGTCGCTCCGCAGTCTGCACAATCCAAGAAGGCATCCGGTAAATTACCCCTCTGGCGTAAACTTGGTACCGCAATCTCCATAGCTCTGGCGGTGCTGGTCTATCTGTATTCTGCGAAGCAGGAGAACCTGAGCGAATTTATCAATCACGGTAAGGTTACTTCGGCGGGAATGAAGCAGCTGGGGATCTATGGAGTATTTATCTTATGCCTGATACTGGCTGCGTGTTTTCTGGGAAAAGGCAGGAAGAGAAGCGTTCCACAGGAACAGACAGCCGTAAGCAAACGAAAACTTTCCAAGAGAACCAAAGCGGCTGCGTTTATGATACTATTGATGATTCCCCTTACCTTGTATGTAGGTGTGGTATATCTGGCCAAAAAACAGTATTATGTGACGGCTACCGCGGTGCTTATAGAATGTATGATTCCCTTCTTCCTGGTATTTGAGGGGAAGAGACCCAAGGCAAGGGAACTGGTGTTGACGGCTTCTCTCTGCGCTATCAATGTGGCAGGGCGTGTGATGTTCTTTATGCTGCCGCAGTTTAAGCCGGTGATGGCGATGACTATTATTGCCGGTGCCTCTCTGGGTGGAGAGACAGGCTTTTTGGTAGGTGCAGTCACTATGCTGGTGTCCAACATCCTGTTTTCCCAGGGCCCCTGGACTCCCTGGCAGATGTTTGCCATGGGTATCATCGGATATCTGGCCGGCGTATTGTATCAGAAGGGTATCCTTTTGAAGAACAAAGTGGCGTTGTGTATCTTCGGTGCATTCAGTGCCATTGTGATCTACGGCGGAATCATGAATCCCACCTCTGTATTCATCTGGAGCGGAGAGTCATTGAACCTGAAAGTGCTGCTGGCATATTATATATCCGGCTTCCCCTTCGACGTGGTACATGCCTTTGCAACAGTGATCTTCCTGTGGTTTGGAGCGGAACCTATGCTTGAGAAACTGGACAGGATCAAGGCAAAATACGGCTTACTGGAATGATTTGGCAATTATGTATAAAAGACGGAAACTAAATTTGTGATTTTAGTTTCTTGATGAGAAAACGAAATAATGATAAGATAAAGGAAACTAGAAACTATATTTTAGTTTCCTTTTCTTTTTTCATCAAAAGGATGGGAAACGCCCCAAAGAGGTGAAGTCAATGGATCTACAGAAAACGGAGCTTAAGAATACGGTTTTAGAAGGAACGCTGCAGGTATTCAACCGCAAGGGTATCAAGTTTACTATGGATGATGTGGCAAAGGAATTAAGCATCAGCAAGAAAACCATCTATACCGTATTTGAGGACAAGGAATCCATGTTCTTAAACATGGTGGATTATCTCTTCGATACCATCAAAGAGAGCGAAAATACTGTATGTAATGACAGTTCTTTGAGCACAATAGAAAAGATCAGAAAGATCCTGGGTGTAATGCCGGAAAGCTATAAGAATGTGGATTTCAGACAGTTATATACCCTGAAAAGTAAGTATCCTGCCATTTATCAGCGCGTGGAAGAAAGACTGGAGACCGGTTGGGAGAGCACCATTGCTTTGCTGGAGCAGGGTATGCAGGAAGGCGTTGTCAGAAAGGTAAACATTGCCATCGTCAAATTGATGTTGGAAGCTTCCTTGGAGCAGTTTTTCCAGAGAGACATTCTGATACAGAACAAGATCACATACATAGACGCCCTGCAGGAAGTGGTGGATGTGATCGTTGAGGGAATCGCAGTACGATAAAGGGAGGTCAGAGTATGGCAGACAGATCAAAAGTGATCTTCGGAAATGAAATGAGCGATAAGGTATATCGCAAAGCTCTGAAGACCAAGCAAAAGAATATCAAAAAGTTCGGAGATGACTCGGGGATCAGTTATCCTGTGCAGATCGTGGAAAATCCTACCATCGGTAAGATGTTAGGGGTTCTGGATGTGAAACTGGGAGAGGGACATACCGCAGAAGGGGATGCAGACCTGTGTACACATTTTGACACAGAGAACGGTATCATCGTGGGCAATATCCGTATGGGATTCGGCCATTATCGTATCTCCATGGCCATCGCTTCCGCAGCTCATGCACTGGGTTATACTCCCTATTGGATGGATCTGAATTCTTACAAACAGACCACCTGCACCAAGGTCATCGGTGCTCAGAACGATCTGTATTCCCTGGGATCTCGAATCTCTCAAAAGAGCAGATTATTTAACCATTTTGTCTGGGAACCCATGAATTATGAGGGATTCCGTAAACTTTCCTATAATGCAGCGGACCAGAAGAACGCAGAACTCATGGCTCCGGTCTATCGCAATGTACCAAAGAATATTCCTGTAGTTGCCACACATGTATGGCCCGCTCAGGCGGCATTACATGCGGGTATGACTACTGTAGTCAATGCGGTTCCTGATAACTGGCCCATGGCACTTCATTATGCGGAGGGCAGTCTTCATACCGTACAGACTATGTATGCATATCAGGGCTATCGCATCGGTAACGGAATGCAGGGCAAAAAAGTCTGCAATCCCATGCCTGCGGGAGACCTTCTCTATACCGGACATTATATTGACTGGGAACTGGTAGATAATATTGAAGTTGACTGCGAAAAGCGAGTTCAGAGAAAGGAAAGCGGCGCACCTATGAGATTCCTTCTCACCATCGGCGGTGCCGGCGCGCAGAAAGAGATCTTCGCAGAGATCATCAAGTATCTGCTTCCTCTGATTCGAGAGAATAAGGCTGCTTTGTATGTGAATGTGGGAGATTACAGAAATGTCTGGACGGAACTGATGACGCAGATCCCCGAGATGAAGGAATTCAGTACAGAGCATTTCAATAACTGGGATGAGACCGTCAAGTTTGCGGAGGATGCGCTGGAAGGAGAGGTTACCGGAATTCACGGTTTCTGGCATCAGGATATTTTCCAGGCAGTATATTGTACCAATCTACTGATGCGCAGCTGCGATGTGCTTGTGACAAAGCCCAGTGAACTGGCTTTTTATCCCGTTCCCAAGCTTTTCATCAAGAGAGTCGGCGGCCATGAACAGTGGGGTGCGATCCATTCCGCAGAGATCGGAGACGGTACCCTGGAGTGCAGAGATATTCCTCATACCATTCAGATGTTACAGCTGTTTTTGGAAGAGAAGAATACGCTGATCGATATGTGTGAGAATATCGTTCGTAACAAAAAGATGGGTATCTACAACGGTGCTATTGAAGTTGTAAAGAAAGCGTTCGAGAGAAAGGAAGGCAGATAATATGAGACTTTCAGGGAAAGAAAAATTCGCATACGGAATCGGTGCGGTAGGAAAAGATATGGTGTACATGCTCTCTGCATCGTACATTCTGTATTATTATCAGGATATTCTGGGCGTGAATGCTCTGGCAATGGGTGCCATTCTTTTTGCAGCCAGAATCTTCGATGCATTCAATGACCCTATCATGGGTGTATTGGTAGCGAAGACCAAGACAAGATGGGGTAAATTCCGTCCCTGGCTGTTCGTGGGAACTCTGTTGAATGCCATCGTGCTCTATGTGATGTTCTCAGCGCCCCCTGCATTGAACGGCAGTGGTCTGGTAGCATATGCGGCTGTAACTTATATCCTTTGGGGTGTTACCTATACCATGATGGATATCCCTTACTGGTCCATGGTACCTGCATTTACCGAGGGCGGTAAGGAGAGAGAATCTCTGTCTGCATTGGCTCGTTCCTGCGCCGGCGTAGGTTCTGCTTTGATCTCTATCATTACGGTAATGGCTGTCAGCACTCTGGGCGGTATGTTTGCAAAAGAGGGCATGGATCCCGAATTGGTAGGTTATAAGTACTTTGCACTGATCATCGCAGTCCTTTTTGTGGTATTCATTACCATTACCTGTGTCACTATCAAGGAAAAGTCCACCGTAGATATGGAGGCAGCTTCCGTAAAGGATATGTTCAAGGCTCTGGTGCAGAATGACCAGGCTATGACTATGGTAATTGCCATCGTGCTGATCAACACAGCGCTGTATATCACCTCCAACCTGGTGATCTATTTCTTTAAATATGATTTCAGTCCTGCAGAGTGGGAAGGAAACTACACTCTGTTTAATACCTTTGGCGGCGGTTTCCAGATCCTTTCCATGATGCTCTTGTTCCCTCTGATGAGAAAGTTCATCAACACCATGAAGATCTTCTATGTATGCTTCGGTATGGCTGTGTTCGGTTATGTGGCATTGCTGCTGATCACCTTCACCGGAACCACCAATGTTATGCTGCTTATGATCCCTGCATTCTTCATCATGAGTGCTATGGGTATGCTGAATGTAGTGATCACCATTTTCCTGGCAAATACCGTTGATTACGGTGAGTGGAAGAACAACAGAAGAGACGAGTCCGTGATCTTTTCCATGCAGACCTTCGTAGTGAAGCTGGCATCCGGTATCGCTGCCTTGGCTGCTTCCTTCGTTCTCTATATTTTCCACATCAACAAGGATCAGGCGGCAGGTGCCATCGCCCGCAGTTCTCAGATCGGTCTGCGCGGCAGTATGACCATTCTTCCCATCGTGATCCTGATGATCGGTCTGGTAGTATTTAGGACAAAGTATATTCTGACCGATGAGAAGCTGGGTGAGATCACCGGAGAGATCAAGAATCGTAAGAACGCATAACGGGAGATACTATGATACGATATTCCAACGGAATTTTTGAACTGCATACAAAGAATACGTCCTACTTGTTCGGACTGCTGCCTACAGGCCACTTGGAGCATTATTATTACGGACGAAAGATCAGAGTGTATTCTGCGGAAGGGCTGAAAGAAAAGCATGCCTTTGCTCCCGGTAATGCCATTTCCTATGATGCCGAGCATCCGGAGTATTCTCTGGAAGATTGCTGCCTGGAAGTAAACGGCTACGGAAAAGGAGATGTGCGTGAACCTTTCGTGGAAGTAGTCCACGAGGACGGTAGTCAGACCTGTGATTTTGTATATGACAGTTATGAGATCGGTAACTGCAAGCAGTATCCTACACAACTTCCCGGCTCCTACGACGAGAGCGGAGAGGTAGAGACCTTGTTGGTGCGTCTGAAAGATAAGAGTTATCCGCTCACATTGGTGCTGCAATATTGTGTATATGAAGCCTGCGATGTGATCACAAGAACAGCGACACTGATCAATGAAGGTGAAACTGCTGTAAATGTAAAACGACTGCTCAGTCTACAACTGGATCTGCCGGCTGCAGGTTACCGTATGTCCACCTTTACCGGCGGATGGGCCAGAGAAATGCATCGCACAGATACTGTGGTACAGGCCGGCAAACTGGTGAATTCCTCTATGACGGGAACCAGTTCCAACAGAGCCAATCCCTTTATCATGTTATCCGAAGAGCATACCACGGAGGACTTCGGCACTGCATATGGATTCAATATTATCTACAGCGGTAATCACTATGAAGCCTGTGAGGTGAGCTCCTACGGAAAAACACGTTTTGTATGCGGTATGAATCCTCAATGTTTTAGCTGGCAGTTGGCAGGCGGAGAGGTATTGGAAGCACCGGAAGCGGTGATGACCTTTTCTAATAACGGATTTAACGGAATGAGTCAGAATATGCACAGCTTTATCAGAGAGCATATCGTTCGCGGTGCCTGGAAGAAAAAGCCCCGTCCCATTCTGCTGAACAGCTGGGAGGCAGCGTATTTTGATATCAATGAGCATAAGTTGTTAAAACTGGCAAAGGCTGCTGCCGACGTAGGGGTGGAACTGTTCGTCATGGACGACGGTTGGTTTGGTACCAGAGATGATGATACCCAGTCCCTAGGCGACTGGACAGTCAATACCGGTAAACTGCCCGGTGGACTGAAGGGACTTGGCGATAAGGTCAAGAAATTGGGCCTTGATTTCGGTATCTGGGTCGAACCCGAGATGGTGAATGTGAAGAGCAAACTGTATGAGACCCATCCGGAATGGGTGCTCCATATTCCCGGAAAGCATCATTCCGAGGGCAGAAATCAGCGGATCTTAGACCTGACCAATCCTGAGGTGCAGGAATATATCATCACCGAGATGACGAAGGTATTTGCCTCAGCGGATATCTCCTATGTGAAGTGGGATATGAACCGTATCTTCTCGGATGCCTATGCACCTTTCCTGGAAAGCAGTAGACAGGGAGAAGTATTCCATCGATATGTACTGGGACTGTATCATTGCATGAAAGAATTGACAGAACGATTCCCTCACATTCTATTCGAGGGCTGTGCTTCCGGCGGTAATCGCTTTGATCTGGGCATTCTGTGTTATTTCCCTCAGATCTGGGCCAGCGATAATACGGATGCTATCTGTCGGGCAGAGATCCAGAACGGATATAGTTACGGATATCCCTTGTCTACCATCAGTGCTCATGTTTCTTCCTGCCCTAACCATCAGACTTTACGTGTCACACCTTTGGAGACCAGATTTCATGTGGCGGCCTTTGGTGTCTGCGGATATGAGTGCAATTTCTGTGACATGAAGAAGGAAGACCTGGAGGCAGTGAAAGAGCAGATCCTTCTCTACAAGAAATGGAGAGAGGTACTGCAGTTCGGTACGTTTATTCGCGGTAATAACGGATATCCCGCAGAAACTCCCTTAAGTGCGTTAAGTCGAAGCAGCGAGAATTGTATGATTTGGAATTGCGTATCCGAAGACCGAAGCAAGGCTGTGGGCATTACATTACAGAAACTGGTAGTACCTAACAGTCCCTATCTGGAATATCATGCAGCGGGTCTAAAAGAGGATGCCCTGTATCATTTCTACAACAGGGAACTGAAGTACAATGTAAAAGGATTCGGTGACCTGGTGAATACCGTGGCTCCCATCCATATCAAGCAGGATTCCCTGGTGCATGATCTGGTGGCGAAGTTCGTGAAGATGGATGGCGAGAAAGAGGATCTTCTGGCATACGGAGATGAACTGATGTATGCGGGCGTGAAATGCAAACAGGGCTTTGCAGGTACCGGATACAATGAACAGGTAAGATTCTATCAGGATTTTGCATCCAGAATGTATTTCTGCGAAGAAGTGAACGAATGATCTGCTATAGAGACATAAAAAAGCTCCACCCTGATGGGTGGAGTTTTTTCTATGCGGAAAGATCTTTTCGGTTATATTGGATGCCTCCGATGATCAGACAAAGGACTGTGATGCACATTCCAATGGAGAGAAGTACGGGATCCAATTTGCCTTCGGTAAAGATGTCAGCGGCGGAACAATAATAAAAAGGTGTAATATATTTACACTTTTCCAGATCGGGAAGGATACGACTCATCATATCTGCAGCGAAGAAAAGGATCGCCAGTCCCAATCCGGCACCGGTCTGGATCTGTTTGTTGAATGCGGAGATACAGAAGGTTATGGTCATGATCTCGATCTGCATCAGAAAGGCAGCAACATGATAAAGAAGTACATGGCTCATGGTGAAATCGCCTACGTAGTTTAATGACAGAAGATTGCCTGCGATATTGATCAGATTGAAAACTATGATCAACAGAAAAGAAGCCACATATTTCCACAGATAGATCGCGGTACGGGAGATGGGCAGGGTGTGAAGAAATTCGGCAGTGTGTCCGCTTTCTTCTTTGGAAAGAAGGCCGATTCCCAAGAGAGCTGCGTATAAAGCACCGCCCAGATTAAACATCATGGCGATCTCGGAACCGTAATAACCTTCTACGGTAGCAAGATTTAATTTATCCATACCGATGGCTGCTGACATGGCTCCCATATTGGAGTAGGTTTCTGCGATGCCCTGAATACTGTCCTCCAGGGTCTTGTAGAGAAGGATACAGCCCACATTGATCAGCAGAAGGCAGATGGCCCAGATCAGAAAACTTTTCTTATTCTGTTTACATTCCTGTATTAAGAGTTTCATTTGTTATCCTCCTCATAAAAGCTCATGAAGATATCTTCGATGTCAGGTTCGGTGATCTCCAGGTCGGTAATGTTTTTACCTTCCAGCTGCTGTAACAGTTCCGGAATGGTACCTGCATGACGGAAGGTGCTGTATTCACCGTCTACAAATACTTTCACGATCTTACCCTGGGAGGAGAGCAGATTTTCTACGGTATCGGTCTTGATGAGATGACCTTCTCTGATGATAGCCACACGTTCACAATATTTCTTGATCTCAGAGAGGACGTGAGAGGAAAGAAAACAGGTGGTACCCTGAGCATTGTATTCTGTTACCAGTTTGAAGAACTCAGCCTGCATCAGAGGATCCAGACCGCTGGTGGGCTCATCAAAGATCAAAAGTTTGGGTTTATGCTGCATGGCACAGACGATGCCGATCTTTTTGCGGTTGCCCAGGGAGAGTTCTTCAATGCGTTTTTCGGTATCGATCTTCAGCCTTTCGCAGAGCTTGGCTGCTTCTTCCGAACAATCCATGCCGCGCATACTTGCTGCATACTTGATCACATCGATTCCCTTCATAGAAGGATAGTACATAACTTCTGAGGGAAGGTAGCCGATCTCTCGAAGCAATGCTTCCTTATTGGTTGCCAGATCGGAACCCAGCAATTGTACGGAACCGCTCTGATAGCGGATCAGACCAAGCATACTTCTGATCGTAGTGGACTTACCGGCACCGTTAGGACCTAAGAAACCGAAGATCTCACCCTCATTGACCTGCAAAGTCAAATCAGACACGCCTCGGTTTTTACCATATGTTTTCGTCAAATGTTGAATATCGATGGCTAAATTACTCATTTCCTTCCTCCTGATTCAATTGATTTTTGAAGGACATCAGATCGTTGTTTAATTGCTCGGATTCGAATGTGCGGCGCAGCTTGTAGATCAGGAACACACACAGGTAACAGAGCAGGGAATAGAAGAAGAATCCTACAGCGAGTGCTATGCTGTGGAATGTCCAGCCTAACAGGTAATCCAGTGTTGCATACACGAAAGAACAGAGCAGCATATATATGACATATCTGGGAGTCAGCTGTTCGGCTTCCTCGAAGTTATCTAACAGAAAGACCTGCAGGTATCCCATACAATATGTCGCCAGGATGATCTCTGCCATGTGCAGCATGGAGACAGTGGTTTCACCATTTGCGAAAAAGAGACAGCAGCACACATAAAACAGAAAAGCGAAAAAGTACAAACAGGCTTTGAATTCAATATTGATCTCGGATAAGAGATATTTTTTAAAACGCTTCATGATTTTCCTCCTCGTAACAGCTCACGGAATGTTGCGGCATAGTGGCGGTTGATGATCACATGCTCCCCGCCGGTGAGTTCGGCATCGATCTTGTTGTAAGGAAGGCTCTTCAGCCGCTCCACATATCGGATGTTGATGATCATAGATTTGCTGCAGCGGAAGAATACTTCCGGAGTCTCAAGTCCCTCAAAGGAGGAAAGAGAAGCGGGGTAGACGTAGATATCGTCCCTGGTATAGACATAGGTCGTTTCGTCCACGCTCTCCAGATACAGGATCTGTGAGGGCGGCAGCAAATGCTTTTCTTTCTCCTTCAAAACATAGATCTTTCCGGTGCTTTCATCCAACAGAGTCATTATCTGGCGGATCAACGGGGTCTCTTCCTTACAGCGGATGATCAGTTCGTCCTGGCCGGTAAGGATCTTTTCTATCGTTACTTTCATGGATGGCCTCCTGTTTGCTATGTCTGTATCATATCGAAGCTTTCAGACCTTGGCAACAGGCAACGGGGTATTCTGCACATTTTTGAGGGTGAAATGCATAAAGCATTGAGATAATATCGCGCTTGTGCTACACTATTATGAAATGTAACGGAAAGGAACTTGTTATGTCTGCAACCATTGAGAAGTTTTTGGAATATGTCAAAATAGATACACAGTCCAGTGAGACCAGTGGACTGCATCCCAGCACCATGAAACAGCACAAACTGGCGGAACTGCTTGTCAGCCAGTTGGAGGCTATGGGAGCCTGTGAGATCACTTATGATAAAGAACATTGTTATATCTATGCATCCGTTCCTGCCTCTGAAGGCTGTGAGCAGAGCGCGGTGCTTGGCTTCATTGCCCATATGGATACAAGTCCCGCGGTAACAGATACCGATGTGAAGCCTCGTATCGTAGAAGGGTATGACGGTAAGGATATTCTCCTGAATGAGGCGGAACAGATCCTGTTTAAGGTATCGGATTTTCCTGAGGTCCTGGATCTGGTGGGAAAGGATCTGATCGTCACTGACGGCACCACTTTGCTGGGGGCTGACGATAAGGCAGGCATTGCTGAGATCATGGCGGCCGCTGAGTATCTCTTGAAGCATCCTGAAATTCGCCACGGTAAGATCCGTCTGGGCTTTACGCCGGATGAGGAGATCGGGGAAGGCGCGGACTTCTTTGATGTAGAGACCTTCGGCGCGGATTTTGCATTTACGGTAGACGGAGGAACCCTGGGAGAGCTGGAGGATGAGACCTTTAATGCTGCATCCGGTAAGATCACCGTAAACGGCAGAAGCGTACATCCCGGAGATGCCAAGGGTAAGATGATCAATTCCATTTTAGTCGGTCAGGAATTCCACAGCTTGCTTCCCGTGTTTGAGAATCCCATGTATACCTGTGGCTATGAAGGCTTCTATCATCTGGATAAGATGGAAGGAAATGTGGAGAAGACGGTGATGGAATATATCATCCGTGATCACAGCATGGAACTTTTTGAACAGAAGAAAGCCTTTTTCGCAGAGTGTGCGGCTTTCCTGAACCGCAAGTACGGGGAGGGTACCGTGATCTGTGAGGTGAAGGATTCCTACTACAATATGAAAGAGGTTCTGAAGCCTCATGCACATCTTATGGAGAATGCCTGTGAGGCGCTGAAGGAGTTGGGCGTCGAGCCTCGTATCAGCCCTGTCAGAGGCGGTACAGACGGTTCCAGACTTTCCTATATGGGACTGCCTTGCCCCAATCTTTGTACGGGCGGCGCTAATTATCACAGCCGCTTTGAGTATGCCTGTGTACAGTCTATGGAGACGGTGACAGAGCTTTTGATCAAACTTTCCGCGAAATATGCGGACTTTCAGAAGAAATAGAAAGGTTTTTACAGAATGCAGAACGATTTGCTTATGGATAAAATAGATCTAAATACCATCCCACCCGAGGATGAGACCGGACGCCAGTATTATTTTATGGCGAAGGCAAAGGCTCATGTGGAACAGTTTGCGGAGCAGTTGGGACATGTTCCGACCTGTTGCGTCACCACCTTCGGCTGCCAGATGAATGCCAGAGACTCCGAAAAACTGGTGGGAATCCTGCAGAAAGTAGGATTTGAGGTGACGGAAAGTGAGAAGTCAGACTTTGTTATATTCAATACCTGTACCGTCCGTGACAATGCCAATCAGAAGCCTCATGGACCTCTGGGTAAATCGAATGGATATAAGAGACGCAATCCCCTGATGCAGATCGCACTCTGCGGTTGTATGATGCAGGAGCCTTCCGTGATCGAGAAGATCCGCAAGAGTTATTCTTTTGTAAATCTGATCTTCGGAACCCATAATATCTTCAAGTTTGCGGAACTTCTCTGCAGAATGTTTGAAGCAGACGGTATGATCGTGGATATCTGGAAGGATACCGAGCAGATCGTGGAAGACCTTCCCGTAGAGAGAAAATACCGCTTTAAATCCGGTATCAATATTATGTTCGGCTGCAATAATTTCTGCAGCTATTGCATCGTGCCTTATGTGCGCGGTCGTGAGAGAAGCCGTTCCGCGGAGGAGATCATTAAGGAAATCGAGAATCTGGTAGCTGACGGCGTGGTTGAAGTCATGCTGTTGGGACAGAATGTGAATTCCTACGGTAAGAATCTGGAGAACCCTATCAGCTTCGCAGAGTTGCTTCGACGTGTAGAAAAGATAGAAGGACTTGAGAGGATCCGCTTTATGACCAGTCATCCCAAGGATCTTTCCGATGAACTGATCCAGGTAATGAAAGAGTCCAAGAAGATCTGCAGGCATCTGCATCTTCCTCTGCAAAGCGGTTCCACCAGGATCCTGACAGCCATGAACAGAAGATATACCAAGGAGCAGTATGTGGATCTGGCTCTGAAGATCAGACGTGAGATCCCGGATATCGCCATCACCACAGACCTGATCGTAGGCTTCCCCGGAGAGACACCGGAGGATGTGGAAGAGACCATCGATGTGGTTCGCAAGGTCAAGTACGACAATGCCTTTACTTTTATCTACTCCAAGAGAACCGGTACTCCTGCAGCAAGCATGGAGAATCAGGTACCTGAGGAACAGGTGAAGGTGTGCTTTGATAAACTGTTAAAGGTAGTGCAGGAGACTGCAAAGGAACAGGTTTCGAAGTATGAGGGTCAGATCATGGATGCGTTGATCGAGGAAGTGAATGAGAATGACAGCACCATGGTCACCGGAAGACTTTCCAACAATACCATCGTTCATGTGCCCGGAGATGTCTCTATGATCGGCAAGATCCTGCCTGTATCACTGGATACCTGCCATGGATTCTACTACATTGGTCATTGTGTCTAAGAATGATATAAGAATCTTTGAAATACCATCAAAAAGTGTATTGCATTCGAACATTTTTTGGAATAATATAGTGTCCGTGTCAGTTCGCGTTTTTCCTGAATTGACACGGATTTTTGTTAGTTTGTCGAGAGAGAAAGGACAGAACCAATCATGGAAAAGTTAAAACCGAAGCTTTTTTCTGTGATGAAGACCTACACAAAGGATCAGTTTGTGAAGGACGTCATCGCAGGTATCATCGTAGCAATCATTGCGCTTCCCCTGTCTATTGCGCTGGCGATCGCTTCCGGTGTAGGACCTGAGGCAGGTATCTATACCGCAATCGTTGCCGGTTTCCTGGTAGCATTTCTGGGCGGAAGCAGAGTACAGATCGCAGGACCTACCGCAGCATTTGCTACCATCGTAGCAGGCATCGTTGCCAAGGACGGAACCGAGGGCCTGATGGTAGCTACCATTATGGCAGGTATCATCCTGATCGTTATGGGATTGTTCCGATTCGGTGCACTCTTAAAATACATTCCTTACACCATTACCACCGGTTTTACCGCAGGTATCGCAGTTACCTTGTTTATCGGACAGATCAAGGATTTCACTGGTATCAAGTATATGCATGGTGAGAAGCCTATTGAGACCATCGAGAAGCTGGAGGCTCTTGGAGCA
>JAKSRX010000038.1 GCA_024403365.1 Acetatifactor sp. | reverse complement strand
ACCATCGTCACCATCGTGATCCTGAAGGTCATCGAGTGCTGGAACTCCTATGTATGGCCTCGACTGATCACCGACGATTCCGCTTATTTCCTGGTATCCAACGGTATTCAGGAGATCCGTGAGAACGGTTTCGGCCGTGAAAATATCCCTGCTATGATGGCAGCAGTTGTGGCAGTTTCCCTGCCGCTGATCGTGCTGTTTCTGATCTTCAGAAAGAAGATCATGGCCGGTGTATCCAGAGGAGGACTGAAGGGATGATGAAAAGAATAACACGGTTCGTACTCCTCTGTATGGCGACCTGTCTGCTGACAGCCTGCCACGGTTCCAAGGAGATCGATGAATTCAAGACGCCGGAAAGCTTTGACACTTCCAAGAAGTACGAGATCACCTTCTGGGCCAAGAACGATACCAACAAGAATCAGACCATGATCTATGAAAAATCCATTGAGGATTTTCAGAAGCTGTACCCCAACATCACTGTAAACCTGCGTCTGTATACCGATTACGGCAAGATCTACAACGATGTCATCACCAATATTGCTACCGGTACCACACCCAATGTGTGCATCACCTACCCGGACCACATCGCTACCTATATGACAGGTAAGAATACGGTGGTTCCTCTGGATGACCTGTTTGCAAATAAAAAGTATGGTCTGGGCGGCAGCGAACTTCTCTTTGACTCTCCGAAGCAGGAGGAGATCGTTCCTCAGTTTCTGGATGAGTGCCGTATCGCCGACAACCATTATGCCATTCCCTACATGCGCTCCACGGAAGCCTGCTATGTAAACAAGACCTATGTGGAAGCAATGGGTTATACATTGCCGGAGGAGGTGCTTACCTGGGATTTTATCTGGGAAGTATCCGAGGCGGCTATGAAGAAGAATGCTGACGGAACCTTCGCGGTAAACGGTCAGACAGTCATGATCCCTTTCATCTATAAGTCTACCGACAATATGATGATCCAGATCCTTCGTCAGAAGGGAGCAGGCTATGCTACCGGAGACGGACGAATCAATATTTTCAATGAAACCATGGAAGATGTGTTAAAGACCGTAGCGGAGCACACACAGACCGGCGCCTTCTCCACCTTTAAGATGTCCGGCTATCCTGCCAACTTCTTAAACGCAGGCCAGTGTCTCTTCGCAGTGGATTCCACCGCGGGCTCTACCTGGATGGGCTCCGAGGCGCCTCTCTTGGATATCAGCGCCGACAAGGTGGTCAAGTTTGAAACAGTAGTTTACCCCGTGCCTCAGTATGATCCCGAGAACAGAAAGATGATCTCTCAGGGACCTTCCGTATGTATCTTCCAGAAGCCCGATGACCAGGAAGTGCTGGCATCCTGGCTCTTTGCACAGTTTTTGCTCACCGACGAAGTACAGATCGCTTATGCGGAGACGGAAGGATATGTCCCTGTCACCAACAAGGCGCAGCAGACGGAAGAGTACAAAGAATACTTAAACGGCAGAAACAAAGACGGCAGTGAACCTTATGCGGTGAAGATCGCCGCATCCAAGGTGTTACTGACCTATGTGGAGGATACCTTCGTCACTCCCGTATTCAACGGTTCCGCTTCCCTGCGTGATGCTGCCGGTCAGATGATCGAGACCGTGCACAAATCCGTGCGCAGAAAACAGACGGTGGATGAGGAATTCCTGCAGAAACTCTACAGCGATACCATGGCTCTCTATCATCTGAATCCCGAGGGAACAGGTACCGCCAATGTGAAGGCGGATCTGGGCAAATTGCCGGGTACGGCGGTAGCACTTTTAGCGACATTGGGCCTGACCTGGGCGGGAATCATCGCATATGTTGTATGCAGCTTTCTGTATGAGCGCAGAAAACAAAGCAAAAAAACTATTGATTTCTGAAAAAATGTTAGTATAATAACCTTTTGATAAATGTAACCATGTATCAAAGGATGAAAAAAGGTCCTATGAGAGCCTGTTTTCACCAAGTTTTTTATCAAAAGGAGAAATGTTATGAAAAAATTACTTCCCGGCATGATGGCACTGGTACTTGCTCTTGCATTCGTTGGATGCGGCAAGGCTGAGACCACCGAATCTACTCCCGTTGCTTCCTCTTCTGAGGTCGTTGCTTCTTCTGAGGCATCTTCCGTAGCAGAGAGCACCGAAGAGAGCACTGAAGAAAGTTCTGAAGAGATCGTTGAGACCGCAGCAGGCATGACCTACGCTGAGTATGTAGCAGCAGAGCTTCAGAGCGAAGTTGATGTTGTAATGTATGTTCAGGCTCATCAGTCCTGGTGGGACAACAAGGTAACCGTATATGCAGCAGATGCAGACGGCGCATACTTCATCTATGAGATGGCTTGTTCCGAAGAGGACGCTGCTAAGCTTGTTCCCGGTGCAAAGATCCTTGTTCACGGCTTCAAGGCTGAGTGGGCAGGCGAGGTTGAGATCACCGATGCTACCTTCGAGTTCGTTGAGGATGGCGACAGCTTCATTGCAGAGGCAAAGGACGTAACCGCAATGGTAGGTACCGATGAGATCGCTGCTTACATGAACCAGCTGGTTTCTTTCCAGGATATGACTGTTGAGGCAGTTTCCTACAAGAACTATCAGCCCGGCGATGACATCTACGTAACCCTTTCTAAGGATGGCGTTACCGTTGAGTTCTGCCTGGAGTATTATCTGAACGGCAGCGACGAGGAGCTTTACAATACCGTTGGTAACCTTGAAGTAGGTTCCACCGTTGATGTGACCGGTTTCCTGTACTGGTACGAGGGACCCGATGCTCACATCACTGCAGTTACCGTAAAATAAGTTCCGAATTCGGATGAAAAATTCACATCATAAAAGTAGTTGCCAAATCGCTGCTTATGGTGTACAATTGCTTCGTTGCGAAGCAAAACAACAAAAACTGATATCAATACTTACTAAAATCATAGTGGCTGAATAGTATCGACATAAGAGTCTGTGGAGTGTTCCCTCGGGAGCACTGCGCAGGCTTTTTTCGTTCTTAGAAACCAAAATTTGTGCGGAATTTGCTCATATTTTGTCTTTGGAACGGGCCACGCCGATAATTTGCGGCAGAAGCCGGGGAGTTTATGCCGGAAGTAACAGTTTATCGTCGAAAATCCTGTATTTTTGACAAAAAAAGTGCTATAATGTATTGACTAAAAAAAGGTGGTTTACTGATATGGAATTCGATATGAGTAAAATCAAAGCCGGGTATACCCTTCGCCGCGTCGCCGGAACCTATTTTCTGTTGGATATTACACAATCCGGGCGACCGTATAAAAAGCCGCTCCAACTCAATGAGGTGGGTGCGGATATCTGGACTTTCCTGCAGGAAGGATGTTCCGAAGATGAAGTGGTAAAGAAGTTACAAGAGGAATACGGTGTCGATGCAGAGATGCTCCGAAGTGATGTGGAGGAGTTCCTGCAGACATTATCAAATTACGTTAGTAAGAAGTAAGAGGAGTTAAAAGGCTATGAACGTTCTGTTGATAGGCGGTTGCAGCAGTCTCACGAACAATCTGATCGTTAAGCTGAATAAGGAGGGTCACAGAGTATATCTGTTGACCGGTTCCAGAGATACCAAGCAGCCTTACCAGAAAGCATTTGAAAAATATCATTTTCCGTATAATGCGAACTGCCTGAACGAAATTTTCGAGAGTATCAGTCCCGATGTTACGATCTTCATGGGTGCATATGATACGAACTTCAACTGGAAGGAAGAGAGTGATGCAGTGAAATTCTCTGCAGGCATGATGAATATCATGATGGGCTACCTCATGAGCAATTCCGGCAAGTTCATTCTGTTGTCCTCCGAGCAGGTCTATGAAGACAGCTATGATGAGGATATCACAGAGGAAGTGATCCCCAAGCCCAGAGGATTGAAGAGCATCGTTCTGACCCAGGCGGAAGAAATGTGTGAAAATCACAGAAAGAATCTGGGCAGAGATATCGTAGTGCTTCGTCTGGATCAGGTGTACGGTATCCCCGACAGTATGGCGGATGTGACCGACTACTGTACCAGAATGTGTCTGGAAGCATTGGATAAAAATATCATCACCATCAGAGAGAATCATACCTTCTCCATGCTCTACGCAGCGGATGCCATCGAATACATCTACCGTGTGGTTGCCGCTCATGGCAGTAAGTATGGTCTGTACCATGTGTCTGCACAGACACCGGTGACAGAGCGAGAGCTGGCAGAGCAGATCAGAAAGAATACCTGGTTCAACATCGAGATCGTGTCCGTGGGAACCAACGCCAAGAGAAACATCCTCTCCGCAAAGCGTTTCCAGGAGGAGTTCGGCACCACCTTCCTCTGTGACCGCGACAATATCGTCAAGCGTATCGCAGATCATATGAAGAAGTACAAGAGAAGCTTCCTGTATGGCGAGAAGAAGAAAAAATCCCTTCGCGACATGCTGATGGAAAACATGGATGAATTCCTGCGCAATGTATTCCCCTTCATCGAGAACTTTGTGTTATTCATCGTGTTCTTTATGTTAAATAACCGTGCGGTGGGAAGTACCTACTTCTCTAACCTGGACTTTTATCTTCTGTATGTATTGTTGTTTGCCATCGTATACGGTCAGCAGCAGTCCATCATTTCCGCAGCGCTGGCGACGGCAGGATACTGTTTCCGCCAGATGTACGACAGAACCGGTTTCGAACTGATGCTGGACAGCGGTACCTATATCTGGATTGCACAGCTCTTCATTCTGGGTCTGACTGTGGGTTACATGAGAGATACCATCACCAAGCTGCGCAGTGAGCAGATCACGGAGCGAGAGTTCCTCACTACCCAGCTGAGCGATATCAAGGATATCAACGACAGTAACGTGCGTGTTAAGGATGCTCTGGAGACCCAGCTGGTAAACCAGAGTGATTCCGTAGGTAAGATCTACAAGATCACCTCCAGACTGGAGCATTACAGCCAGGAGGAAGTACTGTTCTATGCAGGTGAGACCATCGGTGAGCTGATGAAGAGTGAGGATGTAGCCATCTACACCGTACACGGTGCCGGCGCTTCCTACGCAAGACTGTTCTCCGCTACCAGCCCTAAGGCTCGTTCCTTGGGCAACTCCATCCGTTATGCGGAACTGGGTGAGGTATATGAAGCGATCTGCGACAGAAAGGTATTCATCAACCGTAAGCTGGATGACAATTATCCTCTGATGGCAAACGGTGTCTACGATGATGACGGCAATCTGCAGATCATCGTTATGATCTGGGGACTTCCCTGGGAGAGCATGACTCTGGGTCAGGCAAACCAGCTGGTAGTTGTCAGCGCATTGATCGGTAATGCAATGGTCCGTGCAAACAAGTATCTTGCACTGCTGGAGCAGGAGCGTTATATCGAAGGTTCCAAGCTGATGGAAGCAGATGCTTTCACCGCGCTTGTGGATGCATATATGAAGGCGGAGAAGAAGGGTTACACCTCCTGTACCGTACTCCGTATTCTGGAGACAGAAGGCATGGATTACAAGAAGGTAGGCGACCAGATCTCCACCAAGCTTCGTAATCATGACTATGTAGGCCGTGTAAAGAACGGCAATGTATGTGTATTGCTTTCCAATACCAACCATGAGGAAGCGCTGCCTGTTGTAAGACGTTTGGCAGAGATCGGTTATGACAGTGTTATTTTAGGGGAGATCAATCAGTGACAGGTAAAAGCAGATTAATCATATTTTTCATCATTTTGCTCCTGAACCTGGTGGTGGCAGTGATCTATTTTCTTTGGAACAAGATAAGAGATGAAGAAGTACAGAATCAGAATGACGTAGCATCTTTCATTATTATGATCCTGTGCCCGGTCATCGGACCGCTCTTTTATCTCCTGGCCTATGTATGGTACAGAGTATTCCTTTCCGAGCCTGTGGATCTGGAAGATGTCATCTTCAGTAAGGAACGTGTCAAGACTGCGGTTCGTGCGGAGGAAGAGCAGGAGAGAAATATCGTTTCCATCGAGGAAGCAATTGAGATCACCAACCATAAGGATCTGAGACAGCTGATGATGAACGTTGTCCGCGGAGACATCAGAGAGTATCTTGCTTCTCTGTCCTTGGCGCTGGACAGCGAGGATACCGAGACCGCTCACTATGCGGCATCGGTACTTCAGGACGCCTTGAACGATTTCCGTGTGTATGTGGACCAGCAGAAGAAACTGGCTATGGAAGACGGAGAACATCAGGCTGACTATATTGAAAACCTTGTGGAATATATGAACCCGATCCTGGAGCAGAGGGTATTCAACCAGATGGAGCAGAGCAATTTCGTGTGCCTGATGGATGATATCTCCGAGATCCTGTTCCAGAGATTCCCGGAGCGTCTTTCCAGCACCAAGTATGAGACTTTGTGCAAGAGACTTCTGGAGGTCCGTGAATATTCCAAGTGTGAAAAATGGTGCGAGAGGGCGAAGTTGTACTTCCCCAACTCACTTGCGACTTACACCTGTCAGTTGAAGCTGTACTTTAACGCAGGACGTAAGGATAAATTTTTTGAGGTTGTTGAGGCTTTGAAGCAATCCACTGTTGTAGTTGACAGTGAGACCCTGGAACTGTTGAGAGTGTTCCGATAAGAGGATGAGTGCTGCAAAAGCAGAAGGTGGCAAGGAATGATATCCCGTAGAAATTTTATAGTCATTTGCGTCATGATGATCGTGATCGTGTTCATGTTCCAGTTTTCACAGATCATCAAGGAAAACGGCAATGAGTACGAGACAAATGCATATTTTAACAAATATCTGGAGAGCGGCAACTTAGCCTGGAAGGGTACCGTGGCAGGCAGCCCCATGGATTATCAAAGCGGTGAGTATATCGCTTACTGGGGTGATAAAAACAGTGCCGTGACAGATATCGTAAAGCAGTGGAGTGTATACACCAAGAATAATCTCTACGACTACGGTAAGTCGGAGAATATTCTTGCCAACCCCAAATTTCTGCCCAAGATGGTCCTGATCGATGCGGCCAGCAAAGATATCCTGCCTCAGATGAAGGCGGTGGAGAAATTGACCTCTTACGGTGTCCCCGTTGTGTTCTGTACACTGCCTCCTTACAGTGATGTGGCAAAGAGCAGTAACCTGCAGGAAATGTTAGGTATCTCCATGGCGAGAATGGAAAGCACTTCCATCGACGGTGTGGAATTGTTTGACGGCCTTCTGTTAGGCGGTGCGATCACGTTCCTTCCCCAGGATACCAACGGCAAGGAGATCGAGGCCTACGACTTTGACGAGTCTGTGCCCTGGTATATCTGCGGCAAGGGTACCAAGACTTACATGATGGGCATCAAGGATGAGCCTTCTGTGGATCGTGAAAAGTATCCCAGACTGATCTGGAGAAATACCTACAACGATGCCATGGTATTCGGTGTCAACGGTGATTATATGTCCGATCTTACCGGATTGGGACTTTTAAGTGCGTTCCTGTATGAGTGCAACGATTATGCCATCTATCCTGTTGTCAATGCGCAGAACGTTTCCGTGGTGGAATATCCTTCCCTTTCCAATGAGAACAGCGAGGTGATGGAAGAGGTATACAGCCGAAATACCACCGCATTCCTGCGTGATATCGTATGGCCCAACATGCTGTCCGTTACATTGCAGAACAAACTGAAGCTGACCTGCTTCATCAGTACCAAATATGATTACAGAGATTCTTCCACTTTGGATGAAGGTCTGCTTACCTTCTATCTGCAGCAGATGAAGGAGGTAGGCGCGGAAGCCGGAAGATCCCTTCGTTTCCAGGGAGCCTTCTCCCTGAAGACCAAAGCGGGACTGGATCAGGATTTCTATCATACAGCCGATGTAAAGTATAATTTCGGCGCTTACTATATCGACGAACTTTCCGGTGAATTCCGTGAGATGATCGAAAATGAAGACGGTGTGGAAGGTATCCATACCATCACCTGTGAGGATGCAGGCAAGCTTCCTTTGCTGGGATATTATACGGACTATACCACGGTGCAGGGTGTGACTCACAAGGCTCAGGAGTATTCCTACAGAAAGGATCTGGAGATCCGCGGCGTGAATACAGCCCTTGCTTACACCAATATGATGATCGACATGCACAATGTGCTCTGGCCTACCGAGGAGGAGCATCAGTGGCAGTTCTTCGTGGATTCCGTAGCCAGCAATATTGCGGGATATTACACCAAGTTTAAAAAGTTCGATCAGACCACTCTTTCCGTCAGCGACCACAGAGCCAGAACTCTGTTGAATATGAATTATAAAGAAGAGCGCGTAGACAATGTGATCAGTCTGGACGTTGTACAGACCGGTTCCGATGGATGGTTCCTGCTGCGTACTCACGGTGAGAAGGTCAGCAACGTGAAGAACGGTTCCTTCAGAAAGATCGAGAATGATGTGTACCTGATCCATACCGAAGACAGCCATGTGGAGATCGAACTGAAGAAGGCTGACAATGTATATCGGTACAACGGTCCTTTTCATATTTTTAGCAAATAGGTAGAAAGAAATGAAGATTTGTATTGTGGCAGAGGGTTGTTACCCTTATGTAGTGGGCGGTGTTTCCAGCTGGATCAACAGCATGATCACCGTTTTCCCGAAAGTTGAATTCGTGGTGCTGGCTATCATTTCAGACAGAAGCCAGAGCGGTAAGTTTCAGTATGAACTGCCGAACAATGTTTCGGCGGTATACGAGGCATACCTGGACGATTATGACTGGAACGCCAAAGAGAAGAGAAAGAAAGTAAAACTGAACAGAAGTCAGTACAGAGCCCTTCGAAGCATCATCATGAACCACCGTATCGACTGGCCGGTGCTGTTCGATCTGCTGCAGGACGAGAAATTGTCCATTGATGATCTGCTGATGGGTGAGGATTTTCTGCGAATCGTTGAGGAAGTATATGACGAGCAGTTCCCTCAGATCGCATTCTCCGACTTTTTGTGGACCATGCGTTCCATCTACCTGCCTCTGTTCCTGATCATGAATACAGACATTCCCAAGGCTGACCTGTATCACTGCGTTGCTACCGGTTATGCAGGCGTACTGGGAAGTATGGCGAAATATAAATATAACTGCGGTCTGCTGATCTCCGAGCACGGTATCTATACCCGTGAGCGTGAGGAAGAGATCCTGAAGGCCAACTGGGTAGGCGGCGTGTACAAGAACATCTGGATCGAGCAGTTCCGTAAGATGTCCCGTCTGGCATATGACTATGCCGACATGGTCACCAGTTTGTACGGTCATGCAAGAGAACTGCAGATCGAACTGGGATGTCTTCCCGAGAAGACCGTGATCACCCCCAACGGTATCAGAGTCAACAACTTCGAGAACCTTCCCGGCAAACAGCCCGAGGATGAAGGCTTTATCAATATCGGAGCGGTGCTTCGTGTCACTCCCATCAAGGACGTTAAGACCATGATCCGTTCCTTCTCCTTTGCAAAGCAGAAGATCCCGAACTTGAAGCTCTGGATCATGGGACCTACGGATGAGGATCCCGAGTATGCCCAGGAATGTTTTGAACTGGTAGAACTTCTGGATCTGCAGGATGTGGTATTCACCGGACGAATCAACGTCAGAGAGTATCTGGGACGTATGGACTTTACCTTGCTGACCAGTATCAGTGAGGGCCAGCCCCTTACCATTCTGGAAAGCTATGCGGCTAAGAAGCCGGTCATCGCTACAGCGGTAGGTAACTGTCGAGAACTGATCTTCGGAGAAGAGGGAGATACCTGCGGCGTCGGCGGTATCCTGACCCACATCATGAATGTGCAGGAATTGTCGGATGCCATGGTGAAACTGGCAACAGACCCCGAACTTAGAGAAGAGATGGGCAACAACGGCTACAACAGAGCTCATATGTATTTCAAGATCGAGCAGATGCAGGCGAAATACAAAGAGATCTATAAAACATTTACCACAGATATTTTGGAGTAAAAAATGGCAGGTATAGGTGTAAAGCTTAATAAAATTTATAGCAAGAATACAATTGCCACCAACCTTTTCGGTGCCGGATACAGCACCATGATCACGGTGGCCCCCATGTTCTTAGTTATCATAGCGGTTCTGTTGATGCAGTATTTGCTGGGCTTTTCCAAGATTAGTTACGCAACCAGAGAATTGTATTCCTGTACGGTTCTGTATATTTTCATATTCGGTCTGCTGACCGCATCCCCCTTCAACGCGGTGCTGTCCAAGTATCTTTCCGATATCATTTATGAGGAAAAATACGCCGACATTTTGCCCTGCTTCTATGTGGGATTGTTTATGAATACCATCCTCAGTGTGCTTCTGGGCGTTCCCTTCTGTGTCCACGAGTATATCGTAGGAAAGGTGGATATCTTCTTCGTATTCGCAGGATTTTGTGGATATATGGCATTGATGTTTGTCTTTTATTCCATGCTCTATATGTCCATCTGTAAGGTTTACAAGAATATCTCCTTCTACTTCCTGATCGGTATGGTGGTGACGGTGCTCCTGTCACTGGTGCTGGTATACTTCTTCCACGTAAGCGTTACCTTCGCAATGCTGGTGTCCTTGGATGTAGGATTTCTGTTGATCGGCAGTCTGGAATATGCGCTGATCCAGAGCTACTTCCGTGAGAACAGCGGTAATTACAAGAAAGTATTCACCTATTTCAAGAAGTACTGGCAGTTGGTTCTCACCAACTTCCTGTACACTTTGGGATTATACCTTCACAACTTCTTCTTCTGGAGTTCCGATCTTCAGCTGATCGTAGTGAAGAGTTTTGTATGTGCACCCGTGTACGATATGGCGACCTGTATCGCCATGTTCACCAATATTTCCGCCAGCGTTATCTTCATCGCCAGAGTGGAAATGCGTTTCCATGAGAGATATAAGAATTACTCCGAGGCCGTTATCGGTGGCCGAGGCATGGATATCTACAATGCTAAGAAGCGTATGTTTGAGCAGCTGACAGATGAGCTGATGAACCTGGTTCGTATTCAGTTTATTATTTCCGTAGTGGTATTCTTTATGGCGATGATCATTCTGCCCCAGTTCGGTATGGGCGGTATGGTAATGCAGATCTACCCTTGCCTGGCAGCAGGATACTTTATCCTCTTTACCATGTATGCAGCCATTATTTTCCTGTACTATTTCAATGACTTAAACGGTGCACTTATGACCGCGTTGAGCTTTGCGGTGGTGACTGCGGTGACCAGCTTCTTTGCACTGAAGTTCCCCGTTATCTGGTATGGTACGGGACTGGTAGTAGGTTCTCTTGCAGGATGGGCAGTTGCTTACCTGAGACTTCGTCATATGGAAGCAAACCTGGATGTACATATTTTCTGTCAGGGAAGCCTTTTGAAAAAAGCGGAGGGCAGACGTCCCGAGGGTAAGGTGTTCGACAGAAACGCCGCTCCGGCACAGGCTCAGAAGACAAATTAGTGTAGTGACTGGTTCGATAGGAACCGGAAAGGAAGGATGTTATGGAACCCGGATTTATTTTACAGATTCTGATGGTGATTTTGGGAGGCGTTCTTTTCTTTGTTACCACCACTTCTCTGGCGGTCAAGAGGATCAATGAGCCCTTCAGCCTTGTATGGGGTGTGGTTTCTCTTGTGCTCGTGGCAGCAGGTGTTCTGCTTCGTCCCGCCGGCTGGAACAGATATATCAGTCAGATCGGTCTTGTTCTGGCATTGTTAGTTGTCTGCACCATGTTGTTTGCCGCATTTTTCTTCAGCTGTATCGTATCCACTCTGATGCGCAAGACCAATGAGATGGCAATGCAGATCTCTCTGCTCAAGCAGGAGAACGAAGAGATGAAGAAGGCTTTGGAAAAGGTGAACGGCAATGAGGAAGATACTGTTTGTAATTAATACCATGGGTCAGGCAGGAGCGGAGACAGCCCTTCTGGAACTGCTTCGCAACATCGATCCTTCGGAGAATGAGATACACCTTTTCGTGCTTATGGGGCAGGGAGAGATGATCTCCAAGGTACCTGACTATGTTAAAGTTTTAAATACTGCTTATGATGAGCATTCCGTGCTTTCCGCAGAAGGCAAGAAAGGCTTAAAGAAGACAGTACTGAAGTCCATGTTCCGCAGAGGAACGGTCTTTACACTGCTTCCTTACCTTTTGAAGCATTCCTTCCGCATGGTGAAGGCAGGAAAGCTTCTGCCGGACAAACTGCTGTGGAGAGTGCTCTCCCAGGGTGCGGATCGCTTTGAGGAAGAGTATGACCTTGCAGTGGCTTATCTGGAGGGCGGCTCTACCTATTATGTGACCGATCATGTGAAGGCAAAGCGCAAGTGTGCCTTTGTCCATGTAGACTATGCCCAGGCAGGCTACACCAGAGACCTGGACAGAGAATGTTATCTGAAACTGGATCAGGTATTCACTGTCTCTGACGAAGTGAAGACCGCATTTTTGAAAGCATACCCCGAGTGCGGGGAGAAGACGGCGGTATTCCGCAATCTCTTAAATCCCGCAGGCATTCGTGCCAAGGCACTGGAGGGTGAAGGCTTTACCGATGATTACGATGGCGTGCGGATCCTTTCCGTGGGACGTCTGACCACCCAGAAAGCCTTCGAGGTATCTATCGAAGCCATGAAGATGGTCAAGGACGCAGGTGTCAAAGCCCGTTGGACGGTGCTTGGCGAGGGCGACCAGAGAAAGTTCTTAGAGGAAAGAATACAGGCCCTGGGACTGACGGAGGATTTCCTCCTTCCCGGTGCGGTATCCAACCCCTATCCCTATATGAAACAGGCTGACCTTTATGTACATGCCAGTCGATTCGAGGGCAAGAGCATTGCCATTCAGGAAGCACAGATCCTTGGAAGACCGATCCTAGTGTCCGACTGCAGCGGCAACCGCGAGCAGGTGATCCAGGGAGTGGACGGTCTGCTCTGTGATTTCACCCCCGAGGGTATCTATGGCGGCATCATGGAACTTTTGGAAGATCCCGAGAAGAGGGAACGCATGGCACAGGCTGCCTACATGAAGAACGAGGCTGCCGGAAATGATGTGCACTTATTACTTTCATTGATGGAAGGATGAATGAGATGAGTAAAACCACAAAAGAATTGCTGGTTATCATTCCTGCATATAACGAAGAGAAAAATATCGGACCGGTTCTGGACCAGTTGAAGGCATCTCCCCTGGGAGACAAGATGGATATTTTGGTCATGAACGACGCTTCCAAAGATGCTACCAAGCAGGTGGTTCTCGATCACGGCTGCATGGTAGTGACCCACATTTACAATCTGGGTTACGGCAGCGGTCTGCAGATCGGTTACAAATATGCACAGAGCCACGGCTATCGCTATCTGATCCAGATGGATGCGGACGGACAGCATGATGTGTGCAATGTGGAAAAGATCTACGAGGAGTTGAACAGAGCCGACGAGCAGGGCAATTGTCCCGATATCGTGCTGGGTTCCCGCTTTACTCACGGTTGGAAGGATTATCCCACCAGCACCGTTAAGAAGATCGCCTATATCATATTCCGAACCCTGATCAAAATGTTCACCGGTAAAAAGATCACCGATCCTACCACCGGACTGCAGGGCTTAAGTGCCAGAGCCTTTTCTTTCTATGCAGGCTACAACCATTTTGATGACAAATATCCCGATGCCAACATGATCACTCAGATGATCCTGCTTGGATATCGTGTAGAAGAGATCCCCGCTGTGATGCATGTAAGAACCGAAGGCATCAGCATGCACTCCGGCTTGAAGCCCATCATCTATATGTTCCGCATGACCTTCTCCATCGTCGCAGTATTCCTACGCGAGAAGCTGTATCATGTAGATCCGGAGGTAAAGGACTGAGATGTTTTTCGGAAGACTGTTTCGAAAAACTGAATACAAGGAGAGTACGAAAGTACGCCACAATCCGGATAGAGGCTTTTATCCCCTGATCCACCATACCGTGGGCGAGGAGCCAAACTTTAGTGACTGGGAGTATTATGCCTGCAGTGAGGAGCGTCTGCTTCTCCTGGTACTGGATATCGGAAACTATGCTTCCGTGAGTCTCTCCGAGGCTGCCCTGGAGCAGATGCGGGAAGTGATCAACTACTTCCTGGATCATGAGAAGGATCTGATCCTCAGGGTGGTATATGATCACGAAGGCAAGTCTATGCTGCGAGAGCCCTCTTCCTTCGCACAGGTCAAGGAACACATGACTACGGTCTGTTCCCTGGTGCGGGAGTTCGGTCAGAAGATCTTCGTATTTCAGGGAGTGCTCTTAGGTAACTGGGGCGAGATGCACGGTTCCAAATATCTGTCCAAGCACTATATTATGGAGCTGGTGGATATCATGAACAGAGAGTTCGCCGGCGAGATCTACAGAGCGGTTCGCTGTCCCTACCATCTGCGTTGGGCCTACGGACGCAAGCAGGACTACGAAGCCCTGGGTCGCGTAGGGATCGGCTTCTATAACGATGGATTGTTAGGATCCAATACCGACATCGGTACCTTTTCCCTGATGCCGGACGAATATACGGACTGGGAAGGTTCCTGGAACCGCAAGAAGGAGCTGGAGTTCATCGGCAGTATCTGCAAACTGGTTCCCAACGGCGGCGAAACGGTATACGGAGATGGCTATTCCAAGACCATTTCCCAGAAAGAACTGTTTACTTACTTTCAGACGTTACATATCACCTATCTGAATCGCCTGTACGACAGCAAGGTCCTGGATAGCTGGAAGGCACAGAAGGTGACGGAAGATCCTGTGTGGGTCTATAAAAATGTGTACGATTACATGGAGGCTCACTTAGGATACCGCTTCCTGGTGAGAGACTGTAAGGCTGCAAATGCAGGCAAGGCCTCCGGCAATCACAGAGTAGAGGTGACGGTCAGTCTGGAAAACACAGGCTTTGCCGGCGCTTATCGCGAGATCTCCGCAGTGCTTACCGCAGTGGATTCCAAGGGAAAGCATTACAAGACCAATACCGGTTGGCAGCTGCAGACTCTGGGCAGCGGAGAGAAAAAGAAACTGCAGGGCATCATTTCCCTGCCTGACAGAAAAGAAACTTATGCACTGTATCTGAGAGCCTTCCGCGAGAGGGATAACGTTCCGGTGTATTTCGGCAATGAACAGGCCGGAGAGGGCGTGCTTTTAGGTACTTTAAATCTATAAAAAGAGGTGTTACCGTGACTACATTATTTTGGGGTCTGGAATATGGCAAGGTGTTGCTTGCCTATCTTTTGATCATGTATATATGGCCTGAGATCGTATTCAGGAAGTTCCTGAAGGGAAAACGAATTTCCTATCAGTTTGCTTTCTGCACCACCGTTATGGTGCTGATCATCAATACACTGGTACTGGGACTTGGACTGGTGCATCTGTTGAAGCCCTGGGTGTTCAATGTGATCATGTACGGCATTGCATTTGTATTTCTTGCTCGCAAGATCAAATGGAAGACCGGTGTGTTCCGTACCCTCAGCAGATTGATCAAGAGATCCTATGGTTTGAAATTGTTTATAACGGATGCATTCAAAGCCATCGGAAAGGGCATCAAGCGTGTTGCCCGTATCCTGTATGACACCCTGAAGGGACATATCTTTGAGTATTTCCTGGTAGGAGTTGTGGTCATTTTCGGCATGATCTATTTCACCTACGGAACCTTCCAGAACTATTCCTACGGTTTCGGTGATATGTATCCTCACAATGCCTGGATCTACGGTCTGACACAGGGACAGATCTTCTCCGCAGGTGTATATCCCGAGGGTATGCACTGCTTTGTATATGCAATGCACACTATGTTCGGCATCCGCATCTACAGCTGTATGCTTTTTATCGCTGGTATCCACAGTGCCACTTTCCTTCTGGCAGGATATGTGATGTTGAAGGAACTTTTCCGCTGGAAGTATACCGCCGTGGCTTCTCTGGCACTGTTTTTGACAATAGACGTGGTATGTATTGAGTCCTTCTATGCCCAGGCCAGATTGCAGTGGACCCTGCCTCAGGAGTTTGCTTTCTACGCCGTTTTCCTCTGCGCAGCATTCCTGGCACGATACATCAAGAGCGTATCCGAAGAGCCCAAGGAGGAAACGGTGAAGATCATTACCGTCAATCCCGAACTGGCAGCAGAGGAACTGGAAGCTGACAAGGCAGAGGAGGAACCTGAAGTTGAGGTCGTCGAAGAAGAGAAGACCAAAGCATTGGATATTCTCCATGCCAATGACGATATGCTGCCCCCTCCTACCGAGGAGAAGATCCCTTTCAAGGAAAGATTCGCTGCAAGGGTGAAAAAGATCGCCTTTGCGGATAAATTAAATTATACACCGGAGCTGTTGATCTTTATGATGGCTCTGGCTGTGACCATCGTGGTGCATTTCTATGCAACCATCATGGCCTTCTATCTCTGCGTAGCACTGGTTCCCGTATTGCTCACCAAGATCTTCAAACCCAAGAATCTGGGGGCTCTGGTGGTTGCGGTGATCGCGGCTCTGATGATCGCGATCCTGCCTATGGGCGGAGCACTGGCCAGCGGTATTCCCTTCCAGGGATCCATCGGCTGGGCTATGAACGTTATCAACGGTACGGATGCAGAGACCAACAATGCAAGACAGTTGGAGAGCTCTACACAGAGCAGCAACGCTGCTCCCATCACCACAGCAGATCCCGGCGCTGTCACTTCTCCCGATCAGGGCGGCAACGGTTCTTCCGGAACTGTCGGTGCACCTGTGGAGAAAAAACCCAACATTTTTGTTCGTGTGGCGAAGGGAATCGCTTTCAAAGCATCGACCATTTTCCATTATTCCTACATTACCCTCTATGGTAAGGCCAGAGCGTGGGTGATCATTATTTTCACAGCCATCGCTTTCCTGACCTTCTGGGGCTTTAAGTGGATGGCGGATCTGAGAGCCGAAAAGGACGAGGACTGGCCGGATTCCGCAGGATACAACCACTACTTCTCACTGATTTTGACCACCATCATATTTATGGTCATGTACAGTGGCGACAGAGTAGGTTTGCCCTATCTGATCGCAGGTTCCCGTATGTGCTGCCTGATCCAGTTCTGCATCGTTGCGATGTGCCTGATCCCTCTGGATGCGGTATGTCATCTCCTGACGGTATGGATCCCCGAGACCTTTATGAAGCTGGCAGCAGTGGTGGTAGTAAGTGCTATCTATGTTCTGACACAGCTTACAGGATATTTCCATGGTTACCTCTATCTGGAATACACCAGATATAACGGTGCCATTATGACCACTTACTGGATCACCGAGACTTTACCGAAACAGAAATATACCATCGTATCTACAGTTGATGAACTGTATCAGATGATCGACTACGGTTTCCATGAGGAGACTGTCCTGTTCATCAATGATTGTGTAAAGAGCAACTATACCCTGCCTTCCGAATATGTATTCATTTACGTAGAGAAGCATCCTTTCCAGTATGGACAGAGCCACTTCTTTACCGGACCTAAGTGGTTGGCAACACCCGGAAAGTATGCGGAGATCAACAAGAGAAGTTCAGGCTATACCAGCCAGGCTCCGGACCTGATCGCAGCAGAGATCACCGAGGAACTCAGCAGAGCACCTTTCTACCAGTTCCCGATCTCTTCTTCTTCCTACAACTCCTTAAGTTCCAGAGCGATCGTAGAATCCCGAATCTACAGATGGTGTCAGGAGTTCATGGAACTGTATCCCGGTGAGATGCACACCTACTATGAAGATGATGATTTTGTGTGCTACTACTTTAAGCAGAACCCTGCCTGCCTGTATCAGCTGGGCTTTGATCTGCAGTAAACTTCTTTCCTTGTGAGAGGTGTCAAAATGGATATCGATTTTGTGATGCTCTGGGTGGATGGCGGAGACCCCGCCTGGCAGGCAGAGAAAAGAAAATACAGTCCTAATGCAGGAAGTGATGACTCCGAAGTGAGGTATCGTGACTGGGACTTGCTGCGATATTGGTTCCGCGCTGTGGAGAAATACGCTCCTTGGGTGAGAAAGATCCATTTTGTGACCTGGGGCCATGTGCCGTCCTGGCTGGATTTGGACAATCCCAAGCTGCATTTCGTCAGACATGAGGATTATATTGCCGCAGAGAAACTGCCTTTGTTTAACAGTTCCTCCCTGGAGGTTCAGCTTCATAAGATCGAAGGCCTGGCAGAGCACTTTGTCTATTTCAATGACGATGTGTTTCCTTTAAAGCCTTTGCGCCCGGAACTGTTTTTCCGAAACGGACTTCCCTGTGACATGATGGCCTTTCAGCCGGTGGTGGCAAATCCTGCCAATCCGGTGATGAGTTATCATTTCCTGAACAATGCAGTGGTTCTGTCCAGACATTTTGACAAGCGATCCTGCGTGAAGCAGCATCCCGGACATTTCTTTAAGCTTGGATACCCTCTGATGTATTTTGGCTACAATTTTCTTGAGATGGCATTCCCGCTGTTTACCGGTTTCTATAGTGTACACGGCCCGGCCCCCTTCCTGAAGAGTACTTTTGAGGAAGTGTGGGAGAAGGAAGGAGATGCTTTGGAAGCCGTATCCCGCAGCCGGTTCCGCAGTAAGGATGATGTCAGCCAGTATCTGTTCAGAGAGTGGCAGAAACTTTCCGGCAACTTTGTGCCTGTCAATGTGCATAAGTATCTGGGATATTATGAATTGAGTGATGAGAATGAGACGATCCTGAAAGCGATCGCCGGACAGAAGAAATACTTTGTATGTCTCAATGATACCAATCCGATCGATGACTTTGAGGCTGTGCAGAACAGTGTACAGAGAGCCTTCGAAGTACACCTGGGAGAGAAGTCATCCTTTGAAAAATAAGCAAAGGGAGGAATAGCGGTGGCAGAAGAACGCAGCAGAACTGAATATTCGGCAAGAAATACCTCGGTTGCGCTTGCGGCGCGCTTGATCGCTATTTTCATGGGCTTTCTGGCCCGCGTGGTCTTCACTCATACCCTGAGTGAAGCTTACG
>JAKSRX010000037.1 GCA_024403365.1 Acetatifactor sp. | reverse complement strand
CGATCAAAAGCAGGCTCTTGTTTTCGATCAGGTCCTTTACAGGGATCAGCTTCATCTTCGCGATCAGATTACGCTGAGTCTGAATGGTAGGCATGAAGGATCTGGGCCAGGTAGGTGTATATTTGATGAAAGGTCTGGAGAAAGGAATTCCGGAACGATTTGCATAACCGATGGCATGTGCGGTACCGGAATCGGGAACACCTGCTACGATGTCAGGAGTTACATTATCTCTCTCAGCCAGTTTTGCACCACAGTTGTAACGCATCTGCTCTACGCTGATTCCTTCGTAAGAGGAAGAAGGATAACCATAGTAGATCCAAAGGAAGGTACAGATCTTCATATCCTTACCGGGGGCAACCAGGGTCTTAATGCCTTCGGGAGTCATAACAACGATCTCTCCGGGGCCCAACTCCTTAACGGGAGTATAACCGAGATTCAGGAAAGAAAAGCTCTCGAACGCTGCACAGAAGGCATCGTCCTTCTTACCGATGACAACGGGAGTACGTCCCATCTTATCTCTTGCAGCATAAATTCCGATGGGAGTCATAACCAGGATGGTCATGGAACCATCGATCACTTCCTGCGCATACTGGATACCTTCCACGATATTATCTCTCTGGTTGATGATGGAAGCAACCAGCTCAGTCGCATTGATATCACCGCCGCTCATCTCAAGGAAATGAGAATGACCCTTTGCAAAAAGTTCTTTGATCAGCTGATCGGTGTTATTGATCTTACCTACAGTTGTGATGGCATAAGTGCCGTGGTGAGAACGAACCATCAAAGGCTGGGGCTCATAGTCGCTGATACAGCCGATACCCAGATTTCCCTTCATGGAATTGATGTCCTTATCGAACTTGGTACGGAAAGGAGCATTCTCAATATTATGAATTGCTCTATCATAGCCTTTCTCGGGACTGAATACAGCAATACCTGCTCTTCTGGTTCCCAAATGTGAATGATAGTCTGTTCCAAAGAATAAATCGAATACGCAATCATTTTTTGACGCTACGCTGAAAAAACCACCCATTTTTGTTCTCCTTTAATGAAAATAATGAAGTTCTATGAAAAGCAAGAAAGAATGGTCTGCACCATTCTTTCTCTTATGATTACACGTTGATCTCAGCCTTTACGCCAAGCAATTCTTTATTTGCATCCAATACGGGTGCGATCACCTTCTGAAGGAAGTTATCTACCTGCTCCTTGGAACGGCCCACATACTTAGCGGGATCCATAGTCTTCTGCAGTTCCTCAAGGGACATATTGAAAGCGGGATCTGCTGCGATGAGTTCAAGAAGGTTGTTGTCTTTACCTTCCACTTTGACATTTCTGCCTGCTTCCATGGAAAGCTCACGAATACGCTCATGAAGCTCCTGTCTGTTGCCGCCGGCCTTTACTGCATCCATCATGATATTCTCGGTAGCCATGAAAGGAAGCTCGCTTCTCAGTCTCTTCTCGATAACCTTAGGGTATACTACCAGACCGTCAACTACATTCAGGCAAAGGTCAAGAATACCATCGATAGCAAGGAAGCCTTCGGGAATGGACAGTCTCTTGTTAGCGGAATCATCCAGGGTTCTCTCAAACCACTGGGTAGCGGATGTGATGGCAGGATTCAGTGCATCGATCATCACATATCTGGAAAGGGAAGCGATTCTCTCACTTCTCATAGGATTTCTCTTGTATGCCATAGCGGAAGAACCGATCTGAGACTTCTCGAAGGGCTCCTCTACTTCTTTCAGATGCTGAAGCAGTCTGATATCGTTGCTCATCTTGTGTGCGCTTGCTGCGATACCTGCAAGGATGTTGGCAACTCTGGTGTCTACCTTACGGGAGTAGGTCTGTCCGGATACGGGATAGCACTGCTCAAATCCCATCTTCTTAGCGATCATGGGATCGATCTTGTCGATGGTCTCCTGATCACCGTCGAACAGCTCCAGGAAGGATGCCTGAGTACCGGTAGTACCCTTGGAACCAAGCAGTTTCAGGGAACCGAGTACATAGTCAAGATCCTCCAGATCCATATAAAACTCCTGCAGCCAAAGAGTTGCTCTCTTACCTACAGTAGTAGGCTGTGCAGGCTGGAAATGAGTGAATGCCAGGGTAGGCTGTGCCTTATACTTGTCAGCAAAAGCAGCCAGCTCTGCGATCACGTTCACCAGTTTCTTCTTAACCAGCTTCAGTGCTTCGCTCATAACGATGATATCGGTGTTGTCTCCTACATAACAGCTGGTTGCACCCAGATGGATGATACCTGCTGCCTTGGGGCACTGTACACCATATGCGTAAACATGGCTCATTACGTCATGACGCACTTCCTTCTCTCTTGCCTTGGCAACATCATAGTTGATATCCTCAGCGTGAGCCTTCAGCTCCTCTATCTGTTCGTCAGTGATAACGGGTACACCGTTTCTGGACAGTCCCAGTTCCTTCTCTGTCTCAGCCAGGGCGATCCAAAGTTTTCTCCAGGTGCGGAACTTCATGTCAGGGGAGAAAATATACTGCATCTCTCTGCTGGCATAACGCTCTGAAAGGGGACTTACATATCTGTCTGTGCTCATTCTTTTTACCATGCCTTTCATTTAAAATTTTTAACGAAGTTATCATATCCCAAGGTCACTGCCCCGTCAATAGTGATAATCTACGAAAATCGACTTACAAAACACTGTTTCGATAGCTGTCTTTTAGAATACGGGCGATCTCTGCGCTCTCTTCGTAGTATTTATAACTGTCAACGCTGTCTCTTTGCTCTCTTCTGGAGTACAGGCGCAGATACTCGGGCTGCTGCTCCCACTCATGGACCAGATTCTCCATATCATGCTCCAGATCCAGGGTGGCCTCATAGCCGTCCATGTTGTCACCCACAAAGTCGATATATTCCTTCTCGGTGAGTTCCAGTCGCTTCGCAGCCAGGAAGTCTCTGTAATAACCTTCATTGTTGACGATCTCATAGGCGCTCTTGAAACACTCTGCCGCTCTGTCATAGATCATCAGTCCGGCAAGAGCCACGCCCTTATTGTGCAGGATCGCTGCAAGACATTCCACGGAAGGATTCTGCTCCTTCTCCTGCTCTTCATACCATTTATCGATCAGCAGATCGTAATTCTTCACTGCTGCGGTGTAACGCTTTTTCTTTACCAGGTAGTCGATCTGGCTCTTCTTACGCTCGATACTGCTGAGTCCCGCGCCTTCCTTCAGGGCAGTCTGTACTTCCTGAATGGTCTGGTCCTCATACAAGCCTACATACTGAAGCAAGGTAGCCACAAAAGGAATAAAGGAATCCTTTCTGTGAAGGATGGCATTGAGGATCCTTGCCAACTCATGCAGTCCGCATTCTTTGTCGATCCAGTCTACCAGGTTCTCGGAGATCTGTGCCGCATCCAGAACGTAAGTGTTTTCTTTCAAAAGATAACACAGTTCCTCGATGCAATATACATTCATCCCCAGTTCCGAAATACAATATGGAGTTTCCGCGTAATTTCCTACACAGACACTAACGCGCATAAAAGCCTCCTTAATACAATTCAATCTCTTCTCTCCAGACACGTCCGCTGGGTTCTCTGAACTCACCGAAGCCGCGATCTGTGATCTCCACAGTCAGGATATTCTCTCTGTCCATGTAAAGTTTCAAATTCAGTCTGGCAATATCGGCAGGGAAATCTTCCAGACTGATCTGGGCGATCTTGCCGTTTCTGCCGGTCAGAGGTGTGATGGTCAGGTTCAGTTCGTTGCCGTCTCTGATATAGAGGTCCATATCACACTCTGCCTCGTACCAGTTCATGCCGGCATCCAACAGTGCATAATAGGATTCCTCACCCTGTCGGTACACCTTCATACCGATGTTTGCCTTTAATTTATCATTGCCCAGGAAGACATAATTCTTACCTACCTCCCCGGGATTCAGGCGCTCCTGCATACCGAAGCAGGCACCCTTGCTGTACAGGTTGGTTCCCTGAAAAACTCTTCTGCCGCGGCATAAAAACTTCAGAGATTCCTTCATCCACTCCTGGTCGAAACCGTCACCGATCAGGAACACGCTGCTGATGAGATGGTTCTGGCAGAATTCCTGTGCAATATACAGGAAAGCGCCGTCGATCTGTTTGATCTCCTTATCACGGACCACGGAATCCTCCGGAAGAGGTGACCACTTGAAGAAGGGGAACTCCTGCTCCTGAATATAAGCTACCACAGGGGTGGTTCTCTTGTTGCACTCCATGCGGTATGCCTTGATCTTGTTGCCCTGATAGGAAAAGAGCACGGTCTGAAAGCCCCACACATCTCTGGGCTGATGGGTCACATAGCTGAAGAAGCTCTCCGCATGGCTCTGGTAAGAGATCTTATCTGCCTTTACCGGAAGTTCCTGCACGATAGACTTCAGTACTTCCAATGTGCGGTAATCCATGACCTCGCAGGTGATCATCAAAGCCTTGATCTTCTTGGCGGTGGATATCTGGGTCAGTCTGCCCAGGCTTCTCTTGAAGAACAGGGTAAGCAATGCCACGGGATCGATGCTCTCCCCGTCCACCGTTACCGGCTCTCCCTTTCGCGCCAGGTCCAAAAGGTTGTTGATCTGTATTCCGTTATGTTCTTCTCCGCAGCGAACCGCTTCCTTACCGTACAGCCACTGCTTCGTATCATTTCTCTTGCAGAGGACGGTAGGAATATTGTAATGTTCGGCATTAGCGGCCTGAGATAAGGTCTCCACGTCTCCGGTCTCGGAGAAACTGAAGCTGATCTGAGTGAATTCATTGCCCAGATCATATCCCACGATCACCTTATCACTGTTCAAAAATCCCATAGTTACACTCCTTGGTTGTGTGCTACTTTAGTGTGAAAAGCTTCGAGTTCAGATACTCGCGCTTATAATACTTCTCTAAAAGATTGTCCATCTTCTCGTACTCCTGCATCTCTGCGGAAGCTACGATCTCATTGATCAGACGATATCTGCTCTGACCGCTCTCTACCGTATCCTTGGTCAAGGTGCCGCTCTCGATCACCAGATCGGTACCCTCCTCGGGATCGATCAGACCTTCTTCGGTGAGGTAATACTCTACCATCTCTCCGGCAAACAGGATGAACTCCTTGAAGTAGACGCCGCCTGCGATCTCACGCAGGGACTCTGTGATACATTCACCGGGTTCCTGTCCGTCTGCCACGAAGCAGAAATGCACCATGATCTTTTTCTTGGGATCCCCGTGATACTCCAATACCACCTTGTCGGACATTTCGCTGTACACCTGGCTGTTGCCGTCGTACACCTTGAAAAACTCCAGATAAATGCCCTGGTTGATCAACTCCTGCAACAGGAGGTTGATGGTGGCACCGGTCTCTTCGGTGATCTCCTGGGTATTCTCGGAATAATACTTCAAAAAGGCGATCTTGCAGATCCTGTTCAGATGTTCTCCTGCGGAAAGCATGTGATGGATCTGATCGAACACCACATTCTCCGTGGGCTTATCCTTCAGATAATACTCATGGGCACACTGTGCCAGCACTGCGCTCTTGACCTTGCTGTCACCGCCGTTCTTCACATAGGAACGGAATACTTCCATCTTCTCATGAATGAAAGCACCGGTATAAAGCATTTGGATCAGCAGGAACTCGCAGATCCTGTGGGTATCCAGCTGATAGCTCTGGGAAGCCTTCCAGATATCTCTGGCTTCCTTGGTGGTGCCTTTGTAATATCTGCAGAGATAATACAGAATGGTGCTGTCATATCTTCCCTTGCGGAATGCATACAGAGCGGTGTCTAAGAGGATCCTGTCCTCTCCCATACCGTTCGCATCCATCAACGCATCCAGGAGACGCACCAGAAGTTTGGTATCGATATAATAGGGGCCGTATTCAGCGATCAGTTTGCCTGCAATGTCCGTCTTGTCTCTCAGGATCATGAACTGGATCACTTCGCCTCTCTCCTTGGGCGCGAACTCGCGGACAGGCACTTTGGCAAGATACTCATCCAGTGAAGCATAGGCATCCATCTCGTAGTAATACAGCAATATCTTCAACATCCATTTGTGGCGAACCTTCTTGTCCGCATAAGCGGAAGAAGCCACTCTCAGGGCTCTGGCTACGTCATTCTGAGAAGTCAGTGCCTCGTCTGCTTTATCCTCCAGGAAGTACAGATCCAGCTGTGCATTGTCGGGAGCAAACTGTTCCAACTGCTGCAGGAACTTACCGGGCAGCATCAGACGAACCATGGAATATTCCACGGACTTGCTGAAACGATTCTCCCAGATATCCTCAAATACCAGGGTATAATTGCTGCCGTAGAGGGAGACCCAGGTCTTGCCGTCGTTGAGCACATATTCCTCCGGATAGAGGTTGCCGGGCTGGTAGACATAGACCTTTTTGATATTCTCGTCCTTCACGGTGATGGCATGTGCAAACAGAATGCGGCTCAAAGCTCCGCAAGTCTGGTCTGTCAGCATCGCAGGCTGCAAAAATCTGTTGTAGATATGCGCCAGGGACTTATTCAGATGAAGTCTGGAGATCTGCTCCAGGCAGAAATGCTCTATCTTTTCCTTGTAGGAAAGGAAGATGTCCTTCATGCTCTCTTCGTTCTGGATGATGTAATCATACATATAAGCGGTATGCTCATAATCCAGTTCGTTCTGATAAGCAAAGTACATCAGGATCCTCTTGGGGATCTCGCGGTAGCGGTCCATGTCGATGGACATCATATAAAACTCGTACAGATTGGTGATATGGAGGTTCTGCTCCACGCCGTCTCTGTAGAAGCGGAAATATTCCTCGCCCACCTTGCCGCCTTTGATCAGCAGGTTGCAGATCAGCTGCAGAATACTGTCGTCCTTGTTGGCCTCGTACAGTCGATTCAGGCTGCGGAACAGAGTGTAGCTGTATTCCTTTACTCTCTCTGCCTGATACAGGAACTGCTCGATCACTTCCTTCTTCAGGATGTTGGTGCGAATACCGTACCAGATTGTCTGCTGTTCGAATGCGCCCAGTCTGCGAAGCAGCGCGGGATTATTGTTCAAAAGAGACACCGCCTCGATATAAAGCAGCGGGCTCATACAGCCGATATGGAACTGATTCTCTAAGAATACCCACTTTCCTGTGGGGGATTTATGATACTCGTCGGACAAAAACAGAAGCAGCCAAGCAGCTCTCCAGTTCGCATTGTCCTTACGGTAGATATGCTCTACTTCCGCAGTGACGCGGTTGACATAGTCGTTCTCACGATGAAGCAGCGTGGTCAGGTAGAAATAGTACGCAAGCAGCGTCTCATCTCCGTCTCCCTTCTGCAGAAGGTCTGCCACATGATCCAGGATCCATCCTGCTTCCTCGGTCCTGTCCTCGGTGATCAAGAGCTGTACCTGGAACAGTCTGGCTGCCAGATCCTTCTCATCCATAGCCACCAGTCTCTCCACGATACGGGCGGATTCCTTGATCCATTCCTGGGCATCCGTTCTCTTGGCACGGAACTCCTGATACAGACGCATCAGGGAAAGGATGCTCTTCTTTCTGAACAGGTGATTGTTCTTGGTAGCAAGTCCGAAACCGGTCTTGACCTTTACGGGAAGTTCGATCTTCACAAAGGAATTGGAAAGAATGATCTTGCCGAAATTGTTGCCGCCGTGAAGGGCCTCGGTATCGATATATACGGGAAGTTTACAGCTATTTCCCAGGAAGTCGTCATCGCTTAAGCTTTCTTTCTCGGTGAACAGGAAATCGCCCTCGCAATCCACGTTTAATCCGGTATAACCCCAGCCGTTTCTGACAATGGTGATCTCATGTTCTGTCACGGGAGCGCCTTCCGAGGTCATCTCGATATACAGCTGGCTCTCCTGGATCAGATATTCTGTTTTGGTCTTTTTATTGATGTGGATCAGGAATTCCTCCACGTTCTGCTCAGAACCGCTGCCGGCGCTGAATGCACGGTAAGCGTCATACCAGACACGGTCGGAATCCGCGAAAACTCTCTTGAATTCGGGGGTATAGAAAAGTGCTACCGCTTCATGCCAGTTGTTTCTGGCAAGGGTCGCAAAATGAGACAGGTTGCTGACATCTCCCACGCTGGTGGTCAGTTTCACGCTTTCTCTGGAAACAGAAAAAGGCAGATTGTACTCACCCTGGTTGCTGACGATGCGGAAACTGCCGCAGACAACATCACCTTCCTCCATCTCCTCACCATGGAAACGGAAAAAGATCTCCTCGTTGCTGCCGGTAAACTTCTTCGTCAGGCACTCCATCCTTCTGTCGGTAGATTCTACTCTGCCGCTGGTATAAGCGCCCTGGGGGCCTATCACACGGAAGGAACTCTCGTACACTCTGTCTCTGTTCAAAGAAATCTCAAGCTTTGTGCAGGAAAAATCCAAATATCGGTTGTCATAATTGAAGTTGCCTTCAAGAATCTGATTGATCGTAGTCTGCATATCTTCTCCTACCCGGGAGACTACGCCTCAGTCTGCTCGTGAGCAAAGAAAGGCATAATAAATCCCTACACTCCATTATATCAAAAATTGGGGCGTAGGGCAAATATTTTGTCATATTTTAGCGCTAAATCCAGTCCCTATTCCAGGTTCAATTTTCTGGAACATACCCACCAGGAAGCGAAGTACAGAAGAGCTGCCACGATCAGCTGCTCCGCCATCGTAACATACATTTGATTGCCGAAAGTACTGCGGATCAGGGTCTCTATACCGTTCGAAGCAGCGACCATAGAATAAGTATTCAGTACTCCGGAGAACGCGGAACGGATGATTCCCATCACGATCGCCAGGCCAAAGTAGATCACGAAGGCCATCAGTATTCTCACCTTGGGGAACAACTGTCCCAGAGAGATGGAACCGAACACGATCATCATAGATGTGAAGGGCCCAATGATCATAGTCACAAGGAACAGTATTCCGTACTGTGTCAAGTTGACACCGTAATCGTTCTTAAGTTCTGCCGCAATTTCCGCAATGCCTGTGCTAAGTTCTCTGATCACCGCCGCCATATTGAGTTCGGGAATAGAGAGAGACACCAGTGTTAAAATGGAAGCATACATTGCAGTGATCAAGAGCATGACCCAAATGCCGCCCACGAAGATCTTAGAGCAAAGCAGTTTGTGTTTGCTCACGGGCAGGGTGTGGGTCAGATAACCTTCCGCACCATACATAGACTTATAAAAGTGGATGCACAGATAGACATAACAGCCGACACTGACGGAACACATGGCAAGCACATAGACACCCAGAGTAAAGATGCAGATAATGAGCCATACAAAGGAAAATCCCGGCTCTCTCTGCAGCATATCGGTCTGTCCCATGGTAACTACCGATCTCAGTGCAATGAAACCGAGCAAGGTGGTAACGGCAAGTACTGCCAGAAGCATACAATTGACCTTGTAGGTCTCCTTCCATTCGTGTTTGATCAATTTACCTAACATGCGAACACCTCCCTGAAGTAAGCATCTACAGACTTTCCATGCTGTTCGCGGATGTTGTCCACGGAAGTATACAGCACCAGATGTCCGTAACGCATAAATACTACCTCATCCAGTACCTTTTCCACGTCACTGATCAAGTGGGTACTGATGATCACACAGGCTTCGGGATTGTAATTATCGATAATGGTACGAAGAATATAATCTCTTGCCGCAGGGTCAACACCTGCAATGGGCTCATCCAGTACATACAGGTCTGCATTTCTGCTCATGACTAAGATTAACTGGACCTTCTCCTTGTTACCTTTGGATAATGTCTTCAGTTTAACGGAAGGATCGATCCCCAGGCTTGCCAGCAGACTTAGTGCTTTGTCCTTGGAAAAATCTGCATAGAAATCACAGAAGAAATCCAGTACCTGCAAGATCGTCTTACTCTCAGCCAGGTAGGTTCTGTCAGGCAGATATGCCACACGGGCCATAGTGCCGGGTCCCACAGGCACGCCTCCGATGGTTATGCTTCCCGCATCCGGGGTAAGCAGTCCGTTCAGCATCTTGATCAAAGTAGTCTTGCCGCTGCCGTTCGGTCCCAGAAGACCGATGATCTTCCCCTTGGGAAGTTTTAAGGAAATATTATTTACCGCTGCTACGCGGCCGTAGGACTTAGAAAGTCCCGCGATCTCAATCAACTCACTCATTGTCCGCCCCTCCGATCTGTCGCAACACGCCGATGGCTTCCTCTCTGGAAAGTCCCAGTTCCGCCATCTTACGCAGGAAAACTTCTGCCTGCTCCTGTGCCAGTTCATCCCTGATCTTACGGATCAGTTCCACATCATCCGTAACCACGCGTCCGTTGGTACGCTGGGTGATGATCAATCCGCTTCTCTCAAGCTCCGAAAATGCTTTCTGCATCGTATTCGGATTGACTGCAGCCTCTGCCGCATACTCTCTGACGCTGGGCAGTTTCCCGCCGGGTTCATACGCTCCGGAAACGATCTGCATCTGAATTCTTTCCACCAGCTGCAGATAAATCGGTCTGTCAGAATCTAAATCCCATGCCATACGCTTCATCCTTTCTCTTCTCTTGTTGTGTGTCTGTATTATCTAAGTAATACAAGCATACAACATGGATGTTGTTTTGTCAACAACTTGATGCAAATATTGATAGAAAGAATTCATCAACTTTCGGGGTTTCACACATAAGATGATACTACGAATACCAGGAGGTTATTATGGATCCCACATTATCTATGCAAGAAGGAAAGCTGCAGGTCTTTGTGCTTTCCGCAGACCAATACAAGCCCATCGAAGGGGCAAAAGTGAAGATCACAGACATGGGGACAAAGAACACGATCCCGGAACTGGTCACCGACTCCTCCGGTCAAACTCCCATCATCACACTCCCCGCTCCGGATATCGAATACACACTGGAACCGGATCCACCCATGCAGCCCTATGGGGAATGGCAGATCACCGTCACGGCGGAGGGCTATGAAACTGTGACCATAGACGGCAGTGAATTGCTGGCGGAGGACACTTCCCTGCAGACTGTACGCATGCACCCTCTGACAGAAAAAAGTACTCCCGAAGAGGTCATCGTCATTCCTTCCCACACCCTTTACGGCGATTATCCCGCAAAGATCCCCGAAGAAGAAATAAAGCCGGTAACGGATACCGGCGAGATCGTATTAAGTCGTGTTGTGATACCGGAGTACGTCATCGTACATGACGGTGCTCCCTCGGATAAAAATGCCAAGAATTACTGGGTCCGTTACAAGGACTATATCAAAAATGTAGCCTCCAGCGAGATCTATTCCACCTGGCCGGAAAATGCCATCTATGCCAACATACTGGTGATCCAGTCCTTCACCTTGAACCGGGTCTACACCGAATGGTACCGGAACAAAGGCTACAATTTCACCATTACCTCCTCCACTGCCTATGACCAGAAATGGATCTACGGCCGCAATATCTACGAGCGGATCTCCAGGCTGGTGGATAATGTCTTTGCCAACTACCTCTCCCGTCCCGGCGTCAAGCAACCTATCTTCACTTCCTACTGTGACGGCAGATATGTCAGCTGCAGAGGTCTTAGCCAGTGGGGTTCCAAAAATCTGGCCCAGGATGGTTATTCCACCATCGATATTTTACGATATTACTATGGCAACGATATCTATATCAATTCCGCTCAGGGGATCTCCGGCGTTCCCTCCTCCTGGCCGGGCTACGAGCTGCGCACCGGTTCCTCCGGTACCAAGGTGGTCCAGTTGCAGAACCAGTTGAACCGCATCGCAAGGAACTTCCCTGCCATCCCCAAGCTTACCGCCGACGGCATCTACGGTCCCAAGACCGCCGCCAGCGTCCGCAGTTTCCAGAAGGTCTTCGGCCTCCCATCCACCGGTGTCACCGACTACGCTACCTGGTACGAGATCTCCGATATTTATGTGGCAGTCAGCCGCATCTCGGAACCCGGGACCTAAGCCTGATAATATTCTTTGTACTTTCCGGGAGCCACACCATAGGTTTCCCGGAAATTCCGAAGAAAAGAGGTATAATCCGCAAACCCGCACATCTGATAGGTCTCCGTCACCCCTTCTCCGTTCTTCAACAGTTCACAGGCATGGATCAGGCGCTTATTGATGAGAAAACTGTGGGCAGTCATTCCCGTGATATCCTTAAACTTGCGCAGGAAATAGTATTTGCTCATATGTGCCACCTTGGCCAGGTCGTCTACCGTGATCTTTTCCGCCAGATGTCTGTCAATGTAATCGGAGACCTGCTCTACCATAGGGTCTCTCTCCAGCACGCCCTCGGCGAACCGGTACTCTCCCTTCTCGCAAAGCACATTCAGGTAAGTGAAAAACAGGGTCAGTACTCCTCTGTCCATCAGTTTCTTCATCTCCGCATCCCCGGACTCCTGCATTTTCGTCATGGCAAGTTTCAGAAGATACCCCTGCAGCAGTTCCTCATAATAGATGGGAAAGTGAAAGGCATAGGTCTCATGCCCTCTGAAGCAGGCACTCAAGTCAGGGCCGCCGTTTCCCAGAGATTCCAACATCTGCGGTGTGATCCACAGAATGATCCTCTTGGAGGAATCATGTTTTCCCTCCTCGTACTGATACTTGTGCATTCGGTTCATGTCGATCAGCAGAAAATCACCTTTTTTGAGCGCATAGCTCTTATCCTCTATCATGGAGGAATACTCTCCCTCCAGCACATAGAGAAGTTCATAGAAGTTATGATAATGAAAGGCTACCGCACCCAGGGGAGCTCCCTGTTTCTCATAGACTTCGTAGTCCTCATTCATCATATACTGTCGCTCGTCACTTGCCTCCATTCGGCGGATCTCGTTCTCCAGACGCATCCCTTTTCCTCCGATCCTGTTCTTATCTTGAGCATATAGCAATTTTTGCATCATTTCAAGCAATTATTGTCCTTTTATTGCAGAAACGCATCATTTATACTGGTATCAAGAGTTAAAATTACCCATAGGAGGCAAAGAATATGGAAATGACTTTACGCTGGTACGGCAGCAAATATGACACCGTTACATTGAAGCAGATCAGACAGATTCCCGGAGTAACAGGCGTTATCTCCACTCTCTACGGCACCAAGCCCGGCGAGGTATGGGAGATGGAAGACATTCTCGCGCTGAAGAAAGAGATCGAGGATGCAGGTCTTCGTCTCGCAGGTATCGAGAGCGTTAACATTCACGACGCCATCAAGGTTGGTACTCCCGACAGAGATAAATACATCGACAACTACATCACCACCCTGGAGCGTCTCGGCCAGGCCGGCATTCACATGGTATGCTACAACTTCATGCCTGTCTTCGACTGGACCAGAACCGAGCTTGCAAGAGTTCGTCCCGATGGTTCCACCGTTCTTGCATACACCCAGGAGGCTGTAGATGCTTTGAATCCCGAGGATATGTTCGCTTCTATCAGCGGCGATGCCAACGGCGCGATCCTGCCCGGTTGGGAGCCTGAGCGTATGGCTCACATCAAGGAGCTCTTCGAGATGTACAAAGATGTAGACGACGAGAAGCTGTTTGCTAACCTGAAGTACTTCCTGGAGCGCATCATGCCTGTCTGCGACAAGTACGATATCAACATGGCGATCCATCCCGACGATCCCGCATGGAGCGTGTTCGGACTTCCCAGAATCATCATCAACAAGGAGAACATCCTTCGCATGATGAAGATGGTAGACAACCCTCACAACGGTGTTACCTTCTGTTCCGGCTCCTACGGTACCAACTTAAATAACGATCTGCCCGATATGATCCGTTCCCTGAAGGGCAGAATTCATTTCGCACATGTCAGAAATCTGAAGTTCAACTCTCCTACCGACTTCGAGGAGAGCGCTCATCTTTCTTCCGACGGTACCTTTGATATGTACGAGCTTATGCTAGCTCTCTACGACATCGGTTTCGACGGTCCTATCCGTCCCGACCACGGTCGTATGATCTGGGATGAAGTTGCAATGCCCGGCTACGGTCTCTACGACAGAGCTCTTGGCGCAACCTACCTGAACGGTCTCTGGGAAGCCATCCAGAAGAGCCACAAATAATTCGGAGGACAAATACATGAAACTCACATTAGAAGGAATTCGTTCCGAACGTGCCGCTTTCGAGGCTGCCGGCTATGCACTGCCCGCCTTCGATTACGAGACCGTGAAAAAGAATACTTACGAGCGCCCCACCTGGATCCATTTCGGTGCCGGCAATATCTTCCGTGCTTTCCAGTGTAATGTGGTTCAGAATCTGCTGAACGCAGGCATCCTGGACACCGGTCTGGTCGCAGCAGAAGGCTACGATTACGAGATCATCGAGAAGAGCAACCGCCCTCATGACAATCTCACCATTCTGGCTACCTTAAAGGCTAACAATACCGTAGAAAAGACTGTTGTAGGCAGTATCATGGAATCCCTGATCCTGGACAGCTCCAATGCCAAGGAATACGATCGTCTGAAAGAGATCTTCGCAAATCCTTCCCTGCAAATGGTAAGTTTTACCATCACCGAGAAGGGCTATGCTACCGCCAACGCAAGCGGTGAGATCTTCCCTGCTATCGCAGCAGACTTCGCAAAGGGTCCCGCTTGTCCCGACAGTTATCTGGGCAAGGTAGTTTCCCTGCTGTATCACCGTTTCGTAAACGGTGCATTGCCTATCGCAATGGTCAGCATGGACAACTGCTCTCACAACGGCGACAAGCTCTACGCTGCTGTATCCGCTTTCGCAAATGCATGGTGCGCTAACGGTCTGGCAGACAAGGCATTCTTAGACTACATCAACGACAAGTCCAAGGTGTCCTTCCCCTGGTCTATGATCGACAAGATCACTCCCAGACCCGATGCAAAGGTAGAGGCAATGCTTGCTGCCGACGGCATCGAGGAACTGGAGCCCGTCATCACCTCCAAGAATACCTACATCGCTCCCTTCGTTAACGCCGAGGAGTGCGAATATCTGGTCATCGAGGACGCTTTCCCCAACGGCAAGTCTGCATGGGATAAGGGCGGCATCATCTTCACCGACCGTGAGACCGTAGATAAAGTGGAAAAGATGAAGGTCTGCACCTGTTTGAATCCTCTGCACACCACCCTGGCTGTTTACGGATGTCTTCTTGGCTACACCCTGATCTCCGATGAGATGAAGAATCCCGTGCTGAAGAAAATGGTTGAGACCATCGGCTACAAGGAAGGACTTCCCGTAGTAGTAGATCCCGGCATCCTGGATCCCAAGGAGTTCATCGATGCGGTAGTCAATGTCCGTATCCCCAACCCCTTCATGCCTGATACCCCTCAGCGTATCGCTACCGATACCTCCCAGAAGCTGGCTATCCGCTTCGGTGAGACCATCAAGGCATACGAAGCTCGCGCAGACTTAAAGTCCTCCGACCTGAAGCTGATCCCTCTGGTATTCGCAGGCTGGCTGCGTTACCTGATGGCTATCGACGATGCAGGCAACGCTTTCGTTCCCAGCTCCGATCCTCTTCTGGAGGAAGCAGGCAAATACGTTGCAGAGTATGAACTCTCCGCTGCACCCAAGGATCTTTCCAAGCTGGATGCACTGCTTACCAACGAAAAGATCTTCGGTGTTGACCTGGTTGCCATCGGTATGGCAGATACCGTAAAGAACTACTTCGCAGAGCTTTCCTGCGGCGTTGGTGCCATTGCAAAGACTCTTGAAAAATACGTTATGTTATAAATCCTCATAAAGTAAAAAGGCCTCCCGACACATTGTCGGGAGGTCTTTTGCGTATATTCTCTTATTTTGCAAGAAGCATCATGATGTCGTTGCTTCTCATAACGAACTTGGTCATCTCCTCGGGAGAAAGAGGTGCATGCTGCAGTTTTGCAAGATCATACAGCTGCTCGCAGATCATATCCACGTTCTCGCCGTCCTGATGCTCGGTGACATACTGAACCAGAGGATGGTTTGCATTCAGGATCAGAGTCTCACCCTCGCCGCCCATAGCGCCGAAGTCCATGCCGGGCATAGAGTACATCTTCATCATATCCTGCATACGTCTTGCTTCCTCGGACAGAGTCATTACGGAAGCGATCTTCTTGTTCTTCAGCTTATCTACCTTAACTTCGATCTTATCATTCTTCAGAGCCTTGCGGATCTTCTCAGCAATGGTCTTAGCCTGCTTGTCGAACTCTTCCTGTGCCTTCTTGGAGGTCTTGGTCTTCATGGCATCGGTAACGTCAGCATCGATACGCATGAACTTCACACCTTCATTCTTGGACTCCAGCTGAGTGATGAAAGGCTGATCGATCTTGTGAGGCAGGATGACAGCATCCATCTTGGCAGCCTTGAACATGCTGATATACTGGCCCTGCTGCTGTTCATCGGTGACATAGTAGATGATCTTCTCTTTCTTTTCGGTATCTGCATCATCACTTACTACCTCAGCCTCTACCTTTTCACCGTTCTCATCCACTGCTTCCTCGGTGTCGATAGGCTTTACTTCCAGACACTCAGGCAATGTCAGATACTTGCCGTCCAGGTTCTTGAAGAGGATGTAGTCATTCATCTTCTCGCAGAACTTGTCATCCTTCAGGCAGCCGAATTTGATGAAGGGGCTGATGTCATCCCAGTACTTATCGTACTCTTCCTTCTCGGTCTTGCACATGCCGGCAAGCTTGTCTGCCACCTTCTTGGTGATATATTCGGAGATCTTCTTTACGAAGCCGTCGTTCTGCAGTGCGCTTCTGGATACATTCAGAGGCAGATCGGGGCAATCGATCACACCCTTTAACAGAAGCAGGAACTCAGGGATAACTTCCTTGATGTTGTCGGCGATGAATACCTGGTTGTTGTAAAGTTTGATGGTTCCCTCGATGGATTCATACTCCATATTGATCTTAGGGAAGTAGAGGATACCCTTCAGGTTGAAAGGATAATCCATATTCAAATGGATCCAGAACAGAGGCTCCTTGTAATCCTGGAATACCTTGCGGTAAAATTCCTGATAATCCTCCTTGGTGCAATCATTGGGATGCTTGGTCCAAAGGGGTGTGGTCTCATTCATCAGCTCGGGACGCTTTCTGATCTTCAGCTTCTCCTCGCCGTCTACGGTACCGTCTTCCTTTACGGTAGGATGGATCTCTTCTACCACCTCATCGGTGTCAAGTTTCTCATCTACCTTGATGATCTGAGTTTCCTTGGTGTCCTCCTTGGAAACATAGATCTCGATAGGCATGAAGGAACAGTACTTCTTGATGACTTCCTTTGCCTTATATTCATTACAGAACTCCAGACAATCCTCGTTCAGGAACAGGGTGATGGTTGTACCGACCTCTGCCTTGTCTCCCTCTTCCATGGAATACTCGGTACCACCGTCGCACTCCCAGTGAACGGGCTTTGCACCTGCCTGATAGGACAGGGTATCGATATGCACTTCGTCTGCTACCATGAATGCGGAATAGAAACCGAGACCGAAATGACCGATGATCTGGTCTGCGTTGCTCTTATCCTTATACTTCTCAATGAAATCGGTTGCGCCGGAGAAAGCGATCTGGTTGATATACTCCTCCACTTCCTCAGCGGTCATACCAAGACCGTTATCGATAAAGGTCAGGGTCTTCTCCTCAGGGTTCACGATAACCTCTACCTTACCCTTGAAACCATCGGGCAAAGTATACTCTCCCATCATATCCAGCTTCTTCAGCTTGGTAACGGCATCACATCCGTTGGAGATCAATTCTCTGTAGAAAATGTCGTGATCACTGTACAACCACTTTTTGATAATGGGGAAAATATTGTCGCTGTTGATAGACAGACTTCCTTGTTTCATTGCCATAATAAACACTTCCTTTTTCTGTTTTTGCTGTCTCAGGCGCTGGTAAAATAGTACCTCTCGCCTCACTAAATAACAGTTTAGTCTCCTGATTTTGAAAAGTCAATACAAAATTAGCACTCAGTCAGTCTGAGTGCTAACAACATGGCGAAACCCCTTGAAAACAGGGCGTTTTCGCAATTATAAACTTTTTATGAAGTGAGTCTCTTAGAAGTATTTGCTGTATATTTCGAAGAAATCCGGGACATCGATACGGCCTGTATGGTCCGGGGAGATCTCCTGCAATTTGCTCTCGTTCAGTTTCTTGGAAAGTCCTTCCGTGAACGCTTCCAGTTCCTTCACAAAGGCTTCCTCTCTTCTTCGCTCCAGAAGCACTTTCTTGTTCTTCTCGGTCTGCTCTCTGTCAAAGGTGCTGATACACTTGAGGATCTGGTACCCGTCCTGTGTCTCGATGACAGCGCTGATCTCATCCGTCTCCAGGTTGAAGGCTGTGCGCTCCAGCGCAGGATCCTGCTCCTGCTTGGCAAAGGATAGCTTTACCTCCGGAGTGTCACTGTATTTCTCCGCCAGTTCTGCGAAATCCGCGCCCTCCAGTGCCTGCTGCAATACCTCAGCCGCCCTGTCAAACACATCATTCTTCATGGTGTCGGAATACTCTACTCTGCTGCCGGTACCGTCTGTGGTATAGGTCTGAAAAAGGATCCTCTCCACCGTAACACTTCTGGCCTCATCATCGCTGATCTCGGGATTGATGCTCTCCAAAATAGTCCTGTATACCTTTTCTGCCAAGGCATACTCTCTAAACATCTCCACCACGGTCTCCTGGTTCAGGGAAAGGTTTGCCATAGTCTCCTGGGAAAGACCTGCACAATATTCCTCACCGGCCTTCTTTGCTGCCTCTTCCTCGGCCTCCTCCAGCTTGATCTCCTTGCTCTCGGCAAGCAGATACATAGTCTTCACCTGAGCCAATCTGGCCAATACCGTATCTTTGACATTATCCTCCAGGGTCACATTCCCTCTGGCGATCTGCCACACCTCCACGCCATACACATCCTCATAGCGGGATTGTATGGTAGAGAGATACACCTGGTACTCTCCCTGGGTGCAGGCCACACTGTCGATACGGAACAGTTCGTCCTTGCTGAAAGCCTTCATCACATCCCCGGGTTTCCCGCAGGCTGTGAGGCACATGATACACAGAAGCAGGCAAAGCATTCTGCATCCCTTATTCACTTTTCGTCTCACAAGTCCGGTAACTGACGCCATTTGATTTCCTTTCGCTCGGTGGTCATAAAAAGAAAAAGCCCACACTCTGTATCGGAGTGCGGGCTCTGTTGACAAAACTTATTCGATTACCTGGATCCATCCTTCAGGAGCTTCGATTCTGCCCATCTGAATACCGGTCAGAGTCTCATACAGCTTCTTGGTGATAGGTCCCATATCGGACATACCGCTGGGCAGGCAGATCTCCTTGCCGTGGTCAACGATCTTACCTACAGGAGAGATAACTGCTGCGGTTCCGCAAAGACCGCACTCAGCAAAGTCCTTAACTTCGTCGAAGTAAACTTCTCTCTCTTCTACTTCCAGTCCAAGATATTCCTTAGCAACATAGATCAGGGAACGTCTGGTGATGGAAGGAAGGATACTGGAGGACTTAGGGGTTACTACCTTGCCGTCCTTGGTTACGAACAGGAAGTTCGCACCACCGGTCTCCTCAACCTTGGTACGGGTCTTGGAATCCAGATACATATTCTCATCGAAACCTTCTTCATGAGCGGTAACGATTGCATGCAAGCTCATAGCATAGTTCAGACCTGCCTTGATGTGGCCGGTTCCGTTGGGTGCTGCACGGTCGAAATCACTTACCTTGATGGTAAGAGGCTTAACGCCGCCCTTGAAGTAAGGACCTACGGGAGTACAGAAGATTCTGAACTGATACTCACTAGCGGGCTTAACACCGATAACGGGGTTAGAACCAAACATATAGGGACGAAGGTACAGGGTTGCTCCGCTGCCGTAAGGGGGAACGAAGTCAGCATTTGCTGCTACTACCTTCTTCACTGCTTCAATAAACTTCTCCTTGGGGAATGCAGGCATCTCCAGTCTCTTTGCTGAATCTACCATTCTGTCTGCGTTTAAGTCGGGGCGGAAACAAACGATCTTTCCATCCTGAGTTCTGTATGCCTTCAGGCCCTCAAATACGGTCTGTGCATACTGCAGAACACCTGCGCACTCGTTCAGGACGATATTTGCATCCTGAGTCAGGACTCCCTCATCCCACGCGCCATCTTTAAAATTGGATACATATCTGTAATCTGTCTGAACGTATCCGAAGCCAAGGTTGCTCCAATCAATATTCTGTGCCATATGCATTACCTTCTTTCTTAAGTAATATTTTATCTAAATAATTATTATACTTTTACCATCAAAAGTCAATATACTTTTCTCTGCTAAATCACTAAATGAGAGCACTTACTGCTTCTGTTTTCTCTCATACTTCAGGAAAGTATAGGCGATGTCAAAATAGGTCTGCTCATCGCTGTCAGCCGTGATCTCCCAGTCGGGATCCTTGTCCAGATTAGGGAAATAGGTGTCTGCCTGATACTCGTGATCCACCTTGGTCACATGGGCCACATCGCAGTAAGGCAGGAGCTGTCTGTAGATGCTCTCCCCTCCGATGACATACACATCCTCGGAATCATATTTCTTCAGTTCCCGAAGCAATTCCTCCACCGAATGTACCACGATAGCATCTTTCACCTTGTATTTCTCATCCCTGGACAGAATGATATTGGTTCGGTTTTTTAAAGGCAGTCCCTGTGGAAAGGTAGCCAGAGTCTTGCGGCCCAGCACGATGACCTTACCGGTGGTCTCCTCTCTGAAGTGCTTCATGTCATTGGGGATGCTGACTAAGAGTTTGTTCTTATATCCGATAGCCCAGTTATTATCCGCACAAACAATAATATTCATTCTACGCTTCCTTCCTGGGCTTTCTGCCGCAGCACTTCGCCTCGGTACAGAAACCGCTGACTTCACACTTAGGCATAAAGTAATTCTCTGTCAGGTATTTCCACTCATCGGAATACTCATTCAGTGCCTTGATCATATCCTGCATCAGTTTTCTGTACTCCCAGTAAGCTCTGGTACACATTCTCTGATGAGACATATCGATCAGATTGCGCAGATTGGTACGAAATACCACCT
>JAKSRX010000036.1 GCA_024403365.1 Acetatifactor sp. | reverse complement strand
CGCCAACAGTATGCCACCAATTTACATCATCATAATTTTTATCAATAACATTTTTTGCATACTCAATTAACTCTTTATCTTCTGTCGTTAACACTTTAGCTCTCCTTTGTAAATTTGCATCTTTTCAGTTTCGTAATATTTTTCTTGCTTTTCAAGCCGTATAATGATATTCTTTATTAAGAAAGAAGCGAGTTTGTTACCGTAAGGCTTATTGCTGAGATGGGGTACCCGTTTCTTTTTTTATATTTACCATATCATACAAATATAGTTTATCATCAGATGCGTGCCTAATTAGCATTTCTATTCTAAAAATATTATAATGTTCTAAACTTCCATTCTCCGAATATACTGGTAGTGCAAATCTTGATGTAAACCTGTACCACCCATATTTAGCATCGGTACCATGCTTCGTTTTAAAATTTTCCTGCCATCTTCTATTTGTCGCATATTTGAGTAATAGTGGGACCTTTGTCGTTGCATTTGCTTTAGCTTTTGCTTGCGCCCCCTTCAATCGAATTGTATCATTTGACCCCTTCAGTTCATTAGGGAAATCATCACCTACATAAACTATATCTGCTGTTTCCAGTATTTCAAAACTTTCTCCAACATATTGCCATAAATATTCCTCAACATCCTTCCAATTAATTCCTTGCCGCCCCATAAAACGAATATCATTTATGATAACAATTGGATGCCCTTTCTCATCTCTTATAACACTGCTATGTCCATGTACACTGCCATTTGATGTAGTAATTGTTAGCCGGATATAATATAACATCATTCTAAGTTGATAATCCGGCATTGTTCGTCTACCAGATTCCCAATCTTCCCAAGTTCGAAGTGGAATTCCTAATTTTTCAGACATTTCTCTTTGATTAAGCCCAATATCAAGACGCAAACCTTTTAGACACTCAGCTTGCTTTATATTTCTTTCCTGTCCAATCATAGCAATCCTTTCAAATCAAAGCAAATGTCTCTATCTATTGTCGGGTCATACCATCCCAGGGTACATAATTCTCCAAAATTCACACTTAACATCGCCCGCTTAAAATCATCATCATTTTCGCTAAAAAGCAATGTAAGCATCGAATACATCTTGTTACATACATCAATATTAACTTCTTTCATACAGGAATCCGGTATTCCCTTAAAATCTGGTTCACCTTCACATTCACCCGCATGTATATCTTCTATTTTTCCATTTCGAAAGATTACAGCAGTTAAAGCTTTAGCCAATCTCTTCAAGATCATATCATGAACAGTACCATCTTCTAATAATATTTCAACTTCTTCATCTGACAAAGATTCTTCCAAATCAGATAAAACTCTTTGCTTGTATTCATAATAGATATCTTCTAATACCACTTTTACACCTCTCTTTCTATTTCCACGCAATTCGTGGTTAAATATTATCATCAATCAAATCTTTCGTCAATCAACATTATTAATACACATAAAACTTTTAGGCAAACAAACCGATAGCTTTTTCCATATTCTGCATGGGTACTAAAGATTATTTGAACAAAAAAACTCCCCGTCTTGAACTGTTACATTCAAAACGAGGAGTTCATATTTTACTTTAGTTTCGCAACTTTTATGCTAGGGATAGCATTACTTGTTGGCGATAGCTGCCTGAGCTGCAGCAAGGCGTGCGATAGGCACACGGAAAGGAGAACAGGAAACGTAGTCCAGACCGATCTTGTGGCAGAACTCTACGGAAGAAGGATCTCCACCGTGCTCACCACAGATACCAATGTGAAGCTTAGGATTTACGGGCTTACCAAGCTTAATGGACATCTCCATCAGCTTGCCAACACCGGTCTGATCGAGCTTAGCAAAAGGATCGTTCTCGAAGATCTTGGTGTCATAGTAAGCATCCAGGAACTTACCAGCGTCATCACGGGAGAAGCCGAAGGTCATCTGAGTAAGGTCGTTGGTACCGAAGCAGAAGAAATCAGCTTCCTTAGCGATCTCATCAGCAGTAAGAGCTGCACGAGGGATCTCGATCATGGTACCTACTTCGTACTCAAGAGCAACACCAGCTGCTGCGATCTCAGCATCAGCGGTCTCAACTACTACCTTCTTAACGAACTTGAGCTCTTTGATCTCACATACAAGAGGGATCATGATCTCAGGCTTAACGTTCCAATCGGGATGAGCTGCCTTAACCTCAAGAGCTGCACGGATAACAGCCTTGGTCTGCATCTTAGCGATTTCAGGATAGGTTACTGCAAGACGGCATCCTCTGTGACCCATCATAGGGTTGAACTCATGGAGACCAGCGATGATGGTCTTGATATCTTCTACAGACTTGCCCTGAGCTGCTGCCAGCTTAGCAATGTCTTCTTCCTCAGTAGGAACGAACTCATGAAGAGGGGGATCAAGGAAACGGATGGTAACAGGGTTGCCTTCCAGAGCCTCATACAGAGCCTTGAAGTCGCCCTGCTGATAAGGCAGGATCTTCTCCAGAGCTGCTTCTCTCTCTTCTACGGTATCAGCACAGATCATCTCACGGAATGCTGCAATTCTGTCTTCCTCGAAGAACATATGCTCGGTACGGCAAAGACCGATACCTTCTGCACCAAGCTCACGAGCCTTCTTAGCATCTGCAGGAGTATCTGCATTGGTTCTAACCTTCAGAGTTCTGTACTTGTCAGCCCATGCCATTACACGGCCGAAAGTACCAGCGATCTGAGCATCAACGGTAGCGATCAGGCCAGCGTAGATGTTACCGGTAGTACCATCGATAGAGATTTCGGAACCTTCAACGAACTCAACGCCAGCAAGAGTGAACTTCTTGTTCTCCTCATCCATAGCGATGTCGCCACAACCGGATACACAGCAGGTACCCATACCACGTGCAACTACTGCAGCGTGAGATGTCATACCACCACGAACAGTCAGGATACCCTGAGCAGCCTTCATACCGGTAATATCTTCGGGAGAGGTCTCAAGACGAACAAGAACAACCTTCTCACCTCTTGCAGCCCATTCTACTGCGTCATCAGCTGTGAATACAACCTTACCGCAAGCAGCACCGGGAGATGCACCAAGACCCTTTCCAAGAGGAGTTGCAGCCTTAAGTGCCTTAGCATCAAACTGAGGATGAAGCAGAGTGTCGAGGTTACGAGGATCGATCATCATAACTGCTTCTTCTTCGGTCTTGTGTCCTTCGTCAACAAGGTCACATGCGATCTGGAGAGCTGCGGGAGCGGTTCTCTTACCGTTACGGCACTGAAGCATGTACAGCTTCTTGTTCTCAACGGTGAACTCCATATCCTGCATATCATGGTAGTGATTCTCAAGAGTCTCACAAACCTTGATGAAATCTGCGTATGCTTCAGGGAATTCCTTCTCCATCTGAGCAATAGGCATAGGTGTACGAACACCTGCTACTACGTCTTCACCCTGTGCGTTGATCAGGAACTCACCCATGAGCTTCTTCTCACCGGTTGCAGGATCACGAGTAAATGCAACACCGGTACCGGACTCGTTGTTCAAGTTACCGAATACCATGGGCATTACGTTAACAGCGGTACCCCAAGAATAAGGGATATCATTGTCACGACGATATACGTTTGCACGAGGGTTGTCCCATGAACGGAATACAGCCTCGATAGCGAGCTTCAACTGCTCTACGGGATCAGAAGGGAAATCCTTTCCTAACTGATTCTTGTACTCAGCCTTGAACTGCTCAGCCAGAGTCTTCAGATCAGCAGCGGTAAGTTCTACGTCGAACTTAACACCCTTCTCTTCCTTCATCTTGTCGATGAGCTGCTCAAAGTACTTCTTACCAACTTCCATTACAACGTCAGAGAACATCTGAATGAAACGTCTGTAAGAGTCATATACGAAACGCTCGAATGAAGGATCAGGGTTGCCAGCGATCATAGCTGCAACTACCTCATCGTTCAAACCAAGGTTCAGGATGGTGTCCATCATACCGGGCATAGAAGCTCTAGCACCGGAACGTACAGAAACGAGAAGGGGATTCTTAAGATCTCCGAACTTCTTTCCGTTTACTTCCTCCATCCACTTTACGCCTTCCATAGCCTGAGCCATGATCTCGTCGTTAATCTTGCGGCCATCTTCATAGTACTGAGTACAAGCCTCGGTTGTGATGGTGAAACCCTGAGGAACGGGAAGTCCGATCTCAGTCATCTCAGCAAGGTTAGCGCCCTTACCACCAAGTAAGTTACGCATGGACATGTTACCTTCTTTGAAGGTATAGACCCACTTGTTTGCCATTTGTTACTTCCTCCTAATATATTTTCATATGCTGTGAACATAAAGTTCCGCTTTTGATATTTTATCAACTCAGATTGAAAATAGCAAGACCTTTTTTCGGTATCATTTGCCCGCAATTCTGTCATGAATAATCTTCTTCATGGTGTACATATGCACATCTGCTTCTCTTACATATTCTCTGAGTTGTTTACCGGGTGTGTCATCGGTAAATGTATGGCCGTAACTGATGGAAAGATCGTAAGGAAGGGCCATTTCTTCCTTAGCTCTCAGGATGCCGTCTCTGATGTCAGTTTCGAGGCTGTCAATATTGATTCCCTCGCTTATTTTGCCGAACAGCATGAATTCGTCTCCGCCGTATCTGAGTGCCACCCAGTTTTCAGGCAGGTATTTCTTAATGGTATCGGCAACAATTCTCAGTGCCAGATCGCCCTGCAGATGTCCGAATTTATCGTTGATGACCTTCATAAAGTTAATATCGATGAAAACAACAGCCATCTTCTCTTTATTCTTCTGGCTTTCCTCAAACATGGGAAGGACAATCTGCGTATAAGCAAATCTGTTATGCAATCCGGTCAAAGAGTCTGTCGTGGATACTTCCAGCAGTTCCTTATTGACCATATCGACATACAGGTTATTTCTGAATCTCTCCATTGTGTACTGGATACGACCTGTATAAGTTGTGATCTTTCTCTGACGAACAAATTTGTCGTTGTCCACAAATACCATGTAACCAAAGGTATCTCCGCCTTGATGAAGCGGTGCAAAACAGTATATATGACTTTCTTCGTCCTTAACATAGCCCGGAATCAGGTCGTTTCTGTCTATCACCTGAACATCAACTTTTTCTTTGTTCTTGATAGCGACTACAACCAGCTTCTGCTCGCAAATCTTAATGTCGCTGATATTCACTCTGTGCTCATATACGGAATTGAAGAAGTCTCGCTCCATTACCATGTAGAAACTGTCACCTTCATGCTGGTCGCCTCTGCCGTAATACCATGCCAGAGTACCCTTCAATTCATCTACACTCTTGGATCTTAAGATTGCACCTTCTACTCGACCGATTCGCTCCTGCAGAAGCAGTTCATTAATCTCGTTAAAATATGCCTGCTGGCCTATCTTACGCCGCTTATTGTCATATTCGACATTCGGTCCCAGAGTACTCTCTCCCGCGATAGACTGCGAAGGAATCTCAATGACACGCTCGGGGTTCTTCCCTTCTGCCACATCATAAATCCATCGGCAGGCCTTGTAACCGATTTCCTCGTAATTCTGACTGACGGAAGAAAGCGCGGGATAGAAATCCTGACCTTCTCTTACATAATCAAAGCCACTGATGTAAACGTCCTCCGGCAGGCTGTAGCCTCTCTCAAGAAGGCCGGAGGCAACTGCCAGTGCCATATAATCGTTAGCACAGATAATCGCATCGGGAATGCCTTTTTCATCACAGATTTTAAAGGCAATTTCACGTCCCATTACGAAGCTCCAGTCCGAATAATAAATATCTTCGTCCGCAATCTTCTTACCATATTGCGCTGCAACTTCCTGCGCAATCTCAAGACGCTGCCTACAATCCGGATGTTCCTCTGAACCGCCCACATAAACAACTCGGTTCACATCTGCCTTTTCAAACATATGCATAGCAAGGTCACGCATACCAATCGTATTGTCCGATACGATAAATCCTGCATCCGCAAATTCCATACCCACGCTGATAACAGGAATTCCTGCCTCAACAATACGATTGCAAATCGTCTGCACCGTCTCATAACTTGCATTCAAAACATTTGATAAGATGATAGCCCCATCAAACTCTTCCATTCGGGGAAGTTTGAAAACACTGTTTTGAGCTTCATTCAAAGTAGCCTCATTACCCCAGGATGCATAACTCAGGAACAGGAAAATATCCGATTCTACTTCCTGCGCACATCTTTTCATTCCCTCCAACGCATTCGCAACAATTTCATTACTCCAACCATTGGCAATTACAGCAATCTTTTTCTTCAAACTGAGTCCTTTCCATTGCATGGGGCAATACTCTATTCTCTCAAAATTATGCTGATAATATTGCAAAAAAAGCATACTTTCCGCAACATATAGTGATACTTCCATTATATTTTTTTTACTGTCAAATATCAAGCGAGAAATCCTAAAATCTGTCAGTTTTTTCAATCTTTTTTCTGACTATATGTAATCGCTCAATCAACCAATAAAAGCGATTCAACTTGAAATAAATTGCTCCTTGTGTATAATGGAAAGGAGTGACTGTAAACCATATGCATTTATTAAGGAAAAAGAGGATTGTGTAATGATCAGTGCAAATAATGTTACACTTCGAATCGGCAAAAAGGCTCTGTTCGAAGATGTTAATATCAAATTTACCGAGGGAAACTGCTACGGCTTGATTGGTGCTAACGGTGCAGGTAAGTCTACCTTCCTGAAGATTCTTTCCGGCAAGCTCGAGACTACCAAGGGTGATGTTGTGATTACCCCCGGCCAGCGTCTTTCCGTTCTGGAGCAGGACCACTTCAAATACGATGACTTCATTGTTATGGATACCGTTATCATGGGTAACGAGCGTCTCTACCAGATCATGAAGGAAAAAGATGCGATCTACGCAAAGGAAGACTTCTCCGATGAGGACGGTATTCGCGCCAGTGAGCTGGAAGCAGAATTCGCAGAGATGGACGGTTGGGAAGCAGAAAGCAATGCTGCAATGCTTTTAAACGGTCTGGGCATCGGACCCGAGTACCACTACTCCACCATGAGAGATCTGGATGGAAATGTGAAAGTTAAGGTTCTGCTTGCGAAGGCACTGTTCGGCAACCCCGACATCCTGCTTCTCGACGAGCCTACCAACCATCTTGATCTGGATGCCATCGCATGGCTTGAGGATTTCCTCATCGACTTCGAGAACACTGTCATCGTAGTCAGCCATGACCGTTATTTCCTGAATAAAGTTTGTACCCATACCGCAGATATCGACTACGGCAAGATCCAGTTATACGCAGGTAACTACGACTTCTGGTACGAAAGTTCCCAGCTGCTTGTAAAGCAGATGAAAGAAGCCAACAAGAAGAAAGAAGAAAAGATCAAGGAACTGCAGGAGTTCATCTCCCGCTTCTCCGCAAACGCTTCCAAGTCCAAACAGGCAACCTCCAGAAAGCGTGCTCTGGAGAAGATCGAGCTGGATGAGATCAAACCCTCCAGCAGAAAATATCCTTACATCGACTTCCGTCCCGACAGAGAGATCGGTAACGAAGTTCTTACCGTGGAGCATCTTTCCAAGACCATCAACGGTGAGAAGGTTCTGGATGACATCAGCTTCGTAATGGGTCATGATGACAAGATCGCTTTCGTAGGAAGCAACGAGCTTGCTAAGACCACTCTCTTCCAGATCCTGATGAGCGAGATCGAACCCGATGAAGGAAGCTTCAAGTGGGGCGTTACCACTTCCCAGGCTTACTTCCCCAAGGACAGCACCGAAGAATTCAACAACGACCTCACCATTACCGACTGGCTGACCGGCTACTCTCCTGTTAAGGATGTCACCTATGTACGTGGCTTCCTGGGACGTATGCTTTTCGCCGGTGAAGACGGCATCAAGAAGGTCAAGGTCCTCTCCGGTGGTGAGAAGGTTCGATGCCTTCTTTCCAAGATGATGATCAGTGGTGCAAACTGTCTGGTTCTGGATGAGCCTACCAACCATCTGGACATGGAAAGCATCACCGCACTGAACAACGGTCTGATCAAGTTCCCCGGTGTTGCACTGTTCTCCTGTCATGACCATCAGTTCGTACAGACCACTGCAAACCGTATCATCGAGATCCTTGCAAACGGTCAGATCATCGATAAGATCACTACCTACGATGAGTACCTGGCAAGCGATGAGATGGCAAGAAAGCGTACTGTATTCACTGCCAACAAAGAAGACGACGAAGACTAATACAAAAGCCTGCTCGAGGGTATCGGGCAGGCTTATCTTTTTCAGCGAAAGGAGTCCATTATGCGTCCTATCGATCTACATGTACATTCCAAATGTTCCGACGGCACCTACACCCCTTCCGAACTGGTAGACTATGCCTGTAAAAAAGGTCTGGCTGCCTTTGCTCTCACCGACCACGACACCATCGACGGTCTGGAGGAAGCCATCGCTTATGCAGCCAAGCTGCGGGCCACTCTCCCTGCCGAGGAAGCTGCTCTGGTACCGGAAGTGATTCCCGGCATCGAGCTTTCCACCGAGTATCAGGGTGCGGACATTCATATGGTGGGTCTCTATATCGACTACAGGAATCCGCAGTTTCTGGAGCATCTGCAGGAGTTCATCGATTCCCGCACAGTCCGCAACAGAAAGATGTGTCAACTTTTGCAGGAGCATGGTATCAATATCACCTATGAGGCTTTAACGGAAGCTTTTCCCGATGCAGTGATCACCAGAGCCCATTATGCAAGATATATGATGGAGCACGGATATATCAAGAGCATCAAGGAAGCCTTCGACCGCTATGTGGGCGATGACTGTCCCTGCTATATTCCGAGAGAAAAGATCACTCCCGCCCAGGGTGTGGAACTGATCCTCATGGCAGGCGGCATTCCCGTGTTGGCTCACCCCATTCTCTACAAGATGAGCAAGTATCGTCTGGATGCTCTGGTAGCAGAGTTAAAGGAGGCCGGACTCATGGGTATCGAGGCTATCTACAGCACCTACCATGCCCACGAAGAACGTGAGATCCGCGAACTTGCTGCCAAGTATGACCTGCTGATCAGCGGAGGCAGTGATTTCCACGGTGCCAACAAGAAAGACATCGACCTGGGTACCGGCTTAGGCAGACTCTTTGTTCCCGAAGATCTGCTTGCCAAGATCAAGGCCGCTAAAAATTAAGATCTACGCAAAGAAAAAGGCGATCGATTTTGCTATCGACCGCCTTACTTTTTTATCTTTATTCTATTATACCTGAACGATCAGATATCTTCCGTCGCCGACATCAAATACTTCGTCAGCATCCAGGATCTCGTCGTCCATTGCGCCTTCCATATCGATTCCCTCGTCCTCGAAGTACTCAATTACTTCTTCCACAGAGTTCACAACAACAGCCATGCACTCCTCCAGAAAATCTTCTGCTTCCTCCAGAGTCTCTGCTACTCTTCTGGGGAACAGCTGCAACTGATTCTCAAGGAAACATTCCAGCACATCAGTATCGTATTCACGCATAAATCTAACTCCTCCGTATATCAGGATATTTGTCTTCACAAATACTACATCGGAATATATTCTCTGTCAATAAATGTTTATTTATTCACAAAGATAGTTCAGAGCCTCCAAAGGATGGCTTATGATGGCATCTGCGCCGCCTTCTTCCAGCTCATCCCGCAGTCTGAATCCCCACAATACACCCAGTGTGAAAGCACCGGATGCTTTGCCTGTTTTCATATCGGTAGCGGTATCGCCAAGATACAGGATATCCTCCGGCTTCAAGTCAAATGCTTCCATGATCTCAAATACACCATAGGGATCCGGTTTGATGGGCTTGCCTTCTCTCTGACCGATCAACATATCGAAATACCCTTTTCCAAACAGAGTCTCGACCACATCGATGGTCTGGTTATGAGGCTTATTGGAATACACGGCGATCTTGATGCCGCGGGCTTTCAATTCCTTCAGAAGTTCCGGAATGCCCTCGTAAGGTACTACCCGGTACATGCAATACTTGGTGAAATACTCTTTATACAGTGCAAAAGCCTCATCGAAATGCTTTAACTCTGTATCTCCGCCTGCGATCAGCGCTCTCTTCACCAGATTGGCTGCGCCGTCGCCCACGAAATATTTATAATCGTTTACGGAAAAGGGACCGATCCCGAACGGAGCAACAGCTCTGTCTCCGCAATACTTCATACTAGCTATAGAATCGGACAAGGTTCCGTCCAAGTCAAAAACAACTGCTTTTTTCATCAGCCTAACCACACCTTTCCTTCCTGATACAGTCTTCCCACCGGCAAACCGACTACGTTATTGTAGTCTCCCTCGATGCCTCGGATATAGCGGGCACAGAAGCCCTGGATACCATAGGCTCCGGCTTTGTCCATAGGATCACCACTTGCCACATAGCCTGAGATCTCTTCCTCACTCATCTCACAGAAGGTGACCGCAGTTCTTTCATGAAAGACCTTGCTCTCTACTTTACCGCCAGGAATCAGATGAAGCAATGTCACTCCGGTAAACACCTCGTGACTTCTTCCGGATAAGCTTCGTAACATTGCCACGGCCTCTTCCTCATCGGAAGGTTTTCCCAGGATCTGTCCATCGCAGGCCACCACGGTGTCTGCACCGATGACCAGCAATTCCTCATCTGATCCTTTCATCAGTTCTGCTACAGCTGATGCTTTCTGAAGAGACAATTCCTCTACTACTTTGCCCGGCTCCGTCTGGGTGATCACTTCCTCCACATGGCTGACCACAACCTGAAAAGGAATGCCGATCTGTGCCAGCAGTTCCTTTCGTCTGGGAGATGCTGACGCCAAAATTATCTTCATAACTACTTACCGTCCTACTGAATATGTGTCTGAGGAACAAAGGTGCGAGATTCCAAAGTGGTCTCCTCAGCAGCAGCCTTTGCCTTCTCGGTAGCTTCCCAACAGAATGCATCCTGAGACTGGAACATGGTCTTTCCGCGTCTGTCAGGCTTTACATAACTGCCGTCTGCCTGCAGTACGGAGGCCTTCATATTATCCTTCAACTGGTTGTCCAGAATGTGTACCAGTTCTTCCTTCAGTGCAGGGCTGTCCACAGGGAACAGGATCTCCACACGACGCTCCAAGTTTCTGGGCATCCAGTCTGCACTTGCACAGTAGATCTCATAGTTATCATCGTTGCAGAAATAGAAAATTCTGCTGTGCTCCAGGAAATTGCCTACGATGGAGCGAACGGTGATATTTTCGCTGACACCTTTGATGCCGGTCTTCAGACAACAGATACCTCTGACGATGAGGTCGATCTGCACGCCCTGTGCGCTTGCCGCATACAATGCTGCAATGATATCTCTGTCACACAGTGAGTTCATCTTTGCAATGATCCTTGCGGGACGGCCTTCTGCTGCATTCTTTCTCTCGCGATCGATCAAATACAGGAACTTATCCTTCAACCACAAGGGAGCAACACTAAGTTTGTTCCAAACAAGGGGCTCGGAATAACCGGAAAGCATATTAAATACTGCAGTCGCATCCTCACCTACCGATTCGGAAGCAGTAAGCATACCTACGTCGGTGTACAGTTTTGCAGTGGCATCATTATAGTTACCGGTACCCAGATGTACATATCTTCTGATACCGTCTTCTTCTCTTCTCACTACCAGTGTGATCTTGCTGTGAGTCTTAAGGCCTACCAGACCGTAGATAACGTGACAGCCTGCCTTCTCCAGCATTCTCGCCCAACCGATATTGTTCTCCTCATCGAAACGAGCCTTCAACTCTACCAGTACAGAGACCTGTTTGCCGTTCTCTGCGGCCTGTGCCAATGCTGCAATGATAGGGGAATTGCCGCTGACACGGTACAGGGTCTGCTTGATAGCCAGCACTTCGGGATCTCTCGCTGCCTGACGAATGAATTCCACCACAGGTTCAAAGGTCTGATAAGGATGATGCATCAGAATATCACCTTTACGGATCTCCTCGAAGATATTGCAGCCTGCAGGAAGTTCCGGCACGGGCTGAGGAGTGAACTTGGGTGTCTTCAGATCATCGAAGCCATCCAGACCGTATACTTTCATCAACACGGTCAGATCCAAAGGTCCGTTGATATGATAAATATTCTGCTCACCCATGTGAAGTTCCTTCTTCAGGATCTTCAGCAGGCGCTTGTCCATACCATCTTCCACTTCCAGTCGGATCGCCTCGCCCCACTGACGCTTCTTGATCTGCTTCTCGATCTCTTTCAGCAGATCGGCTGCTTCATCCTCATCAATGGTAAGGTCTGCATTTCTCATGATACGGAAGGGATATGCACAGACGATATTGTAATTCAGGAAGAGCTTGCTCATGTTTCTCTCGATGATCTCTTCCAGGAAAATGATCTTCTTTCCTTCGCCTTCTGTGGGCAGGGGAACGATACGGCTCAACACACTAGGCACCTGAACGGTAGCGAACTCGATCTCATCGGGATCGCTCTTTTTGCTTACCAGTGCTGCGATGTTCAGAGTCTTATTGCGAACCAAAGGGAACGGTCTGGAGGAATCCACTGCCATAGGAGTCAAAACAGGATATACATTCTGCTCAAAATAATGATCCACAAAGGCTGCTTCCTGCGCAGTCAGATCCTCATGCTTCTCTACGATCACCAGTCCGCTGTTAGCCAGCTTCGGCACCAGAGAACGGTTCCAGGTGGAATACTGCAGTTCCACCAGCTCATGGATCGCCTTGTCGATCAATGCCAGCTGCTCTTCCGGCTTTAGACCTGCAATGTCTTTCTTGTCATAGCCTGCATTGACCATATCCTTCAGGGAAGCCACACGGATCATGAAGAACTCATCCAGATTGGAAGCAGTGATGCTCAAGAACTTCAGTCTCTCGAACAAAGGAATATTCTTATCTCTTGCCTCATTCAGTACTCTGTGATCGAACAGGATCCAGGAAAGTTCACGGTTGGTATAATATTTCGCATTGGTAAAATCAATTGTTCCCATATATTTCTCCACTCTGCTTAAAATGCTTTTCTCTGCTTCAAAATAGGTTCAATACTGAATACTTCCTGGAAGAAGTCCTTCTTCTCCTCGAAGAATCCCTTCTCCAGTGTAATATCCTCAGGGGTATCAGCGGTCAGTACCAGCTGTCCATCCTTCAGGGAAGCCTTCAATTCCTTCAGCTTCTGCTTATGGCTTCTGTCAAGGCCGCTTGCCAGACGAAGAATGGCTGTCAGCTTTGCCACTGTCAGATAAGACTCCTGATCCAGGATGTCACTGCCTGTCTGCTGGCTGTAATACTCGAATTTACTGTGATTGAATCGAACCACACTGGCTACGATCTTACGCTCTGTATGAGACAGACCGATGATCTCGGTGGACATGATGATGTTGTAGGAGGACTCTCCGATATTCATCATACTGATAAATTTACCACAGTCATGCAAGATAGCTGCCAGTCTCAGGTACAAGCGCTCACGCTTGCCAAGGCCGTGGATCTTCTTCGTACTGTCAAAGATGGTGGATGTGATATGATCCAGTGTCTCGGAACGCTTTCTGCTGCCCATGTATCGCTTGCTGATATTCATAGCACAGGCCAGGATATCCTTCTCGACATCATGTTCATCACGGAACATGTTATTCTTTCCCGCAAAATCATATGCAATACCGTCGCAAAGTGTCGCGCCGGGGATATACAATTTCTCTGCTCCCATCAAGTTAGCGATGCAATCGGTAAGCACCGCACTGATGTACATTAAGGGAAGTCTGTCTTCTCCCACACCCATAGCGGCGGATAATCTGGCGCCGGGTTCGGTACGGAGTTGTTCCTTCATGGCATCGAACAAAGCACGGTCGAAGGGCTCTCTCTGATTGTCCACTCCCTTCTGTCGTACTGCCCAGGGGGAAACATATTCATCGATGACGATCAGGTTCTTGATCGCCACATCTTTCACATATAACTTTTTGTAATTGGTCAGCTGCGCCATGGCCATCTCAGTGATAAAGTTCTCGGCGTTCAGGCGGCCAACCTCAAAACGATTCATGTACTCCTGAATACGCAGCGCACCCAAAAGCAGGTTCTGTGTAGAGACCAATGTTGCGTTGTCAAACAGAGAGATCTGAATGCTGCCGCCGCCGATATCCAGGATCGCGGTCTTCTCCTCGATGACCTTCTGGAAGCTCTCACCGCGGAACGCCACTGCTTTATAATCCAAGAAACGCTGCTCGGAGTTACTGAGTACCTCCACGCGGATACCGGTACGCTGATGGATCTGATCTCTCACGATGGTGGTATTCTCTGTCTCACGGATCGCACTGGTTCCGTACGCCTTGTAGCTTTCCACCTGATAGGAACGCATGATGGTCACAAACTCCTTCAGTGTCTTACAAAGCTCATCCATCTTCTCATTGCTGATCTTGCCTTGAGAATAGGTATCACTTCCCAGATCCAGTCTCTTGCGGATACAATCGATCTCCCGCATGGTATTTTTACCGGAGAATTCAAAGATCTTCATGGTCAGTTCGAAACTGCCCACTTCAATTGCTGCAAAGGTTTTTACACTCACAGGTAGGTCTCCTTCCTGATGTTATTGCATGCCCAATAAGTAATCAATAAACTGCTGCGCGCTTCTGCCGGACAGACCGCTGTGCATCAGCTCCCACTTGTTTGCTTCTGCCAACAATTCTTCCTCTCCCATGGTCACACCGTTTTTCTCTGCCAGAGTCTTCACGATGGTCTGGAATTCCTTCTTGTTGGGAGAACCGAAGTAAATGGTAACACCGAAACGATATACCAGGGAAAGCTTCTCCTGAACGGTATCGCTGGTGTGCATGTCCTGTCTGATCTCTTCCTTGTCGCTGAAGTTCTCACGAATCAGATGACGACGATTGCTGGTGGCATAGATCAGAATGTTGTTGGGCTTTTTCTCAAGTCCGCCTTCGATCACTGCCTTCAGGTATTTATATTCTGTCTCAAATTCTTCGAAACTCAAGTCATCCATGTAGATGATGAATTTATAATTACGATTCTTGATCTGGCTGATGACATCATTCAGATCCTGGAACTGGTGCTTATAGACCTCGATGATACGAAGTCCTCTGCCATAGTATTCGTTGGCGATCGCCTTGATACAGGTAGACTTACCGGTACCCGCATCACCAAACAAAAGGCAGTTGTTAGCTTTCTTGCCGGAAACGAATGCATTGGTATTGTCGGTCAGCTTCTTCTTGGGGATCTCATAGCCTACCAGATCGTCCAGTGCCACATGCGCGATATTCAGGATGGGCTGAATGTGTACTCCGTCCTCATCGTGTACCACGCGGAAGGACTTGTGCAAGCCAAACTTGCCCACTCCATATTCCTTGTAGAACTGGGTCAGGGTAGCCTTCATCTCCTCGGGAGTAGTATCTTCACAGAACTTCTCTGCCAGTTCACAGATACGCTGACAGATCCTGGTATTGTAGACCTTGCTCTCTCTGCTGCTGGCCTTATAATCAAGAACCAGTGCAAGCTCGGGAACCTGCAGTTCTTCCATCATTCCCGTGAAATCATAATCGTACAGTTCCTTGAAGAATACGATATCATGCAAAACAGCCTGATTGATGGTACCCTCTATCTCGCCGCGAACTTCACAGGCACAGCTGTAACTGTTCTCGTGATTTACCAGGAAATTCGCCAGATAGCAATGCCAGAGATTGCCGTGGAATCCGTAATGGCCTGCTACCTCCAGCAGACGATTGATGATACGATACAGATCCTTTCTCATACTCTCACGGTCTGCACCGGCAACCGCTGCCTTTTCTATTTCATATTTGTGGATCAGATCCGCTACTTCCGAGAGAAGTTCAAACTGCTCTCCTCCGCGAAATACGATCAATTCACTTTCCTGCATCTTCAACATAGTTTCCAAACTCCTTAGTAGTTACCCAAGATCTTCATATTGCGGGCTTCATCGCGAAGTCCTCTCAACGCGTTCTTTACCGCGCTGTCCGCAAGGTTTCCGTCGAACTCGATAAAGAAACGATACTCCCAGTCTCTGTCCTCGATAGGACGGCTCTCGATCTTGGTCATATTCAGATTATTGTAGATAAAGTGTGAAAGCATATGGTACAGGGAACCGCTCTCGTGAGGCAGTTCGAAACAGATGGTGATCTTCTTCGCATCTTTTCTGAAGATCTTCTGGTTGGTAACGATGATAAATCTGGTGGAGTTGCTGCCGCTGTCATTGATACCCTTCTCCAGGATCTCCAGTCCGTAGATCGCTGCTGCGTGTGCACCTGCTACCGCAGCACAGGACTTATCCTGCTTCTTTGCTACCTTCTGTGCCGCAAACGCATTGTTCTGCATACTGATCTGCTGCCAGTCATGATTGCCGAGATACTTTGCGCTCTGCATCAGGGACTGGGGATGAGAATAAACTGTCTTGATATCCTCCATTTTTGTTCCGGGGATACCCATCAGGCAATGCTCGATCTTGATGATCTGCTCGCCTACGATATAGTTTTCATATTCCTGAAGGAGATCAAAGATCTCATTGATATTACCTGCGGTGGAATTCTCGATGGGAAGCACTGCAAAGTCCGCACTGCCTTCGTCGATCGCACTCATGGCATCGCGGAAGCTGTCCACATGGAAGCTGCGAACCTGATCACCGAAGAACTGCATCATAGCTGCCTGTGAGTAAGCGCCCTCGGCACCCTGAAATACCACTCTTGCCTTCTGTGTCTCCAGTTCATCCACACCGATGAAAGGAAGCTTTCCAAGACTTCCGTTCTCTGCAAGCAGTCTGTACTGCAGTTTGCGGCTCATGGACATGATCTGCTCAAACAGTTCCTCAATACCGTGGCTGTTGAACTCGTTGTGGGTCAGGCTCTTGACCTTTGCCAGTTTCTCCATCTCACGCTGCTTATCGAAGACTTTCTTGCCGGTGCTGATCTTATATTCAGCTACCTGCTTGCAGATCTCCATTCTTCTCTCATACAGATCCACGATCTGTGTGTCGATTCCGTCGATTTGATCTCTTAATTCCAGTAAATCCATCTTCTTGCCTTATCCTTTATTTATTCTTCAATATGATTTAATCCCTGACTCAGGATCGTGACGATATGATCATCTGCCAGAGAATAATAGATGATCTTACCGTCTCTGCGGTTCTTTACCAGATCCATCTGCTTTAAGACTCTCAGCTGATGAGAGATCGCAGACTGGGTCATTCCCAACAGAGCAGAAATATCATATACACACATCTCCGTATTCAGCAGGACATACAGTATCTTCAATCTGGTAGGGTCACCGAATACCTTGAAAAACTCTCCCAGGCTCTGCAATTCCTCCTCGGGAGGCATCGCGTCCTGAATCTCTTTTACAGTTGCTTCACTTACCTGAATGAACAGATTTTCTTCCATGTTCCTCTTCCTTCTCTGTTGAACCGATTTGCCTTGGCAAACACCTTTTGTGACAAAACTTATCATTATATTTTACACCAGAATCCGCGTTTCTGCAAAGGATTTTTCCTGTAAATACAAGAAAAACGAGCCACTAGGGCTCGTAATATTTCTTCATTCCTTCTGTCATTTTCACGCTGCCGTCACGCAGGATAAAAAGTCCTTCCGCGTCGTATTCCGAAAGCAAGTTAAGACCTTTCTCTACGCCCAGTACAAAGCAGGCTGTGGACAGTGCATCGCTCTCAAATCCGTTCTCGGAGAGAATGGTCACGGAGCGCACATCACCCTCTGCAGGATATCCGGTCTTCGGATCCAGAATGTGGTGATAGCGTTTGCCGTCTATCTCCACGAAGCGCTCATAATCCCCGGATGTGGAAACACACATGCTACCTTTAATAGTCAGGATCCCTTTTGTCGACGAGGTATCCTCAGGATCCACGATCCCCACCTTCCAGGCACTGCCGTCCGGCTTTCTGCCGTAGGTCAAGATGCTGCCTCCCGCAGAGATCACCGCTGCGGTCACATCCGTTCTTCGCAAAAGCAAATCATGCACCGCATCCAAAGCCACGCCTTTTCCTACTGCGCCTAGGTCAATGGTCACATTATCCTGAAGGCTCAGCGTCACTTCATTTTCCTCTCGCGTCAATGTAATATGCTCACTGCCGCAGCGTTCTTTTGCCTCACGAAGTGTTTCCGCTGTGGGTACTGTAAATTCCTCTACATGCTCTCCTGCTGCCAGACTGTCAATATCCCAGACTTCGATCAAAGGTCCTAAGGTCACATCAAAGGCGCCCTCTGACTTCTCCCACAGGGACAGGCTCTGCTCCAGGATCACTGCCAGTTCTTCTGATAAAAGCACCTCTTCCCCCTGGGCTCCGTGGTTCACACGATACACTTCGGAAGATTCGATCCTTCTGGACAGCAGATCCTTCTCTAAATCTCTGATCGTCTGCAGCACCTCAAGTCCGGTATTATAATGTCCTTCGGTATAGATGGTCTGACTGATGACTGTACCCATGGCAGTGTCAACAGTGCTCAAGATCTGAATATTATTCACTTTGCCGCAGCCTGTGGTCATAAGCAAGGCCATCACCAGGCAGCATACAAAAAATCGCTTCATTTTTGTTCTCCGAATTGTTATACTCTGTAGTGAGAAAGGAGTTCTCATGGATAATACTACAAAAAAAATCGCAGCTGTTGTGGGTGCGATTCTCTTTCTTCTGGTATGTATCAGCAGTCTTTTCATCCTGCTACCGCGAAAGGCGGGGACCTCTTATACCGCGGAACTCTATCTGCAAGGCACCTTGGTCGATTCTATCGATCTGAATGCCGTGACCGAGATCCAAACCATCGAGCTATCTGCTGACGGCCACACAAATGTTGTGGAGATCCGTCCCGGCAGTATCGGCATCATCTCTGCCGACTGCCCCGATCAGATCTGCGTGCATCAGGGCTTCATCAGTGACTCTGCACTGCCCATCACCTGTCTGCCCCACGGCGTCATTATCAGGGTGCGTCCAACCGAAGAAGGAGAACTGATCCTGACTTATTGAGAAAGGAAACTGTATGTCTACCCGCAAGCTTACCGCACTGGCACTTTTTACAACCATATCTTTGGCTGTCTACGCCATTGAATGTGCCATTCCCCCTCTTGTTCCCATACCGGGCATCAAGCCGGGACTGGCTAATATTATCACATTGATCCTTCTGAAGCGCTATTCCTCCAAAGAGGCTGCGCTTGTTCTCACTGCCCGCATTCTGCTCTCCGCCCTGCTCTTCGGTCAGGCTGTCAGCCTGTTCTACAGCGTTTGCGGCGGTCTCGTCAGTCTGCTCATCATGATCCTGTTCAACAGACTTCTCAAGAAGCACTGTCTCTTCCTCACCGGATCTCTCGGGGGATTGTTTCACAATCTGGCGCAGTTACTTGCCGCCATGCTGATCACATCCTCCATGGCAGTTCTCGCTTACCTGCCTCATCTTGTCATCGCCGGCATCCTCACCGGTCTGTTCACCGGTTTCTGCGCAATGTATGCGGCGAAGTTTCTGCCAAAGGATCTTCATGCCTAAACGATCATCTTTCCGGAAGAATGGATAAAAGCTCCGCTACGCTCTTCCCCAGCACAGGGTGAATGTAACGGGGACACAATTCATTCAAAGGCTTCAATACGAAGTCTCTGTTCTGCATGTCTACATGAGGGATCTTCAGATCCTCACTCTCATACACCAGATCATCATAGAAGATAATATCCAGGTCCAGAGTTCTTGGTCCCCAGTGAATGGTTCTGGCCCTTCCCGCCTGATTCTCGATCTCATGCAAAGCATCCAGAAGTTCTGTGGGATCCATCAGGGTATCAAGCGCCATAGCGCCGTTTAAAAAAACATCCTGTTCCACACAGCCGTAGGGTTTTGTCTCGATGATCTCAGACACCTTCAGGTTGCGGATCAATTTATGCTCTTCCAGTGCTTTTACCGCATCTGCAATATAGTTTCCCTTATCTCCCATATTGGAGCCAACGGCTACATACGCTCTGTGCCAGCCTCTGCGCACCTTAACGGACACTGTCTCAAAAGGCAGTGGGATGGGTGCTTCCGGCTTCTCGATCTCCAGGTCCAGTTCCTGGATCAGGGGATAACGAAGCAGGATCTCTCTGGAAAGTCTCTCTGCCACCGTTTCAAGCAGTTTGCAGGTATTATCTTTCATCCATTTATCGATAAAAAGGCTTACTTCCCCATAGTGGGTGGAAAGTGTCAGATCATCCTTCCTGCCTGCAGGAGCGGTATCTGTGTACATGGTACAATTCACATAGAAATTCTGACCGTTTACGGTCTCTTCCTCGAACACGCCATGGTGTGCGAACACCTTTAAGCCTTTGATCCTTATCTCGTCTCTCATACCTTCTTCGCTCCGTAAAGAATTGCCTCGGTCATATCCACAGCTCTCTTATTTGCCAACACATCATGCACTCTCACGAACATACAGCCTTTCATAGCTGCGATCACAGATGTAGCAATGGTTCCTTCCAGTCTCTGATCGGAGGGAAGGTTCAAAGTCAGACCGATCACAGACTTTCTGCTGCAGCCTAAAAGAATCGGGCATCCCAGCACGTTCAGTTCCTCCAGGCTGTTGATGACCTCCAGATTCTGCTCATAGCTTTTCGCAAAGCCTACACCGGGATCCAGAATGATGCGGTCCTCGGGAATGCCTGCCAGTTCTGCCAGATGTAAAGTCTCCGCCAGATCTGCGGCAACCTCCTGCATGAAATTCTGATACTCTGTATTATTGCGGTTGTGCATCAGGCAGCAGGGAAGTCCTGCCTTTGCGATCACATCCGCCATTCTCTTGTCGTATTTCAATCCCCAGATATCATTGATCAGGTCTGCGCCTGCCTGAATGCCTGCCTCAGCCACTCCTGCCTTGTAGGTATCCAGAGAGATAGGAATATCCATTCTTGCCTTGATGGCCTCGATCACAGGAGCCACTCTTCCGATCTCCTCCTCATCGGAGATCATCTGATAACCGGGTCTGGTAGACTCACCGCCGATGTCGATAAGGTCCACGCCCTGCTCTATCATCTCCTGGGCATGGAACAGCGCCTTATCCTTATCATTCCAGTTTCCGCCGTCGGAAAAGGAATCCGGAGTCACATTTAAGATACCGCAAATATAAGTATGTCCTTTTGTCTGAAATTCACGATTACCGATCTTCATAGTTTTCCCCTTTAATAACTGATCTCCAGATTTTTCTTCTCCTTCGACCAATCGCATTCACCCTCTGCCTGGCAGCTGAAGCAGGCACGGCTTGCCTTGTCCGCACGATACAGCACACCGCGAAGATTCTTTTCCTCTTCCACCTTGCTGTTTCTGTGGTTCCTGATAGCGTCCTCGATCTGCTCGATCTCTGCTTCCGTGTAACCGCACTTCCGCAGGATCACCGGTGCGATCTCTGCGCTGGTCAGATGGTGAGGTATACCGAACTCATACTCCTCATGTCTTCCGCAGTCATGCAGAAGCGCCGCTGCATACAGGATGTCCAAGGGGATCTCTATTTCCTCTTCCAGGCAGATGATCCTGCCGATGCGAGCCACATCCAAAAAGTGGGCCATATCATGATGGCAGAAGCATCTGTCTGCTTCTGCCACTCTGTTTTTCTCAATATTTTCACGGTAAAACGGATTCTGTAAGATATAATTTGCTCTCTCCAACATATCCTGTACCCTTTCTTATCAATATCAATTCTCGGAATCTGCTTCTTCCTGCAGTCGCAACATCTGGAAGAAACGATTCTGAAGTGCTTCGTTATCCTTGAATTCGCCTCTGGTGGCAATGCTGACGGTCTTGCTGCCGGGCTTCTTTACACCACGCATGGTCATACACAGATGCTCTGCTTCTACCACTACCATAACGCCCTCTGCATCCAGATTGTTCATCACCGCATCTGCGCTCTGCCCGGTCATTCTCTCCTGGATCTGCAGACGCTTTGCAAATACCTCAACGGTTCTGGCCAGCTTACTTAAGCCTACTACCTTACCCTTGGGAATATAAGCGATATGAGCTTTGCCGAAGAAAGGCATCATATGATGCTCGCACATGGAATAAAAAGTGATATCCTTCTCCAAAACCATCTCACTGTCTTCCACAGTGAACACTTTAGAAAGAGGCACCTCAGCCTTCTCATCCATGCCGGCAAATATCTCTGTATACATTCTGGCGATTCTGTCAGGGGTATC
>JAKSRX010000035.1 GCA_024403365.1 Acetatifactor sp. | reverse complement strand
TGATGCTCACATGTGGAATAAAACGTAATATCTTTTTCCAGAACAATATTGTTATTGGTAGCCTGGAACAGTTTTTTCAGATGAACAGCCGGGTCCTCGTTTAAACCGCCGTAGATCTGCTCACACATTCTGGCGATTCTGTCAGGGGTATCCAACAGGCCTTCTCTCTGTGCATCCTCTCCGATGCCCTCCAGAAGGAGTTTTACCGCCTCTTTAATCTTCTCCTGATCTACCATTTCCAACTTCTCCAAACTAGTTCGGCTGAAATCCTACGATGTTCATCAATCTTCCCAGGAAGGAAAGAGAACCGAACGCTATAATAACATCATCTTTTGTGGCAAGCAGACGGGCTATCTCCACCGCTTCCTCCAGGCTGGCTGCTGCGGTCACGTTAGGATTGACCTCCATTACCGCCTGAGCCAGATCCAGAGCCGGAAGGGCTCTCTCATTGTTCGGTGTGGTCACCGTAATGATCTGCTCTGCAAGATGACAGGTAAGATGTATGACCTTTTCATACTCCTTATCCTTTAACACTCCCATTATATAGATAATTCTTTTATTTGTAAAATAGAATTCTATGGATTCTGCCAGTCTTTTCGCCGCATCCTCGTTGTGAGCGCCATCCACGATAAAGAGCGGTTTCTTATCGATCACCGTAAATCTGCCCGGCCAGCATACGTTTTTTATCCCTTTTCGCAGGTTTTCTTCCGATACCGGATACCCGTTTTCCGAAAGTACCTCCAGAGTTTTCACAGCAAGGATGGCATTCTCGATCTGGTGCTGTCCTGCCAGACCGATCTCCAGCTTCTTGTATGTTCCAAAGTCAAAGCGCTGTTTCTCAAGCGTTGCCTTCACATGAGAGATCTCGCTCTTCTCTGCGATCGTGAGGGTACATCCCAGTTCCCTCGCCTTGCGGGCAAATACATCTACCACGCACTCTTCCTGTCGGATGGTCACCACGGGACGACCTTTCTTCATGATACCGGCCTTCTGCGCCGCGATCTCCTCCAGGCTGTTGCCTAAGAATTTCATATGGTCTCTGCTGACGGATACCAGTACCGTAGCAGCTACATTTTCCACAATATTGGTGGCATCCAACGTGCCTCCCATACCGACTTCCAGCACTACCAGGTCACACTTTTTCTCCACGAAATACAGGAAAGCTGCGGCAGTCTCCACTTCAAACGCGGTAGGTGAGATCATTCCCTCTGCCATCATTTCGTCGCAGGCATTTTTCACCTGCTCCATGATGCGTCCCAGTGCCGCCTTGCTGATATATTTGCCGTTGACCTGGATTCGCTCGCGATACTCGAAGATCGTGGGGGAAATATACCTTCCCACCCGATAACCGCCTGCCGTCAGGGCTCCCGCGATAAAAGAGCATACGGATCCCTTGCCGTTGGTTCCGCCTACATGAACAAAGGTAAGCTTCTCCTGGGGATCCCCCAGTCTCCTGCACAGTTCACGGATGCTGTCAAGCCCCGGAACAATGCCCAGGGGATGGATACTCTCTATAAATTCAGTTACCTGACGCTCATTCATAACAAGTCTCCCTTTTTTCATCGGTGCTAAAATAATTCCGGCCAAAAAGCTCATACTAAGTTCCATCAAGAAACAGCGAGGAACCTTTATGAAAAACATACTTAAAAATACATTCTACGATTTTCTGAAATGCGGCATCACAGGCTGGTGCATCGAGATCCTCTTCACCGCGCTCCAGGCCCTCAAAAATCATGATATGACTCTCACCGGTCAGACCTCTGTGTGGATGTTTCCTATCTACGGCTGTGCCTTCCTCATTGCACCTTTGAGCCGCTGTATCAACAAACACTCTTTCCTTCTGCGGGGCATCATATACATGCTGATGATCTTCCTGGTAGAATTCCTCTCAGGCCTTCTGCTGACCCGTTTGCAGGTCTGCCCCTGGGATTACAGCGGCTGCCGTTTCAATATCGCCAGCGTGATACGCCTGGATTACGCACCCTACTGGTTTGCCACAGGACTTCTCTTCGAATTTCTCCTGCGGCCGAAAACCCTTCCCAATAAATAATCTGCAGGACCGGGATCCTGCAGATCACTATCATTCATATGGATCAATCTACGTCCATAATATCTCCGCCGGCACCGATGTCCAGCATGTTTACGGTACGTCTCTTCAGTCTTGCCTTCTCGGAACAATCCAGAATAAAGTCCTTGATCGCTTTAGAATTACGCACATGCTCGATCTTGATGATGGGGTCTGTGGTATCACCGGTAAAGCAGGTGATGGTACCCAGCTTGAACATCTTCTCAATCAAGGTAGCACTGTGCTGTACGTCCTGTACTTTGTACATATAGCAATCGCTCTCCACGGTCTTAAGCAGGCCCTGATCGATGGTCAGCATATCCTCTTTGATATAATATTTTGTAAAGGTAAAAGGAAGTCCGAAGAACAACCATCTCTTTCTTTCAATAAATTCTGCCATAGCATTCATCCTTTCCGCAATGCGCCATTGCATCCCCTTGTAAGGGAAATAATATATCAATTTATATTATATCCGAATCCCGATACAGATGCAAAACCTTTTTATGTTTTTCTTGAAATTCAGCCCAAGAAAGGTTGAAAAAAAATCCCCAAAATGGTATGATTAGAAAAATGTTTCGGAGGTAAATCACATGACCGCTAATGAATGTATTACAGGCCGCAGAAGTATCCGTTCCTTCACAGATCAGGCTGTTTCTCACGAACTGATCGAAGAGATCATCGCTACTGCAGCATATGCTCCCAGTTGGAAAAATACCCAGGTTGCCAGATATACCGTAGTAGAAGGCGCAGCAAAGGATGCTCTTGCTAAATGTACTTCTATTTGGCCCGGCAATGGTGATATTATCAATAATGCTCCTATGGTAGTAGCAGTCAGTGTTGTTACCGGTCGTTGCGGATATGAACGTGACGGTTCCTTCTCCACCCCCAAGGGTACCGGTTGGCAGATGTTTGATGCAGGTGTTGCAGCTCAGACCTTCTGTTTGGCAGCTTACGAGAAGGGTCTCGGTACCGTTATCCTCGGTTTATATGACGAAGAAGAAGCAACCAAGGTTCTCGGTCTTCCCGAAGGCAGAGAGCTTGTTACTTTGATTCCCGTAGGATATCCCGCAGTTGCCCCCACCGCTCCCAAGCGTAAATCCGTGGAGGATCTTTTAGCATTCCAATCTTAACAATTTGAGTCGAAGGTTTTTCCCTTCGACTCTCTTTATGTAATCTCTAAAACCGAAAAGGAGTAAATTATGAGACACTTAATGAGTCCTCTGGACTTCACCACCGAAGAGCTGGATAAACTCTTCGACCTTGCAAATGACATTGAAAAGAATCCCAAGAAGTATGCCCACATCTGTGATGACAAGATCATGGCAACCTGCTTCTATGAGCCCAGCACCCGTACCCGTCTGAGTTTTGAGTCCGCTATGACTCGTCTGGGCGGCAGAGTCATCGGTTTCTCCGATGCAAACTCCTCTTCCGCTGCCAAGGGCGAAAGCGTATCCGATACCATCCGCGTCATCTCCTGCTACGCAGATATCTGTGCCATGAGACATCCCAAGGAAGGTGCTCCCATGGTAGCCAGTGAGAAATCCCTGATCCCTGTCATCAACGCAGGCGACGGCGGTCATCAGCACCCCACACAGACCCTGACCGATCTGCTCACCATCAGAAGCATGAAGGGCAGACTGAACAACTTCACCATCGGTCTCTGCGGCGACCTGAAATTCGGCCGTACCGTTCACTCCCTGATCAATGCGCTGGTTCGCTACGAAGGCATCAAGTTCATCTTCATCTCCCCCGAGGAGCTTCGTGTACCGGACTATATCACCGACATGCTGAAGGAGAACAATATCCCTTACGAAGAAGTGATCCGCTTAGAGCAGGTAATGCCTCAGCTTGATCTTCTCTACATGACCCGTGTACAGAAGGAGCGTTTCTTCAACGAGGAAGATTACATCCGTCTGAAAGACTTCTATATTCTGGATACCGTAAAGATGGAACTGGCTAAGGAGGATATGCTGGTACTTCATCCCCTGCCTCGTGTAAACGAGATCTCCGTAGAGGTAGACAACGATCCCAGAGCAGCCTACTTCGCACAGGCACAGTATGGTGTCTATGTTCGTATGGCTCTGATCCTCACACTGTTAGAGCTGGTTGACTAAGAAGAAAGGACAGGAAATACTATGTTAAATATCGGTAAGATCGAAGAAGGTTTTGTATTAGACCATATTAAAGCAGGCAAGAGCCTGGATATCTACGAGCATCTGCAGGTGGACAAGTGGGATTGCGCCGTAGCGATCATCAAAAATGCCCGCAGTGAAAAGATGGGCAAGAAGGACATCCTGAAGGTAGAATGTGACATCGACATGCTGGACCTTGATGTACTTGCATTCATCGACCACAACATCACCGTAAATGTGATCCGTAACGGTGTCATCGCCGAGAAGAAGGAACTGGTTCTTCCCAAGCAGATCAAGAATGTCATCCGCTGCAGAAATCCCAGATGTATCACTTCCATCGAGCAGGAACTGCCCCATATCTTCTTCCTGGCAGATGCCAAGAACGAAGTATATCGCTGCAAATACTGCGAAGAGAAGTACAGAGAATCTTCCAAGAACAAAAAATAAATTGCAACGAAAAAGGACAGTACCCAATGTACTGTCCTTTTATTTTATATTACTTTACTGTAATTTGATTCCGACCTTATCTCCGGCGATCTTAGCATAGGTGAAGGTACCTCTGCAAAGTTCCTTCTCGTCCTGATCCATTACGGATACATCGAATACGCTGATGGATTTACCATCGCGGATCACTCTTCCCTCTGCGATCAGTTTTGTCACATTTCTTCCCGCATGCAGGAAGTGGAAGCTGCTGTCAACGGTAACTACGGGAGCTCCCGAAGTATATGCTGCGGTTCCGCCTGCCATATCGGCCATGGTATATAATACTCCACCATGAATGGTCTTGTAGGGATTGGTAAATTCCGGTTTGATCACCAGGGACACTCTCGCAAATCCCGGTTCCACCTTCTCTATTTTCGTCCCAAGCAGATTACCAAATGCATTGGTAGCATCAATTGTATCGATTACACTCTGAAAATCCATGATCTTGACCTCTGTTTCTAGATTCACCGTACCAATATATCATATTTTGTCAGAAAATCAAACATTTAATTGCTACAGCAAAAGCAAAAAGCCTGAGACATAACTCAGGCTTTTCTTATGATACTTATTCATTCAACACAGGGAAGCTTACCACTACCTTGAACAGGTCGCCGTCCAAAACGATATCAAAGGTACCGTTCTGAAGTTCTGTCAGGTTCTTTGCGATGGAGAGGCCCAGTCCGTTGCCTTCTTCATGGCGGGACTTATCTCCTCTTGCAAATCTCTCTGCCAGTTCCTCCGCAGAAGTTTCCAGCATGTACTTGGACATGTTACGGAAAGTGATAAATACCTGACCGTCCTTCTTCTCAAGATTCAGATAGACACGACTGTTCTCCTGCGCATACTTGTAGATATTGTTGAGCAGATTATCGAAGATCCTCCAAAGACGTCTGCCGTCTCCCAGGACTTTCACAGATTCTGTGAGACCGTTCACATGAAGATCCAGGCCCTTCTCTTCCATTCGCTGCTGATACTCACCCACTGCCTGCACCAGAAGCACATCCACCTCACAAGGCACCTTCTCGATCTCCAGGGTTCCGGTGGTAGCCTTTGATGCCTCCAGCAGATCCTCCAAAAGCTTCTTCATGCGCTTGGACTGGCGCTCCAAAACTTCCGCATATTCCGTGATCTTAGGATTGTCTGTGGGTTCCTGATTGATCAGATCCGCATAGTTGATGATGGAAGTCAAGGGCGTCTTGATATCATGAGACACGTTGGTGATCAGTTCTGTCTTCATGCGCTCGCTCTTCATACGAGCTTCTACCGCCTTGGTGATACCGGCGCCGATGCTGTTCAAATGCTGCGCATGTGCCTTGATATCCAGATACATTCCGTTGGTATCGATTCGATAATTCTCATTACCGGACGCCAGCTCCTTGGCACCTTTTTTCAATCGACTCCAGAGACGTACCAGGTACATGACCTCCAACAGTTCCACCAGCTTGACGACCATCCAGAAGGCATACATAAACTCCATTCCGCTTTCTATCGCCATGATACAGAACAATTCCACCAGAGCAACGATAGCAAGTAATCCTATCACTATCAGCAGATCCGGCAGATTTTTCGCCATTTCCGCAGCGGAACCAATGATTGCCTTCGTGCGATCGGAGAGCCACTTGCAGAACTTGTAGATCAAGGTATTTCTCCACCATTTTCCCAGTTTGATGCGAATTGCCAGATCCATGAGATACAGCATACTCAGGATACCGAAGCCAAGAAGTGCCGCTATTATCAAAGCCATTTCCGCCACGCCATACAGCATATGGTCCAATTCGTCGATCACCGCAATACAAGCGATCCATCCCACGATAAGCCCGCAGGTCACAACATCGAAGGGCAGTCCGGTGACAAGGCTTGGAACGATACCTGCTCTGCCGTTTCTGTGTCCGGCACTGCGTAACAAGAAGATGAAACTAAACAGGAACAGTACGATGCTCACTGCCAGCACAGCAAGGCTCACATAGCGATATTCATACAGCAGACGGAAGTAATAGATATGTTCCCTTGTACTGTCATTCTGAACAAACTCAGGATCAAAGAAGACTCTCGCCAGCTTATATCCACTCATAGGCATGGCCGGATCATGCACCCATAGTGCCACTCTGTCGATGTAGATGGTAGAATAAAAACCGGTGGGCGCTGTCTTGTCATAACTCTGCCAGAGGAACCTGCTGTCATTGGGCACATACTTATCCTCTTCTGCAAGGATCGCCACCTCAGCGTTGATGGTCCGCAGATAAGCCACAGCAGAATCATACTCTCCACGATTCAAAAATGAACTCACCACATCCATGATCATGTCAGCATCTTCCCCCAATTCTCTGCACAGAAGATCATGGTAGGAAGTTGTGTACATATCCTTATCTGCAGCGTAGAAGCTTGCCACGAAGGATGCACTGCCGGTGACTACCGTCACGATCAGCAGAATAAAAACAAGAAATTTCACAAATGCAGAGCCGCCCAAAGTCGACTTCGGTTTCTTATTCACAGAACTTCCAGCATCCACTGCCTCTTCATAAAGGGTCTCTTTCTCTTCCATCGGACTACCTTCCTTTCTCCATCTTGTATCCCTGGCCCCAGACCACCTTCAGATATCGGGGTTCCGCAGGGTTGATCTCTACTTTTTCTCTCAAATGTCTGATATGTACCGCCACGGTATTCTCACTGCCGTAGGGCTGATCGTTCCAGATCTTCACATAGATCTGCTTCGGCGAGAAGACCTGTCCCTGATTCTGCATCAGGAGTTTGAGGATATCATACTCGGTAGGAGTCAATGATATTTCCTCCCCATCCACAGTCACCTTCTTCTGCCTATCGTCCAGTTCGATTGCCCCGCACTTCAGCACTCCGTCCTGCATGATTCCGGAGCCCAGCAGCATATATCTGCGAAGCTGGGATTTGACTCTGGCGGACACTTCTATGGGATTGAAAGGTTTGGTGATATAATCATCCGCGCCTACTGTCAGGCCCAGGATCTTGTCCGAATCCTCCGACTTTGCCGTCAGCAGGATCACAGGCACATTGCTGATCTCACGGATCTTCACCATAGCCTCGATTCCGTCCATCTCCGGCATCATGATATCCATCAGAACCAGATGAATATCCTCATTACGCACCAGTTCCACCGCCTGCAAACCATTGTATGCGGTATAAAGCTTATAATTGCTGTCATTCAAATATATTTTCAAAGCATTTACGATATCTTTTTCATCATCACAGATCAAAATATTGTACAAATCATGCACCCGCTTTCACTCACGTAATATTTTATACTGACATCTTAACAGATTATGTTTTAACAATAAACCATTCAATTCTTTAAGAATTGTTTAAGACAAAAAACCGCACCCATCGATATCTGTCGATTGGGTGCAGCTCTTTTTACTCTTCATCATTTTCAAATACTTTTTTCTTCAGTTCTTCCAGTTCTGCTTTATGCTCGATGGATGTCATGGAAGGGTTGGATCGGATCATATCCCTCTGGAAAAAGTCCTTCATGGAGCTCTCGATATTGATACGCTCCCGCAATGCGGAATATTTGCCGCGGATCTCGAACAATTCTTCCTTTGATTTCTCCCAGTACTCTCCGGGCTTCTCTGAGATCGCCTTTTTCACCACTGACAGTCTGCGCTCGATACCGCCGATCAGATCAGAAAGGTTGTCGGTAATACCATCCTTGATGCCTGCAATATTTTCCACCAGGCCATCTTTCCTCAGGCCAACTTCCTCGCCTGCAACGGCGATAAGCACATCCAAACGCTTGTGAAGGCGGGACATTTCCTGCTTGGCCTGCGACATCTTCTCCAGAATGATACGCAGATCGATAGCCGCCTTCAGTGACAAGGCAAAGTCTGCACAGGCGATGGCCAATGTGGTGATGGTGATAATATTGATCACCCGAATGGGAAGGGATAACACCACTTCCTCAATGGGGCGATGGATCACACTTGTCATAAGGATGGTGAAAAATCCCCAGGCCAGGGTGGAACTCAGGCAGATGTGCCCCTGAAAATTGAACTTCTTCTCGGAATAATCCCAATAGCGCACATGAAACAGTGCTTCCATGGTCACTCCGGTCACATACTCCAACGCGGTTGCGCCTACGCAGCCCGCCAGATATGTCAACACGATATTATCCTTGAAAGGTGCGGAGACCACTAACATCATGATCGCCCCGCTGCCGTAGATCGGCAAAAGCGGTCCTCTCATAAATCCTCTGTTGGTAAGTCTTCTGTCCTTGATGGATACGTAGGTGGACTCGAAACACCACCCCAGGAAACAATACAGGAAGAAGAAAAAGAACCACTGTAAAATTGTATAATGAAACATATTCCCCTCGATCTGTGACAGTCTTAGCGATAGACGCCGACTACCACCGCCAGTTTACCTTTTCGGGTCTCTCTGCAATCACCGCTTAAGGTGAATTTGCCGAACCCTCTTGCGTTTACTACTTCCCCCTGCTTCAGCAGTCGGGAATTATTCTCACACAGTCTGCCGTTCACGTACACCTTGCCGCTCTTGAAAAGCACCAGGCTTTTCTCTCGGGAAAGGTTGTAGACTTTGGAGATCACGGCATCCACACGCATACTCTGCACCTGGATAGTGAGGTATTCCGGCTCTTCCTCCGGGAACTCCTCCAGGCTCTCTGTCACCTGACAGGATACATGGGTATGACGCACCTGTGTCAAATTATCGCAGATATATTCCGCAATAGAATCCAGACAAAAAAGGTAGGCTTGTTTCTCTCCTACCTTTATATCTCCGATGGTACTTCTCTCGATTCCAAGATTCATCAGCGCCCCCAGAAAATCTCTGTGGGACAGGTCATCCGCGAACTTCTGCTGTAAGGGCTTAATGTGGATACACACAATGGGAAAAGGTACTTCATAGCCCAATTCCTGCTCACTGCCAAACCGCAGAACCACTCTGTCAGCACGCTCGCATCCTCCGTTCATCTGATATCCGGCATAGCGAAGTTTTCCTTCCTCCTGCCAGAAGATATCCTGCTCACCCAGACCCAGAAAACCGGTAAAGGTAAACACACCCTGGGTATACGAACGATCCGCAAGATCATGGAATCGATTTTTCAGTTGTAATAATTCTTTCTCGTTATCCTGTGCCATAGTTTATGAGAAGCTGATGACTTCTTCCTTGGGAGCCTTGGTCTTCTCTACGCTGATGGCACGAAGAATAGGTCCTTCACCGTCGTAATCTTTCCAATAGCCGTAGGTGAATTCAGCAGTGACCTTGACCCATTCCTTTTGCTTCAGGCTGTCAGCTCCGCTGTATTCGCAGGCATAACCCAGGAAAGCCATATCATCCGCGCAGCAGGTCATAGCCATTCTGCCGGGCACGAAGTAATTCTTCGGGAACTTATCAGGCTTCAAAACCATAGCCACGAAGGAAAGTTTCTTGCCTACATAACGCTCGGGATGATCGGTACAGTCAAGATACCAGATACCATAGCCTTCATTATCCAGAGTCACGATATCCTGCTGCAGATCGAAAGGTAGATCCTCCTCGAAGATCTCATCGATCTCACCGTTGGAATCCTCGAAGATCACGTCGCACTTGGAGTTCACAGCCTTCAGATTACGCTTGAACATATTCAACTGATCTCTCACGGAATCACAGCGGTTCATAATGATCATCTCGGAACCTCTGATCATCTCTGCCAGCAGAGAACGCATATTGGAATAATACATGGAGAAGGTAGAACCATCGATGATGGTGATCTGCTGCTCCAGTCTCCAATACCAGGGAAGCTTCACATTCTTGTAATTCCACATACCGTTGAATTCCACTACGATTCTGTCGGGCTTATGTTTTTTCTCCAGTTCTACCAGCTTGGTAGGATTGAAATCAGCCTCATCCTCGATCACTTCCATCACGGTACGGGTCTTCTTCAGAAGATCTTCTTCATACTCCTGCTCACCCTCTTCGCAGACAATGAGAAGTGTGGTTCCCTTGGTCTGGAAATAAGGAGCAGCCAGTGTGAATCTGATAAAATCGGTCTTTCCTGCTTCCAGGAAGCCGTTGATCATATATACGGATTTCATAGAGTAACCTCTTTCTTTGTACCGATTCCGTCGGAATCGGTGCTTACAAAGTTTTCATACTTTACGATACACTACCCATCGATTAACGGAACAGTTCTTCCAGCTTGTCTTCCTTCAGCTGTGCACCGATAACGCAGATCTTACCGGTAACCATAGGCTTGCCGGTTCTGACATCATGCTCTTCGGGAACATAGTCGTAGTAGATCCAGGTACCATCTTCAGCGGGAACCATACCCTTCGCACGAAGGATATCGCCGTACTCACCGCTGTCAAGTGCGGTCAGGATGCTCTCGATCTTCTCCAGAGTGAACTTAGTGGGTGTTTCCTTACCCCAGCTGGTAAAGATCTCATCTGCATGGTGGTGATGATGGTGATGGTCATGACCGCAGCTGCACTCTCCGTCGTGATCATGGTGATGATGATGCTCGTGTTCCTCCTCATCGTCATCATCGTCGTCATGATGGTGGTGATGTCCGCAGCAGCACTCCTCGTCGTCATCGTGGTGATGGTGATGATGCTCGTGCTCATCCTCGTCATCGTCATCATCGTCGTCATGGTGATGATGATGTCCGCAACAGCACTCTTCATCGTCATCGTGATGATGGTGGTGATGGTGATGCTCATGCTCATCTTCCTCATGGAGATGCTCCATCAACTCATGCATCATCTCATCCAGAGTATCTGCACCCTCGATGGTGGTCAGCACATCCTTACCATCCAACTGATCCAGGGGAGTGGTAATGATGGTAGCCTTTGCATTGTGCTCACGGATCAGAGCCACGCACTCTTCCAGTTTCTGTGCGTTGACCTTGTCGGTTCTGCTCAAAATAATGGTGCCGGCAAACTCAATCTGGTTGATGAAGAATTCGCCGAAGTTCTTGATATACATTTTAGCCTTGGAAGCATCTACTACCGCAACTGCGCTGTTAACCTGTACATTCAGGTCAGCAGCCACGTTCTCAACAGCCTTCAGGACATCGGAAAGCTTACCTACACCGGAGGGCTCGATCAAGATTCTCTCAGGTGCATAGGTCTCGATGACCTCTTTCAGAGAGGTGCCGAAATCACCTACCAGAGAGCAGCAGATACATCCGGAGTTCATCTCCTTGATCTCGATGCCTGCTTCCTGCAGGAAACCGCCGTCGATACCGATCTCGCCGAACTCGTTCTCGATCAGAACAGTCTTGCTGCCGTCCATAGCCTCCTTCAAAAGCTTCTTTATCAGTGTTGTCTTTCCTGCTCCCAAAAAGCCGGAAAATACATCGATCTTTGTCATAACAGTTCTCCTTTCCAGAGGATATTCTCCCCATTTGCGCTACCTTTTATTTTCTAACATCTTGCAGGGATTGTCAATATTCGCAGGGCTATAAAATCATTAACAAAGAATAAAGAATCACTCTATCTTCCCGTTCCCCACAGGAACCACAGCCACTTCTCCATCCTCGCTCAAGCCTGACAGGATCCCCAGAAAATGGCCCTTGCTGTCGAAGAGTCCGCCGCCGGACATACCGGGCATGGCATTGACCTTGGCCCAGATCATGAACTGACTATAATCCTCCATGTAGATGCGACTCTCCAAAATGACCCCTTCGTAGGCTTCCGCCGCCACACCGGTCTTGCTGCCCATGGCAATGCACACATCTCCCGCAGTCAACGCATCAAAAGCTTCTCTGTCTGCATTCACGGTACAATAGTTTGCCAAATGCTCCGACGGAATATCCGCAAGCGGCACCAGCACCAAAGCCAAGTCCGTCACTTCCGACAGATAATAGTCTCTGCTCACCGCTTCAGATCCATCCGCAAAGGTGACATGGACATACTCGTCCGCAGCATCGATCACATGAGCCGCTGTCATGATGGAGATGCTTTCATCGTCCGCCTCATAGATGACGCCGCTTCCGATCTGACCACCGGCCTGCAAGCGCACCATCATACCGCTTCCCTGCTCCTGCAAAAGCCCTGCCAGATTGGTACTTTCCGCATCTTCCCATACAAGCGCAGGCATGGGATGAAGCTTCTCAAGATAGAGATTGCTTTCCGGGATGTCGATGCTCTCAATATGCTGTTCTTTCTTTTCCTTCACGCAACCCGCCAGACACAGGCAGAGCAATGCGATCACAATGGCAAATCTTTTCAATCCATATACCTCGTATAAAACAAAATCCCGGTACAAGCAAAGCTCAACCGGGGTTTTATAAATGTAAGCAAAACGATAAGCCGGGTTATGTCGTGAATGATCATCTATCTAGTACAGCTGTTACCAACTGCATCAAGCGACCTACCTGAAAGCAGGCCGGGCAAGCCTATCGCTCTCTGTTTGGTCTTGCTTCGGATGGGGTTTACATGGCTCCGGTCGTTACCGACCGGACGGTAGTCTCTTAAGCTGCCTTTCCACCCTTACCGGTGCGAACACCGGCGGTATATTTCTGTTGCACTGGCCTTGGAGTCACCTCCACCGGACGTTATCCGGCATCCTGCCCTGTGAAGCCCGGACTTTCCTCACCTGTCCCGAGGGACAGCCGCGATCATTTGTCTTACTTACCGTGTCATTATAGTATCTTTGCCTCAAAAAAGCAAGGCTTAAACATTGAAGCAGCTGCCGCCTACAAATTCTCTGCAAATGGAATTGTTCGGCAAGCTCTCTCCGGGCACATTCAGGAAATAATCCAGGAATTTCAGAAGTCTTCTTGCCTCAAAATATTCCGGTGCCTCCTTGGGGATCTGATACAGAAGCGGTACCGCATAGGTCTTCAGAACCGCCAGTTCATAGATCTGTGCGGAGTTGAACATGGCATCCGCCTGCTCCTGGAAGGGGAAGATATTCTCCTCCTCGCCGCGTCTGACGGAAGGCCACATCTGGATGGTTCTCTGGGCGCTGGAACCTCTGGTTCTTGCGTCACGCACCATTCTGCGCAATAATCTGCCGTCTGTGGTAGCGATCCTGTTGTGCTTATCTACATTCAAAGTGGTCAATGCGCTGATATAGATCTTATACTTGCTCTCCTCAGGAAGCGCATAGGACATCTCCGGATTCAATCCATGGATACCTTCGATCACAAGGATATCGTCACTGCCCAGCTGTTTGTAATTTCCTCTGTATTCACGCTTACCGATCTTGAAGTTGAAAGTAGGGAGTCCCACTCTCTCACCTGCAAGGAGCTTGATCATATCGTCATTGAATTTCTTTACATCGATAGCTCCCAGACATTCGAAATTGTAATCACCGTTCTCATCTCTGGGGGTAAACTCACGATCCACAAAGTAATCGTCCAATGCAATGGCATGGGGAACCTTACCCATAGTTCGAAGCTGTATGGACAGTCTGTGGGAGAAGCTGGTCTTACCGGAGGAGGAAGGTCCTGCGATCATGACAAACTTCACATTGCCGCGGTTTACGATCTCTTTCGCGATCTCACCGATCTTGCGCTCCTGCTCTGCCTCCTGTACCAGGATCAGATCATTGACGGAATCACTGCAGACACGATCGTTTAAGTCTCCTACTGTCTCGATACCGGCCTTCTGTCCCCACTCCTGAGCAGCCGCCATGGTCTCGAAAAGCTTTCTTCTCTCGTCGAAAGGCTTCACTACATCAGGCTCCTGCTTTGTGGGAAGCAACAACATGAATCCGGTCTCATAGGGCATCACATCAAACTGCTTTATGTAGCCTGCATTGGGCAGCATATAGCCAAAATAATAATCGTAATAGCCTTCCACCGCATAGAGGTTCGCTGTGGATCCCATGCGATAGCGGAACAGGTTTGCCTTGTCGGACATTCCCTTAGCGCCTAACAGTTCCACTGCATCCTCCAGCTCATAAGAACGCTTCATGAACGGTACTTTTCTTTCTACCAGTTCTGCCATACGAGCCTTGATCTTTGACGCATTTTCCTCGGATGCTGCGACCAAATCACTCATATCGATATAGAGTCCATGTCCGATGGTGAACTCCACACGGGCCTCCTTGGCACTCTCCGCGCCGAAAAGGTCATGGACACTTTTCAAAAACAGCATGGTAGCTGTTCTCACATAAGATCTGTAACCTTCCTCGTTCTTCACGGTGAGGAAATCCACCTCGCAGGGTCTCACGATCTTTTTGAACAGCTCTCTGATCTTGCCGTTCTCCACCGCAAGTGCGATCATGCCGTCATACTCTGTTTCTATCATTGCTGCCAGTTCTTCGTAAGAAGTTCCGGCTGCCACATCATATTCTTTCCCCCGAATCGTAACCTTCATAAAAATACCTCCTACAGGTTAATATCTATACCTGTCGAAAAAAGGAAAAAGCCTCCTGCAGATCCTGAAGTTCCCCACGAACCTCAGCCAGACGCTGTCTGGTGCGATTGTCCTCTTCCTTCTCCAAGTTTGCAGCAATTCTGTTCAGCACTTCCTCTCTGAACTCCAAATACTGCAAAAGCACCGGGTGCCTTCTCTTCAGCAGCCCTTCGCCATATACATCAAATACTCTCTGTCTGTCCACATCCACCGAAGCAGCGTTTTTCTCCCCGGGCTGATATCGAACCTTCATCACAAAGTAATATTTGCCGTCTTCAAATGTTGCATCCTCCGCCAGGACTTCAAAATGTTCCTCTCGCAGGAACTCTCTGAATTCACGCAGCTCCGACTGGGGCTGCAGGATCAATTCCTTCAGACCTCTCGCCTTCTGCAGACTGTCGGTGATGATCTTCGCCATGAGTTTGCCGCCCATGCCTGCACAGACTGCCGTGTCTGCCTCTCCCTCCGCCAGTTCTTTCATACCGTCGGAAAGTCTCAGGCTGATCTCACGGTTCAATCCATATTCCCCAACATGCTCTTCGGCTGCTGCCAAAGGACCCTTTCTCACATCCATCGCCAGTGCAGAGGGGCAGATGCCCTTTTGCACAAGATAGATGGAAAGATAACCGTGGTCACAACCGATATCCACCAACCGGTTCCCTTCCGTCACCTGGTCGGCCAGCATTTTGAGGCGTTTTGATAAAACAACCTGTTTTTCTCTCATTAATCCAGATAATCCTTCAGTTTTCTGCTTCTGCTGGGATGACGAAGCTTGCGAAGTGCCTTTGCCTCGATCTGTCTGATACGCTCACGGGTAACGTTGAATTCCTTACCAACCTCTTCAAGAGTACGTGCGCGGCCGTCGTCCAGACCGAATCTCAAGCGAAGCACCTTCTGCTCACGCTCTGTCAGAGTGCTGAGTACTTCCATCAGCTGCTCCTTCAACAGAGTGAATGCTGCTGCATCTGCAGGTGCAGGTACGTTGTCATCCTCAATGAAATCACCAAGATGGCTGTCTTCCTCTTCACCGATGGGGGTCTCCATGGAAACAGGCTCCTGGCTGATCTTCAGGATCTCGCGAACACGGTCAACAGGCATATTCATCTCTTCTGCGATCTCTTCGGGAGAAGGCTCTCTGCCCAGCTCCTGAAGCAGCTGTCTGCTGACACGGATCAGTTTATTGATGGTCTCAACCATATGAACAGGGATACGAATGGTTCTTGCCTGATCTGCGATCGCTCTGGTGATGGCCTGACGGATCCACCAAGTTGCGTAGGTGGAGAACTTGTAACCCTTTCTGTAATCAAACTTTTCTACTGCCTTGATCAGGCCAAGGTTTCCTTCCTGGATCAGATCCAGGAACAGCATGCCACGGCCTACATAACGCTTTGCAATACTTACCACCAGACGAAGGTTTGCCTCAGCCAGACGCTTCTTAGCCTCCTGGTCGCCAAGTTCCATTCTCTTAGCCAGCTCGATCTCTTCTTCTGCGGAAAGCAGAGGTACCTTACCGATCTCCTTCAAGTACATACGAACGGGATCCTCGATACTGATACCGTCGGGTACGGAAAGGTCAATGTTTTCCACGTCCACATCATCTTCTTCAGAGAGAATGATGGGCTCGTCATCTACATCGTCATCATCTGTGATACGAAGCACATCTACATTGTTCTGCTCCAGTGTATCCAGAATCTTCTCAAACTGTTCCTCTTCCAAAGGCATGTCTGCGAAAAAATCACTGATCTCCTGATATTCCAGCACATTCTTCTTTTTCTTGGCAGAAGCTAACAGTTCCTTGACCTTCTCATCAAACTTTGCCTGCATGATCTCATCCATTGTAGTAATTCCATCCTTCCTCGGAGTATTTTCTCCCTATTATTCATCTTAATCCAGTGAAATATGCGTTTTCGCTAATGTCTCCAACGCCTTTTTGCCTGCAAGTGCCTGGGTCAAAGCATTCACATCGCTGCCCAGCCTTGCACTGAAATATTCATAACTGTTCTTTTTTACCGCTAAGAGAATGTCATGAAAGGCTTTCTCCCGCTCCTGCTTCGTGGAAAGCTGCGGTAACTGCGTCTGAAAGACCTCCGCCGCTGCTCTCTGCTGCTCCTCGTCTTCAAAGGTGCTTATGATACTTGCAGGATTGAACTTGCCCTCATCCAGATCGGTGAACAATCTCGATGCCACCGCCTGAACGGTCTCGTCCGTAAAATCCGATACAGTAATGTACTTTTTGATCTTCGGGTAGATCTTCGGATCATCCGTGATCCAGGTCAACAATATCTTCTGGGCCTTGGCCGCCTTTTCCTGAGCCGGATTTCTCTGCCCGCCTGTGGTCCTAGGGCGTTCTACCGGCTTGGCATCACCGGTCTGTGCCGCATACGATAATACCAGTTTCCTCAGGTTGTCCACACCGATAAAATACTTCTCCGCAGCCGCCTGCAGATAATTATCTCGCTCCACTTCCTCCCTAAAGGTACAAAGTTTCTTCGCGATCTCTCTGTGGAATTTCGTCTTGGATTCCGGATCCTTCATATCGAACTGTTCCTGCAATATCCGCAGTTCGAAGAAGAAACTGTTCTCCGCCTGGTCGATCCTCTCCTGGAAGGCTTCCTTACCCAATGCCTTCATAAATTCATCGGGATCCTTATAAGGCCTCATATTGATGACCTTACCGGTCAATCCCGCTTCTCTCAGAATACCGATTCCTCGAAGTGCCGCCTTGACACCTGCGCCGTCGCTGTCATAGGCCAACAGCACATTGTCCGTGTAACGTCTAAGCAGGTTGGCCTGCTCTGCGGTAAAGGCTGTTCCCAGGGATGCGACTGCCTGCGTAAATCCGGCCTGATGCATACTGATAACATCCATATATCCTTCGCACAGAATGATATTTCCCGTTCTGGCGGTCCTTGCAAAATTCATACCGAAAAGGTTTCTTCTCTTATCGAATACCGGGGTCTCCGGAGAGTTCAGATACTTGGGCTCTCCGTCTCCCATGACTCGACCGCCGAAGCCGATGACCTTGCCGTTGATATCCTGTATCGGGAACATCACGCGGTTCCAGAACTGACTCATCAATCCCGAGCGTTCACTGATGACACCCAGTCCGGCTTCCTTGATCAGATCATCCTCAAAACCCTTCTGTCTGAGGTATGTGATCAGATCCATACCGGTCTTGCCGGAATATCCCAGACCGAATCGCTTCATGGTCTCATCGGTCAGCTGACGCTTCTGCAGATACTGCATTCCGATGGTACCTCTGGGGGATCTTAACTGATAATAGAAAAACTTGGCAGCCTCCTTGTTGACTTCCATGAGTCTGGCCTTTCGGCTGGCTTTCTGCTTCTGTTCTTCGGTGTATTCTATTTCGGGAAGTTTCACTCCTGCCCGTTCCGCCAGCATCTTCACTGCTTCCGGGAAGGTGAAATTCTCATATCGCATCACAAAGGTATACACATTTCCGCTGACACCGCAGCCGAAGCAATGGAACATCTGCTTGTTTCCATTTACGGAAAAGGACGGTGTATCCTCATTGTGGAAAGGACAACATGCCCAGTGATTGCCGCCTTTTTTCTGCAGCTTCACATAACCGGACACTACATCCACTATATCATTTCTCGATCTGACTTCTTCGATGATCTCATCCGGGTAAAACATGCTTTCCTCGCTTCTCTCAACAGGTAACTACAATAAGATCCAGGACTTGGGGATATAGATCTCCTCATACTTGGAAATTGCATAACGGTCCGTCATAGCGCCCACATAGTCGCAGATCACCTGCTCCTTGGGTTCTCCCTCTGCCAGGAGATTCAGATACTCCTCGGGAAGGGTATGACTGTTTTTCATAAAGTAACTGTATAAAGTCTCAACCAACTGCTCAGCTCTGCCTTCCTCGCCCTTTGCGATGGGATTCTGGTAGACACTCTCAAACATGAACTTTCTCATATTCTTCATGGCAGTATCGATCTCTTCTGACATGCAGATATCATTCTTTCCCATGCTGTTGGTTACGATATCGTGTACAAAATGGTCCAGACGTTCGCTGGGAGTACAGCCGATGACGTCACGGATCTCCTTGGGTACATCCATCTCTGTCAGGATCCCTGCTCTGATGGCATCATCCATATCATGATGTATGTAAGAGATCTTATCGGACAGACGCACCACCTTGCCTTCCAGGGTGTGAGGCTTGCCTACTGTCTGATGATTCAAAATACCGTCTCTGACTTCGAAGGTCAGGTTCAGACCCTGTCCGTCTCTCTCCAGTCTCTCTACGGTACGCACGCTCTGCTGGCTGTGCTCAAATCCCAGAGGACAGACTCTGTTCAAAGCTCTCTCTCCCGCATGTCCGAAGGGTGTATGTCCCAGGTCATGTCCCAGGGCAATGGCTTCTACCAGGTCCTCGTTCAGTTTCAGTGCCTTCGCAATGGTTCTGGCGTTCTGGGAAACCTCCAGGGTATGGGTCAGACGGGTACGATAATGATCGCCTTCCGGGGACAGGAACACCTGCGTCTTATCCTTCAGTCTTCTGAAGGCCTTGCAGTGCAGGATCTTATCTCTGTCACGCTGGAAAGCCGGTCTGATATCACACTCTTCCTCCGGCTTTACTCGTCCCTTAGAATTCATGCTCAAAGAAGCATAAGGGGACAAATATTCTTTTTCACGTAATTCCAGGTTTTCTCTGATTGTCATAGTCGCTCCTTTTTTTGACAAAAAACAATGTTAAAAACCATTCTCCATTTTATATATTCTGCATATCGCCCCGTTTTCCTTTTTTTAACGGCAAATATCATAAATAAACTCTGCGTTTTTCTCCATAGCGGATTTTGCCGCCTTTACGGGGGACATCTGGAACACATGCCACATACCGGGATATACATCCAGTTTCACGGATACATTGGCATCTACGAAAGCACGATGCAGCCTGATGGAATCACTTAACAGAATCTCATTTTCACCTGCCTGTATGTAGACCGGCGGAAATCCTGTGAAGTCGCCGTACAGCGGGGAAATATAAGGATTCTTCAGGTCCTGACCTTCTGCATAGGCCTGGATCATTCTGTCAATATATTCCTTGTTCAGAACAGGATCCACTTCCGCTTTGGTCTGGAAAGATTTTCCGGAGGAAGTCAGGTCGGTCCAGGCGGACATCAGAACCAATCCTCTGGGAAGGATCCTCCCCTGCTCTTTTAATTTCAGTACCAATGACAATGCCAGATTACCGCCGGCGGAATCTCCCGTGACAATGATATCTCTGGCACCGTATCCCTTTAACATCAGATAATCCCATACCTGCATGGCATCTTCGGTAGCCGCCGGGTAAGGGTGCTCCGGCGCCAGTCTGTAATCAAAACAGATCACATCCATAGAGGTGCTCTCCGCCAGTTTCGAGGTCAGGGTTCTGGCATATACCTTGCTGCCGGTGGAATAACCGCCGCCATGGCAATGCAGGATAATATATTTCTTCATATGCGTGCGGTTGACACTCACGATCTCCGCATGGATATGACCGATCTCCAGTTCATGATAAGTCAGGGCTTTTGTATTGGTCATGATAGACCCGATGGCATCTTGAGACTGTCTGTGTTTCTCCAGGTCTTTGTTCTCCACAAGGCCATGGGCTCTCTTTACCAGATGCAGCATCCTCTGATTTCGCTTTTCCTTCTCCATACTCGTACCTCTTAGAAATGTAATCTTCTGCGAACAGCGTCACGAAGTCTGCTGTGGCTGATCATGGTGATAAACAATACATCCAGGATCGCTGCCACGGTAAGTACTACCGCAGACCAGCTGATAGAGATCCTGCCGGTTCGATACAGATCGATAATGATCTCGATTCCGACACAATCCACCGCAATGGCTGTCACGAAGGTGATAGCTCCCAAAAGGAAGGATCTGGGCACTTTCTTTAAGATCAGTACGATCAGTTCAATGGTTATGGTGATCAGGATCACAACGGGTGCTCCCAACAGGGAAAACCACCTGTCACTCTTCGTCAGGAAGGTGAGCAGATACAGATACGCTCCCACCGCAACACCGTCAAAGAGGAAGGTCGCATACAGTGACTGTTTGGTATAGATGACAAAGGGGATCATCACCACCCACAGCACACCGCACACACCGATCACAGGCAGTGACCACATGTTTCCTTTGAAGACCATGGTATTCAGCATACCGCAGGTGATCGCTGTAGCCAGCACCATCACGGTTAGCAAGATTCCCATATCTTTTCTTTTTACAGTCTCTACCTGTCCCTTTTTCGTAGGAAAGGCATCCTGCATCATTTTTTCCAGTTCTTTGGGGTTGATGACCGGTGTGTTGCAAAGGGGGCACTCTTTCGCGCCATGCTCCAGTTCCACACCGCAATTTACACAATAGGACATAAGATACTCCTTGTACTATTTTGTTTCGCTTACGGGTTCGCTTTTCCCGCGGTTGCTTTCAATCTTTACATGGATGCCGTCCTGCACCAGTTTACGAAAGAAATACTTCTCTACATCTGCCTCCGCGATGGAACTTGCGAAGTTGATGGTAAGCACATCCTGAAAACTGATGATGGCGCAGTTGGTTCTGCGAGAGAAAGGCTGTCCCATATAAATATCAAAGCGTTCGATGTATTTCTGCATGCCCTCAGGCACCTGCAATGCTCCCATGTTGGTCAGACCCGCAGAGGAATTGCGGTCCTGCACGCTGGCATAGAAGGAACGTACCACCACATCCTTGATAAACAGAGGAACCACACGGATGAAGGGATTGCTCTGGGTCCTTGCATTGGTGGTGATATCGCCTCGCAGCAGTTTCTCATTGACATGGTAACGCATGTAATTGTGTACCTGGGTCACGATCTCTTCGAAGGTATACTCTCCCAGTCTGGGGTCCACACCGGGATAGATCATGGTGATAAAGTTTCTCAGGGTATTGGAGGGGAAGAAACGTCTTAAGTTTACCGGCATGGCGATCTTCACCGGACGAAGTTTTCTGTGATTCTCCTCCAGCTGCTTGGTGAGAAGCGCCTGTAAAAGAACTGCGTTCAAATACTCCGTAATGGTGCAGTGATAACGTTTTGCCACCGCCAGCACTTCGGAAACAGACATGATTCCGTCGATGATATTCAAGGTATAGAAAGGCTCTGCGGTGCCGCGAACTCGGTATGCCTTCTCCTGCAATCTGGGAGGGCAGACTTTCGCGTTAGCGTAGCGCATGTAAGCATCTTCCAATTCTTCCGGCTCCGGATCTCCGTTGATGTCCAATACGAACCCGCCGTTCTCGATCTCGTCATGTCCCAAAAGCCGCAGGTAAGTCGCTACCATAGTCTCCAGTACACACATACCTCCGGTGCCGTCACCCAAGCTGTGATGGGCCTCGAAGGAAATTCTGTTTTTATAATAATAGACTCTGACCAGATATCGGTTATTTGCCTTGAAATACATGGGCTGGCAGGGATTCTTCACATCCTGCAGCACATAAGGTCCCGGGCGATTATTCGGCTCTAGATATCTCCAGAACAGTCCCTTACGGATCGCCGCCTTATAGGTAGGAAATCTCGGCAAGGTCATATCCAGTGCCTGCTGCAGGATCTGAGGCTTGATCTCCTCCTTCAGCACCACAGAGAGTCTGTAAACAGAGGAAAAGTCCCTTCTCTGCAGAGTCGGATATACGATCGCAGAAAGATCCAGTTTGTACCAGCTCTTGCGAACAGACTTTTTCGGTATATGTTTCTCCATGATCTCCTCCTTTCCGGCATTTTCGGGCAAAAGAAAAAGTGCTAAATGTTTCCATTTAGCACTTCAGTCGTGCAGGAAAAGAGACTTGAACTCTCATGGTATTGCTACCACACGGACCT
>JAKSRX010000034.1 GCA_024403365.1 Acetatifactor sp. | reverse complement strand
TCCTGCTACTGCATGGACCGGGAAGTGGTCACCGATGCTGACGTGGAGAGCATCTGCGTCACCAGAGTCAGCAATCATATCTACGATATGGTGGATGCCATCGCAAATAAGCAAACAAAAAGGGCGCTGGAGCTGTACTACGAGCTGCTCACCCTGAAGGAAGCACCACTTCGTATACTGGCTCTCATCGCCCGTCATTGCAATCAGTTATTGCAGGTTAAGGAATGTAAGTCCAAAGGTCTTGACAACCGCACCATCGCCTCGAAGATCGGGATCCCTCCTTTCGCCGTCAACAAACTTGCCGGCCAGGCCTCCCGTTTCCGCACCTCTCTTCTACGCCAAGCTGTTGAGCAATGCGTCGAAGCAGAGGAAGCTGTGAAAAGCGGTCGTATGAATGATAAAATGAGTGTTGAAATATTGATTCTTAACGTTCTTCTCTAAAGTATGCCAGTCCAAGGTTCGCCGGGGGCTGGTTTTCTTTTTTCTTACGAAGACTGGTTACGATCAGTACCACAATGGTTACCAGGTAAGGTACCATCTGGATCAGGTCGGTAACGTAGCTTGCAACGGTAAAGCCCAAGAGGCTGGGAAGGAACTGGTACAGCCAGTACAGCACACCGAAAAGGTATGCACCCCAGATAGCATTCAAAGGTCTCCAGGTCGTAAAGATAACCAGTGCCAATGCAAGCCATCCCAGAGCTTCGATCTGTCCGGTGGTCGCCCAGATACCGGAGTTGTAATCCAATACATAGTACAGACCGCCGATACCGGAGACACCTGCGCCGATACAGGTGGGCAGGTACTTGTACATCGTTACGTTGATACCAGCTGCGTCTGCAGTTGCAGGGTTCTCACCCACTGCACGAAGGTTCAGACCTACTCTGGTCTTATTCAGGAAGATATGAAGCAGGATCGCAAGAACGATGGCCACATATGCTAAGAAGCCGTAACCAAACACGGTCTGTCCTACTGCTCCAAGATTGGAAAGGACAGGGATCTTACGGATGTATACAGAGTTTGCGAAAGGAGCTGCGGAATATGCGCTGCCGTTCAGGATGAATACACCGAAGAAGTTTGCCACACCCATACCGAAGGTGGTCAACGCCAAACCGGTTACGTTCTGGTTGGCACGAAGGGTGATGGTCAGGAAACTAAAGATCAATCCGCCTAACATGGAGGCGATGATACCGCTGACCAAAGTCAGTAAGATACAAACGAATGCGTTGGGGTTTGCCACATTGTTCTCATAAAAGAATGCGCTGGCAAAGCCTGCGAAACCGCCAAGATACATGATGCCGGGAACGCCCAGGTTCAGGTTACCGGACTTCTCTGTCACGGTCTCACCCATAGCGCCGTACATGATAATGGTACCGAAGGGAATTGCTCTGATGATCCATGCGATTAAACTACTCATTACTCATTCCCTCCTTCCTTCTTAGCCTTGGTGCGGAAGATCATCTTGAAGTTGATGAAGAACTCGCTGCCCAGGATACAGAACAAAATGATACCGGTAATAATGGAGGAAGCAAAGTCGTTCAGACCGTAAGCGGAAGCGATCTCGCCCGCACCTTTCTCCAGGAATATCAACAGGAATGCGATCAATGCCATGGTAAAGGTATTGAACTTAGCCAGCCATGCAACGATGATCGCGGTAAAACCTTTACCGCCGGCGGTATTGACTGAGATGGTCTGGTCTCTTCCGCAGACGATCAGAAGTCCGCACAGACCGCAGATCGCACCGGAGATAGCCATGGTTCTGATAATGACCTTGGATACGTTGATACCTGCGTATCTTGCGGTATTCTCAGACTCACCGACTACGGTGATCTCATAACCGTGCTTGGTGTACTTCAGGTAGAAGAACATAGCGAAGGTCAGGATGACAACCACCAGAATATTGATGTTGTATCTCTGGCCCAGGAACTTGGGGAACCAGCCGATCTTGTTGCCCATGTTCAGCTTACCAAGGCTGGACGCCTGGCCACGCATGATATTTACGGCACAAGCCACGAAGCTGGTAGCAATATAGTTCATCATCAAAGTGAACAGAGTCTCGTTGGTCTTCCACTTTGCCTTAAAGTATGCGGGAATCAATCCCCAGATGGCACCGACTGCCACACTGCTGACGATCATCAGGGGGAACAGTACCGCGGAGGGAACCTTACGTCCCATATAGACCATGATCAGCGCTGTTACCAGTGCGCCCATCAGTACCTGGCCTTCCGCACCGATGTTCCAGAATTTCATCTTGAAAGCAGGTGCCAGAGCGATACCGATACACAGCAGGGTCACCAGGTCACGCACCGCCCAGGAGAAACGGGTGGCGGTTCCGAAGGTACCCTGGAACATTACAACATAGACAGACAGAGGATTCAGACCTGTTACAAAATAAATGAACAGAGCATCCAAAACCAATGCAAATACAATGGCGAGAAGGCGAACCAGGATCTTTCTTGGAACGGAAGCGCTATCTCTTTTTACAATACGAAGGAACGGTTCCTTGACGGGTTTACTCACTCTTCTCACCTTCCTTTCTCAGTTTGGTCATCAGAAGACCTACTTCTTCTTTGTTGGTCTTTCTGGCATCTACGATTCCGTTGACTCTGCCGCCGCAAAGCACCAGAATTCTGTCGCTCAGTGCAAGCAGCACATCCAGGTCTTCACCTACATAAATAACTGCCACACCTTTTTTCTTCTGCTGATTCAGCAGGTCGTAAATGGTGTAGGAGGTGTTGATATCCAGACCACGCACTGCATATGCGGTCATCAGAACCATGGGAGCAGCTGCAATCTCACGTCCTACCAGAACCTTCTGTACGTTACCGCCGGAAAGTCGGGACACGGGAGTGTTGATGCTGGGAGTCACTACCGCCAGCTCATCCTTGATCTGTTCTGCCAGATTCTTGGGACGCTTTCTGTCGGTAAGGAACCACTTGCCGGTCTCATAATCCTTTAACATCATGTTACCGGTCATACCCATAGAACCGACCAGGCCCATGCCCAGACGATCCTCGGGAACGAAGGACATATGAATGCCGGCCCTTCTGATGATACGAGGGTTCTTGCCGATAACTTCCATAGCATCGCCCTTGCCGTCATCGGAGTTATAATATTTCACGCTGCCGCCCTGTACAACAGGCTGCAGACCTGCGATGGCTTCCAGGAGCTCCTTCTGTCCGTTTCCGGATACGCCTGCGATACCTAAGATCTCACCGCCGAACGCATCGAAGTTCACATCATGCAGTACCTCGACACCCTCTGCGCTGACAACGGAAAGATTCTTTACTTCCAGTCTCTTGATGGTATCCTTCGGCTCGGGACGGTCGATGTTCAGCTCTACCTTCTTACCTACCATCATTTCAGTCAGGATACTCTCATCCGCGTCCTTTGTATCAACGCTTCCGATGTACTCACCCTTACGAAGGATGCTGACTCTGTCGGAGATCTCCAGCACCTCGTGAAGTTTATGTGTGATGATGACTACGCTCTTGCCGTCCGCCTTCATGTTGCGGATAACCGCGAAGAGCTTCTCTGTCTCCTGAGGGGTCAGAACCGCTGTGGGCTCATCCAGGATCAGAATGTCTACGCCTCGATACAGCACCTTGATGATCTCAAGGGTCTGCTTCTGAGACACGCTCATGGAATAAACCTTCTGGTTAAAATCCATTTCAAAATGATACTTGTCGCAGATCTCCTGCGCCTTCTTTCGAACGGCTTTCAGATCGAATTTTTCTTTGGAATCCAGACCCAGTGCAATATTCTCGGTAGCAGTGAATACATCTACCAGTTTGAAATGCTGGTGGATCATTCCGATGCCCAGATTGAATGCATCTTTGGGGGAACGGATCTCCACAGGCTTTCCGTTGACCAGCACTTCACCTGCATCCGGATAATAGATACCCGCGATCATGTTCAAAAGTGTGGTCTTACCGCTTCCGTTCTCACCCAACAGTGACAGGATCTCTCCCTTGTAGATATCAAGAGAAACATCCTTGTTGGCAACGACCGGGCCAAAGGTCTTAGTAACATGTTTAAGGCTGATGGCACTTTCCATAAGACGTGTTCCTTTCTCTTAAAAGTGGTTTTCAGTGCAAAAGAATACTCTCCGCTCTCTCCTCGGAAGGTATTATTTCATCCTGAATATGCAAAAACTGGAAAAAGAGGACATATGAAATGCCCTCTTTCCCAAATTCTGTTTTCAAAAAATATTACTGTACAGGATCTGCATCCTCTACGATACCGTCGATACGAAGTGAGAAGTAAGGAGCACTTCTGTACTCGGACTCTGCGAAGTAACCGTCCTTGATAGCCTCGATGGTCTCACCCTGATAGATAGCGGTCATGGTGGTCCAATCCATAAAGCTCATGTCAACGGTAGCAGTAGTAACCTTCTGTCCGCCTACGGTAAAGGTGTTGGTGTCGAATACCTTCAGAGAACCGTTCTTCAGAGCAGCCTCAACCTCAGCAACCTTCTCAGCAGTACCTGCTGCACAAGATGCGCCAAGCTCGGTAATTGCAACTGCATCTGCTGCGTAACCCTGAGCCCAGTCAGCTTCCAGAGTCTTGCCCTGCATGATGCACTCAAATGCATGCTTGTAGTAAACCTTCCAGTTGTTGGTAGCGGAAGTCAGTGCTGCGGTAGGAGCAGTACCAAGCATGTCTACGTTGTAACCTACGGAATAGCAGATGGTGCCATTGTCCAGAAGCTTCTGAGTAGCTGCGGGAGCACCGGTGGAGTCTGCGTGCTGACCGATGATAACGTTACCGTTAGCGATCAGTGCCTCAGCTGCAGCACCTTCCTTGTCGATATCGAACCAGGAGTTGGTGTACATAACTTCCATTACTACATTGGGAACGATGCTCTTGATACCAAGATAGAAAGCGGTATAACCGGAAACAACCTCAGCGTAGCTGAATGCGCCTACGTAACCAATCTTCACGTTGCCGTTTGCATCAAAGCTCTTAGGCTGGGTCTCCTGAGACAGGGTGCCATCCTCAAGCAGCTCCTTCAGCTTCATACCAGCTACAACACCGGATACATAACGGGACTCGAATACGCCGGTGAAAGCGTTCTTGAAGTTGTCGCATCCGCTGATTGCAGCGAAGTCACCGGTCATGGATACGAAAGTAACCTCGGGGAACTCTTCAGCAGCCTGTACCATGAAGGTCTGATGACCGTAGCTGTTGGAAATAACGATGTTGCAGCCCTGACGAACAAGGTCAGCTGCGGAATCGTAACAAGTAGAGTTCTCTTCGATCTTGTACTTCCATACGATCTGGCTGTCTGCGATACCAAGCTCAGCAGCTGCTGCCTTGATGCCGTTCATATGTGCCAGAGTGTAACCCTCAGTCTCATCACCGATCAGGATAACACCAATCTTGATATTGCTGTCAGCCTTGTCAGTGGAACCGGAGTTGGAAGAAGTACCTGTGCTGCCGGTCTCTTTGTTGCCGGTAGCAGGGGTTTCGCCACATGCAACGAGCATCAGCATCATTGCAAAAGCGAGGATCAGACATAATGCCTTTCTGAATTTCATAAAATCTCCTCCTATTGACATCTGTGGATGTCGAAAAAAAATGTGTTACTGAAACGACATTATTATATAAGCAGGCGCAGCATTTTGCAAATCTTTTTACGGTGTTTTTTAAAAAAATTGTAGTTTTTCGGAGCAAATTGTGATAGCATAGGTTAAAATCCCATATAGGACGAATTCGGATGAGGAAGGACACGTAAATTCATGAAATTACTGGAAGACAGAATCAGAAAAGACGGTGTTGTAAAAGAAGGTCATATCCTGAAGGTGGACGGATTTCTCAATCATCAGATGGATGTAGAACTCTTCGACCAGATGGGCAAAGAATTCAAACGCTTATTTGCAGATGCTCCCATCAACAAGATCCTTACCATTGAGGCATCCGGTATCGGTATTGCCTGCGTAGTAGCACAAAGCTTCCATGTTCCCGTTGTTTTTGCCAAGAAAGCTAAGAGCTTGAATATCGACGGAGAGGTATATGCCTCCAAAGTTGAGTCATTCACTCACAAGCGAGTATATGACATTATCGTTTCCAAGAAATACTTAAATCCCGGCGATCACGTGCTGGTGATCGATGACTTCCTTGCAAACGGCTGTGCAGTTATGGGTCTGATCGACCTGATCAATGCCTCCGGTGCTACCCTGGAAGGTGTCGGCATCGCAGTTGAGAAAGGCTTCCAGCAGGGCGGCAAGATGATCCGCGACAAGGGCATTCATCTGGAGTCTCTCGCGATCGTAGACGATATGGACGATGCTACCGGCGAGATCTTCTTCCGTGAACAGTAATTGAATATCAAGATAGTGTATAACCTCCCGCTGTATGCAGCAGGAGGTTTTTTATTGTGTTTCTTGTGGCTGGTGAGGTGGGTCTTTCATTGTGATATCTTCCTTTTTTGCCGTCCCGCGTGGGGCATTCCTCGCTATTTCGCCGGCGCATGTTGGCTTAGCCACACTTTTCTCCGTTTAAGCCACCGCTCAATGATAATCGTTGGCTTTGTTTATTATTTTTCAGCCTAAGCCTAGAGTCTAGACTTAATAATTGGCTTTATTTATTATTTTCCGAACTAAGCCCATTGTCCAATCTTGCTAATTGGCTTGAACTTGTATTTTCTCTCCCAAGCCTATCACTCACTCACGACAATTAGCTTGTCCTACATTTTTATATTTTAGGCCCTTCTTATTTTTTCTTGCTTGGCTCCTTTCTACATTTGTTCCACTCAAGCCACTATTACATTTCTCACAGTTAGCTTGAGTGTGGTTTTGGATTTACAAGCCTATTATGCAAAAAATATATGGAAAAGTTGTTGTCCCACTCTTCATAAGAGATATCTGTGTATCAGCACGTCGATGGCACTCATATCCATTCTGTTCTCGCTCTCAAAAGAAACGATCAACCGATCCCCTATGAAAATACCGTTAGCTGCGTATCTGTTGATCTTGTTGATGGCCTTCATGCAGTACTCCGGATCCCCCATCATTCCCATATGTTCCCACAGGATCTCCTTACCGGTTCGCACATTCAAAATCGTGAAGTCCGGGTAGACCGTTCCGTAACCTCTCAATTCAAAGGGATGCTCATACTTGTATGGGATATTCAAAACATAAAATTTATCCGCCAGGATCTTCTCCGATTTGGATCGCACCAGTTCCCCTCTCTCCGTTTCAAAGCTTACTGCATTCGACTGGATCGCTTTGCCCTGATAAGGCTGACTCTCCCAAATCTCTCGATAGATGTCTACCGGGTAGACTAACGGAGTGACCAGGTGCTTTCGTGCAGGGGACAGCATGCCATAGATATCTGCGCTTTTCTTATGTCCGCAATTCTTTAGCACCTTCTCCAGCCGATGTTTCTCACCTTCCAACTCCAGTTGAAGATCCTGCTCGTATTCCTTTTGTGCCAACTGACTTGCCAAAGCCCGGTCCTTTTTCCTGATATACTTTCCTCCGGGGTATCGATCGTCATAGCACGCAGCGCAATGGTAGTACGTGGTGCGTTCCCCATTGTTGCTCACCCTGAGATGTCCCTCAGGATGAAACGGTTTTCTCTTCTCTATTTCATCCAACATCTGTTCAACTTCTCTCAAACGTTCTTTGATACACTCTTCAAAATCCATTTTACCCTCCGTCTGTACCCTTCTCTGTGTATTCCTTCTCCTTCGCCTTGGCTTGGTGTGCAAATAATCTGCACAAGCCTACACCCATTCTCCTTTTCTTGGCTTAATAATACATTTTGCATTGTAAGCCCTTTTCCTCCTGCCTCTATTGGCTTGCATAATATTTTTATACATGCAAGCTCACTTTACGAGGCTTCGCATTGGCTCAGCAAAAAATATTATGCATAAAGCCAACCCAGAGTTTCTGCAGGTTCCACATCCGGGGAGTTATCCGGACATTCCTTGCCTATTCCGGCATCCACCCGCTGATCCACCCAAAAGATAGGCAAAAGTAAACATCAAACTGGAAAACTACTGCACACCGTATTCATCTTCCATATTGCCTGATCTGGAAACGCCGCTTCTCCGTCCGGATCAACACTGCACCTTCATGGTCGGTGCGAAATACTGCGGCACCGGCAGTTTCCAGCCGTTCCAGCGTCTCCTGGTGGGGATGGCCGTAGCGGTTGTTCTTACCTACGGAGATGATGGCTGCGGAAGGCTGCAGGGCCCGAAGAAAAGCTTCCGATGTGGAGAATCTCGACCCGTGATGGGACACCTGAAACACCAGCGGTCTGTCATCCCCATCTGCCGCCAGGCGATAGGCTTCCGCCACCGCTCTCTCAGCCTCCGCGGAGATGTCGCCGCAGAGCAGGATCCTGCCGCCGACAAATTCCAGAAGCAGGCACAGAGAATCATCATTGGTCTCTGTCCCCTCATGCCCAGCTTCCGGATACAGGCAGGTGTACCGTATCTGTCCGTCCGCAAAAGAATCTCCCGCGGACCAATACATTATCTCATCCTCTGCAAACACTTCGTACAATTTCTCATATCTCTCCCGCCTCTCCTCTGTGGCGATATCCGACAACACCAGCTTGCCCACAGTCAGGCCGTTGTCCCCTGCGATCTCCATCAGTTCCGGCACGCCGTTCATATGATCATTGTCGGAGTGGGACACGATCACCGCCTTCAGTTGCCTGATGCCGTAATATTTCAGGCACGGCAACAAAATATATCGACCCACACCGCTCCTGCTACTGCTGCCGCAATCATACAGGCAGGCACTGCCGTCCTCATTTCGTATCAGGACACAACTACACTGCCCCACATCCAGAAAAATCACATTCTCCCTGCTGCCCATCGGGAGCGCGAAGATCAGAATCAGACTGGCTGCTGCCAGGAACCGTCCGGGCAGATGCGAGACAAACCTCTTGCAGGCAGGCAAAAGCACATCCCGCGATCCTTTGCGCGTCATGTCCCTGCCGCTCGGTTCCGCCTTCACATACTTGCTTACGATCTCCTGCCTTCTTTGCTGTCGGTAGAAAAGGATCAACAACCCGGATAGCAGCAGGTAATAACTCAACACCTGCACAAAGGTCGGCTTTCCCGGATTCCAGGTCCGCAGTGCAAACCGGTCAAAAAAGAGGCATAACTTCTCATAATACCGCAGGATATAAATATCCGGAACAGAAAGCAGCCCCAACCCGGGCACAAGACAGCAGATACCGCAGATGACCAGAGGCCGCACCAGAGGCAATACCAGAAGATTCATTACCGTCCCCAAAGCAGGCACCTCGTAATAATACAGCAGCTGGATCGGCAGTGTGCCCAGGGTGATCGACAGGCTGACTGCCGCAGATTCCCGAATCCCCTCCCAAATTTTACGCAGATAAAGTCGTATATGGTGCCTCTCCTCTTCCGCGGGGTTGATCCGCTCCTTTTCCTTGTGCCCCAGGATCGGATAGATGACTCCCACCCCAAACACCGCAGTGAAGGAAAGCAAGAATCCTGCGTTCTCCAGATAGTAAGGCCTGTAGAGAGTCATAAGCGCCGCCAACACGCCCAGGGCGGTGAGCATGTCATAGGTTCGGCCGAAGATCTCCGCCGCCATACGCAGACAATACATTCCGATGGCGCGAACCGCGGAAAGAGCAAAGCCGGTCATCGCCCCATAGAAAAGCAAAATGGATGCCCCGGCCAGTGCCGCCGGTATCACCGGAACTCGCAGTTTTCGAAGCAGTCGATACAGGCTCATCCCGATGATGGTGATGTGCAGGGAAGAAATGCTCAAAATATGCAGGATGCCGTTTCTCTTATACAGATCCTTCAATTCCCGGTCCAGGCCGCTCTTATCCCCGAACAAAAGGGCACACATGACCTCTCCCTCTTCCCCGGGCATCAGGGTAAGGATCCGCTCCTCCAGGATGCAGCGCAGCCTGTATGCCCCCTGCAGGATCTTTTGGCAGGAAGCATCGTGAGCCAATAATTCCGCTTTTCTCAGCTCAGCACAGATCCCCAGAGAGCGGTAATACTTTCTCGTATCGAACTCTCCCGGATTACCCGGCGCCGCAAAAAAGGTAATGCTGCCGCGGACCGCCACCTGCATGCCGATCTGAAGTGCCGAAGTATCTTCTGCGGTAAATATGATCTTGTCTTTACATTGGATAGTTTTGCTCGGATATCGAGCAGGAAATGATTCGTTATAGTCTTGAGGTTCGAAGAGGATGACCGATCGCATCCGGATCTTCTGTCCCTCGATCTGGCAGATCTGCCCCAGGGCCACATACTCCGTCCCTTCTTCCGGGGCCGGCAACCCATCCAGGCGATAGGGGAAGTAATCATCCTCCCCCAATGCCAGATGGATCCATAATATAGCCACGCAAAGCAGCGCTGCCGCCATCAGTGGTCTTTTCAATCGTTTATCTCTCCCACGCCGTCACGATATCTAAGTTTCTCTCAAAGGTCGTGTTGGCAAAAGTTGCAGGGATCTCACCGTTAATCAATATCTGTACCTTGTTCACAGTGGTCAGTTCCGCCAGGGAATCCACTAAAGAATAGATTGCGATCTCCGTAGGAACATTATTGACAACTGTCAGGAAATCTTCACTGAGATTCACGTAGCAGATACCGTCCTTGGTGGTGACGTTGACGACTTTTGTCGCCGGGTTGATGGTGGGATACAGGCCTGCCACCTGTCCGCTGGGTCCCAACAGCAATTCGTCGACGATCAGTCGCTCGATGGGCGTATTGGAGGAATAGTGCTTCTCCCTGTAGGCTGCCACCAGCGCTGTACCGTTCTCATCCGCAAAATACAGTTTCAGTTTTGCTACCTCATAGGTGTTGATCTCGTTGCCGTCATTGTTGATGAACATGTCGGCATTCCTCCATACCACAGGATTGCCCATCATATCATAGATGGGGCCGCCGTCCACCGTGATCTGCACCAGTTTCCCATTATCCAGCTGGCACAGGGTACGAACCAGAGCCGCACGCACCAGCACCTCTGTGATGCCTGGCAGTTCCGTATAACTCTTGTCCATATCCAGGGTAAGTTTTCCGTCTTCACAGACTACGTCCTGCAGGCGAAAGCCCATGTCCAAAGGTGCCTTGTATTCTCTTTTCTCAGGAGCGGTCTTCAACAGTTCCAGCATTTCCAGAAGCTGTTCTTCCGCAGTTTCGGTGGTCAATTCAGCGGAGTGTACCTCTACTCTGGTCTCCGAATTGCCCACATAATAGATCGGCGTCAGGTTTTCGCCGGTTTCTTCTTCCTGTCCGCAGGCGGTAGTAAATATCAGTATCGCCAGCAATATCCATAAAAATTTCTTCACTGTCTGCCTCTATTTCTTTATGCCTCTTCGCTCTTTGCACCGGAGGTATTCTGGGATGCGATATGTATGAGGGGGATCTTCACCACGAAAGTAGTTCCCTCTCCCTCGGTACTGGTCAGGGTGATAGAGCCTCTGTGCATCAGCACCGCACTCTTGGTGATGGCCAGACCCAGACCGGTTCCTCCGATCTCTCTGGAATGAGACTTATCCACGCGGTAAAATCTCTCGTAAATATGATTCAGAGCTTCCTCCGGAATACCGATACCGGAATCGCTGACTTTGAAGGTAAAGAACTGATGGTCCGCATCCAGTTCCACCTTTACCCAGCCGTGGTCCTTGTTATACTTGATGGCATTCTCCACCAGGTTGGTCATGGCCAGGGTCAGTTTCACTTCATCTACCTCAGCCACCACGGTTCTCATGCTCTCAAATACCACTTCCACATCTTTCTTGCGGGCAATGGGACGCAGTCTCTTCAGGATCAGCTCCACCAGATCATTGATGTTCAGTGATGCAATATTTAATTCCTGCACCTTCTTATCCAGTTTTACCAATGCCAGAAGGTCATTGATGATCCTGTTCTCACGGTCGATCTCGGATACGATATCCTCCATGAACTCACGATACAGTTCCGCGCGGGTATCAGGCTGAGCTACTAGGGAATCAGACAATACCTTGCTGGCAGTCATAGGGGTCTTCAACTCGTGGGACACGTTGGCCACGAATTCCTGTCTGGATTCGTCGGAGGCTTTCATACGCCCCAACATCTGATTAAAGGCATCTACAATATCCACGGTCTCCATAAAGTCCGGTACGGAGATGGGTTCCTCGCTGTAACCATCCTTGATATCCTTGATGGCGCGGGAGACACGGTAGAAGGGGCTGGTCATTACCTTGGAAATGATCAACGCCAGCACGACGATCATTACAGCCATCAGATTCTCCAAGATCGCTGCTTTCTTTCTGAGTTCATCCATAGTCATGATGATGGACTCATTTGAAATACTGGTGAGCATCACGCCTACGATGGTTCCGGAGCCGTCACCGGAAGTGATGTTGTCCACGATAGGGGTGGTCATCTCGATATAACCATGCTCCTTGTCATAAACAGAGGTGCTTCTTCCCTGCAGACAGTTGATGACCTCCTCGGAAATAATGGTCTTGCCCTCACTGATGCCGTAGGTGTCCTTTACCACCTTCAGGCCGGAGTTCACGATCATAACGCGGCCCTCGTAGAGGTTGGAGATCATTTCCAACTCCGCGTTGATTACTTCCTTGGACGTCACACGCCCTATTACATTGTCTCTTTGTGCGTTGAAATAGTTGTTACTGATCAGATGATTGCCTACGATCATCAGCTGATTCTGCACCGTAGCGATACGGTTCTCTACCGCACGTCCCTCATAGCTGTGCAGGATCGCAAAATGGATCACAAAGCAGGGAATGATTCCCACGATCAATATGACAAAAAAGATGCGAGCCCTAAGGCTTCGAAAAGAGAGCTGTGATTTCAGCTCTCCCCATAGAAACTTAAACATATGCCGTCCCTTTTAATCGTTCAAGAAATAATAACCCACGCCCCACTTGGTATGTACAAACTTAGGCTCACTGGGATTGCTCTCGATCTTCTCACGAAGTCTTCTGATGTGTACGTCTACCGTACGAACATCTCCGGGGTAATCACTGCCCCATACCAGCTGAAGCAGGCTTTCTCTGCTGTATACCTTGTTGGGATTGAGCATCAGCAGTTCCAGGACCTCGAACTCCTTGACGGTCAGTCCGATCTCGCGGCCTGCGATGTAAGCTCTTCTTCCTTCGCAGTCCAGCTTCATATCGCCGCTCTCGATCACTCTGGGAGAAGCAGCCCGGTCATTGCTGTTCTTGCGGCCTTCCACTCTGCGCATGATGGCCTTGATGCGGGCCTTTACCTCCAGAATGTTGAAAGGCTTCGTAATATAATCATCTGCGCCGTATTCCAGGCCCAGGATCTTGTCCATGTCATCTCCCTTAGCGGTAAGCATGATGATGGGTACATCGGAAAACTCACGGATCTGCTGGCACACCTCGAAGCCGTTGAACTTCGGCAGCATTACGTCCAAAAGGATCACATCGTATTGATTGCTTCTGGCATACTCCAGTGCTTCCTCACCGTCATAAGCGCTATCTACTTTCATATTGTCCTGTTCCAAACTGAAGCGAATGCCTTTCACGATCAGTTTCTCATCATCTACTACCAATACTTTTCTTTCTGCCATGATCCCTCTCCCGCTGTTATTCTGTCACTATAAGGTCTGCTATGTCTTCGTACAATTTTTCTTTGATGCCGGACACCTTCATGATATCCCTGATGGATTCAAAAGGTCCGTTCTTTTCGCGATACGTAATGATATCCTTTGCTCTGGATGGTCCGATACCCGGCAAGGTAGCCAGAAGCGTCTCATCCGCCGTATTGATATTGATCTTGCCGGAGAGTGTCTCTCCTGCGAAGGTACCGCTACCGCGAACTTCTTCCTCTGTAGGAAAATAGATCTGTTCCCCATCCCGAAGCTTCGCTGCAAGGTTCACATATGTAGTGCAGGCATCTTCTCTGAAACCGCCTGCGACCCGGAGTGCATCCTCCACTCTGCTGCCCTCAGGCAGCATCACCACCCCCGGTGCGTTCACTGCGCCGCAGATATGCACGCACATCAGTGGTACTTCCGCCTCGGATCCTGTTGTTTCTTCATTGTCCGATTCGGTCAATGAAGATAATTCTTCCGTTTCATCACCGAATTCGACCCATTCCGCCCGAGTCTCCCCGCATCCTCCCAAAAGGAGGACCAGTAAAAGGCTGCCGATCACAGCCCTTATCCGATTCACCATAGTTCCTCTCCTTCCCCCGGCTTTTGTCGGGTTCTCTTGAGGATTGCCTCTCTATGCTGACAGTTTCATTGTATCGAAATCAGGTTTCATTATCAAGTTATTTCCATTTAAAAATCATAAATCCGATGATGGCACAAGCCATTCCCACCAGTTTACGAAGTTCCAAAGGCTGCTTCTCCACACCGAACGCTCCGCACAGTTCGATCACGTAGGCAACCAGCAGCTGCGCGATGACGATCAGCATCACTGCCTTGGCCGGACCCAAAAGATCCATGCTTTTGATCACAGTATAAGTGATAAAAGCCCCGATCGTTCCACCCAGCAGCATATATTTTGGTTCCACCTGAAACACATCCAGCAGATTCCCCCGTTCAGTGATGCCCCATACAAAAAGGCAGACCAGACATGCTGTCAGCTGTACGAATACATTGGCAGACCAGATAGTGGAAGCCTTTGTTACCTGGGTGTTGAATACGCCCTGCACACTCATCAAGGCTCCCGAAAGTAATGCAATCAAAAAACCAATCATGGTACCCTCCTTTTCTCCTGCCTATGGCAGTTACTGGTAGTGTATCCTCTGATTGGTTTCCTTATTCTGCATATTTTGTTAATTGATATGGAACTGGCTCTCCAGTTCTTTCAACATCTCCGTGATATCGGATCCCGTCCATGCCTTAGCGAACAGTCTCTCCAGAAGCAGCCAGTAATGACCGGTCTCCATCATCTTAGGCAGGGGATAACTGTCTGCATACTCTGCCTTGAAGATCGTTGCCATGCCGTTGTCGAGATCGCAGCTTGTGTTTGCTGCAAGCTTTCCGCTCTTCTCATACAGGCTGTCTGCATACTCTCCCACCAGATATGCTGCGAACTTCTCTGCCAGCTCTCTGTGCTCGGAGTAGGTATTTACTGCAACTACCTGTGTTACCGATACGGACTTGCTCTTCAGCTGCTCATTGACCGCAGGCATCAGTGCCGCACCGTAATCAAAATCCAGGGTTCCTTCTCTCTTGACATCTTCCAGTCTCTTAACCATATCCGTGGTCGCGATAGTGAAAAGAACCTTTTTGTCCAGAAACTCCTCGATCACAGTTTCGTAGGTCACGGTCTCGGGCTCAATAAAGAAGAACTGATTCAGCGCGGTATAACTTTCCAGGCACTGTCTGGTCTCCTCATTGTTGATGCTGACGATCTTCTTGTCATCACCGTTGGGGCCGCCCACATTCATGTAATTGCCCACGATCCAGTAATTATACAGTACATCCGACAGATCCCACTTCAAAATGGACTCCATTCCCTCAGGAACATCGAAGGTATTCGCAATGTTCAAAATATCATCGATGGTGCCGGGAACAGCCTCCATCATATACTCAGCGGTCTTGGCTGCCCAGGTCGCCTCATCAGGCAATTCCTCGGAAAGCTCTCCAATCAATTCCCCTTCATCATCCACGTTCAGACCACCCTGCAATTCATAAAGAGCACGCTGTTTCGCCCACTCCGCAAGATAGGTCTCGTTGTACACCAGCACACTGGTATCAAAGTACAGAGGGTATCCGATCTTTTTACCCTTGTAAGTGATGGCTGAAAGTGCTGCGGGCGGGAAGGAACCTTCATTACAGATCGTCTCCGGATCTAAGATGGTTCCGGCCAGACCTGCCAGATAGGCTTTCTCCAGGCTGTCATGTCCCAGAAGGAACACATCGGGAAGCTGATCTTTTAACAGAGAGGCTTTGTTGATAGCCTCCAGATATTCATTGTCGTCAGCCAGCACCGGGATCACATGAACCTTTTCCCGCTCACCGAAGGTAACTGCCGCACTGCTGACATAGTTTGTCAAAGTCTCATCCGAATACCAGAAATAAATGGTATCGTCACGCTCCAGCCAGGAATCCTTCTTGGACTCCTCCGCAGGCTTGGGTTCCCTGATGGTGAATCTGCTGCCGAATATAACAGTAGCAGCCAAAAGAACCACGGCTGCTGCTGCAAAAAATCTTGTCTTAAAATGCATAAAATATGCCTTTCCTATCCGATCCCGACTTACTGAACCGCTTCTGCGATGCAGGCATCCAGGATCTCAATCATCTCATCCACATTGGCTTTGGTGATCACAAGAGGAGGAACAAATCTTACGATGTTTGCGCCGGCATTGATCAGGATCAAGCCCTTCTCCAGCGCCTTGTTGATAACAGGACCTACAGGTCTGTCGAACAGCAATCCCTGCATCAGACCGGTACCACGTCTCTCAAGAATGAAATCGTACTTTGCCTGAATCTCGTTCAGCTTCTCCTCCAGATAAGGTGCAACCTCTCTCACATTCTCTATTATATGGTCTTTCTCGAATAAATCAAGGACTTTGTCCACTGCTGCGCATGCCAGAGGATTGCCGCCGTAGGTGGTGCCGTGATCGCCTGCAACCAGGGAATTCCGGCCGACCTTCTCGGTCATCAGGAAGGCACCTACAGGTACGCCGCAGCCAAGAGCCTTAGCGGTGGTCATGATATCAGGCTTTACGCCGTATTTCTGCCAAGCGTACATATATCCGGTTCTACCCATACCGCACTGGATCTCATCCAGGATCAGAAGGATACCCTTCTCATCGCAGAGTGCGCGCACCTCCTTGAGGAAGCTCTCGGTAGCGGGAACCAGTCCGCCCTCGCCCTGTACGGTCTCCATAATGATCGCGCAGGTCTTATCGGTGATCTGAGCCTTAACGCTGTCGATATCATTCAAAGTAGCAAAACGGATATTTCCGATACCGGGCTCAAATGCCTCACGGTAATGAGGGTTTCCGGTCACGGAAAGAGCACCCATGGTTCTTCCGTGGAAGCTGTGCTCCATGGCAATGATCTCATGATCGGTGCTGCCATCCTTCAGGAATGCATACTTTCTTGCAGCTTTGATCGCACCCTCGATTGCCTCTGCACCGGAGTTGGTGAAGAATACGCGGTCCATGCCGGAAGCTTTCTTGATCTTCTTGGCAGCCTCGATAGCGGGCACATTGTAATAGTAGTTGGAGGTATGGATCAGTTTGTCGATCTGTGCCTTCAACGCGTCATTGTATTCCTTGTTCTGATAGCCCAGAGCGAAAACAGCGATACCTGCCACGAAGTCCAGATATTTCTTGCCGTTCATGTCATAAAGATATACGCCGTCACCCTTTTCCAGAACGATCTGGTAACGATTATAGGTATGAAGAAGGGCAGCCTCTGCCTCTTCGATATATTCCTGCATATTCATGAGTTTCTATTCTCCTTTCCGTACTGAAAGTTATTTCATGTTCTCCAGGTCTTCGTCTCTGACGATAGCGGTTCCGATACCCTGGTTGGTAAAGATCTCCAGGAGCAATGCATGGGCCAGACGACCGTCCAGAATATGTACTCTGTTAACGCCGTTCTTGATAGCGTTGGTACAGTTGTTCAGCTTAGGAAGCATTCCGCCGCCGATAATGCCGCTCTCGATCAGTTCATCCGCACCGGAAGCACTGATTCTGGAAATGAAACTGGACTTATCATTGATATCTCTGTAAAGTCCCTCGATGTCAGTCAGGAATACCAGCTTATCTGCGCCCACAGCCTTTGCGATGGCACATGCAGCATCGTCAGCATTCACATTGTAGGAATGATACTCGTCTCCAAGTCCGATAGGTGCTACGATAGGAAGGAAATCCTTCTCCAGAAGGTCGTAAAGAACCTGGGGATTCACCTTGGTAACTTCACCTACATAGCCGATGTCCTGTCCGCCGGAAAGCTTCTTCTCCACCTGCAGCAGAGCGGAATCCTTACCGCTGATGCCTACAGCCTTAACACCCAGCTCCTGAACCATAGCTACAAGGCTCTTGTTTACCTTGTTCAGTACCATTTCGGCGATCTCCATGGTCTCCTCATCGGTAACACGAAGGCCGTTTACGAACTGAGCCTCCTTGCCAACCTTGCCGACCCAACGGCTGATCTCCTTACCGCCGCCGTGAACGATGATAGGCTTAAAACCAACCAGTTTCAGCAGAGTAACATCCTTAATAACATTCTTCTGCAGTTCCTCGTTGCTCATAGCGCTTCCGCCGTACTTTACAACGATGATCTTTCTGTTGAATTTCTGAATATAAGGCAGCGCCTCGATCAGAGTCTCGGCTTTCTGCATAACTTTTTCCATATCTTTTTCCATATCTTCACCTATTCTTTCTCTACTAACCGATTAGCTTCTGTAATCCGCATTGATCTTAACATAATCATAGGTCAGATCGCAACCCCATGCACAGGCTTCTTCTGTTCCTTCGTGCATATCTACAAAAACAGTTACTTCTGATTCTTTCATGATCTTTACAGCAAACTCTTCGTCAAAGTCAAGAGGTGTGCCGAACTTGAACACCTGAAGCTTGCCTGCCTTGCTGACGAAGAACAATTCTACATCATTCTGATCGAACTGTACACCGGAGTAACCCATTGCGCAAAGGAAACGGCCGAAGTTTGCATCACAGCCGTAGATCGCAGCCTTGGAAAGGTTGGAACCAACGATGGCTCTGGAAAGAGTTCTTGCGTCCTCCTTGCTCTTTGCATTGATAACATGTGCCTCGAAAAGTTTGGTAGCGCCCTCGCCGTCTCCTGCCATTCTGCGGGCAAGATAGGTGCAGACAAAGTTCAGAGCCTCTACAAAAGCATCATAATCTGCGTTCTTCTCGGTGATCACATCGTTACCTGCCATACCGTTTGCCATGAGAAGCAGGGTATCGTTGGTAGAAGTATCACCATCTACGGTGATCATATTGAAGGTATCCTTCACAACTGCGCTGAGTGCTTCCTGCATCAGTGCCTTTTCAATTGCCAGGTCGGTGGAAAGGAAGCCAAGCATGGTGCACATATTGGGGTGGATCATACCGGAGCCCTTGCTCATGCCGCCCAGGGTAATGGTCTTGCCGCCAATCTCAAAGGTAACAGCCACTTCCTTGTTGATGGTGTCGGTGGTCATGATGGCTTTGCTTGCTGCGGTACCTGCCTCAAGGCTGCCATCCAGAGTCTTGCTCATCATAGCAACACCGTTGGTCAATTTCTCAACGGGAAGCTGCATACCGATAACACCGGTACTTGCTACAGCCACGGTGGCTGCGGGGATGTTCAGTTCCTTCTCCACTGCTGCTGCGGTCGCTTCACAGGCATCCCAGCCTTCCTTACCGGTGCAGGCATTTGCAATACCGGAGTTTACGACAACTGCCTGAAGTTTACCGCCGCCGTATACGACCTTCTGGTCCCACTGTACACAAGCCGCCTTTACCACATTGGTAGTAAAGGTTCCTGCACACTCACAGGGAACTTCGGAGATCACCATTGCCATATCTGTTCTGTTCTTATACTTGATATTTGCCTCACAACATGCTGCCTTGAAACCCTTTGCTGCTGTAACGCCACCTGTAATCTGCTGCATTTTCTTATCCTCTTTTTCTTCTATTTATTGAAGGCGGTGATGTTCGCCTCGTTTAAAGTAAAGTCATAATAGTTTAAGTCAAGTCTCTTGGTCCATCCGATGCAGTTCCAGAATGCATTACCTACATCGTTGACGGTGAAGGCGATCAGGCTGACCTTATTGATCTCCTCTGCCTTCAGTGCATTCATACAGAACACTACCATCTGCTTGCCGATACCAAGTCTTCGGTAATCCTCTCTTACACATACATGGTACAGACAGCCTCGTCTGCCATCGTGTCCGCAAAGAATACCGCCTACGATGCTGCCGTCCTCTGCCACAGCTACCACGCTGGTGGTGGGATTTCTCTTCAAAAATCTGGCAACACCCTCTCGGGAGTCATCGATACTTCTGATACCGAAACCATGGATGGTCATCCAAAGGGCATACAGTCCGTCATAGTCTTCAATTGTCATTGCTCTGATGGTAAATGTCTTGCTCATGATCCACTTCCTTAGTATTAGGATAAATCTTACCCCGCATAATGCACTATCATATCACTTTTTGCATAAATGTCTACTACTTTTTCACTATTTATGCAAACATTTTTAGTTTTATGCATATATCTGCTGTTTCTATGTATATTTATGCATATTTATATGTATTTTTATTCAGAAATGCATTTTTATGCCGTTTTTTCGTGCTCCCGGCACGCTCTTTGGGCTACTCAAATACTGCTGCCACCTCACTGCCTTCTTTTACAAAAGCGATAAAGGTATCAATGGGAGCCTCGCAGGTCAGCCACTGTCTGCCTTCAACGATCTGCTTATTGTTGACATTCTGCCAGCGTCCCTCGGGCAGATAGACCTGACGGCTTACCTGACCCTGCTCCGTGATGGGAGCAAACAGAATATCCTCGCCGAACATGTACTGATCCTCCAGGGTATAGCAGACTTCATCCGTGTCATAGTCAAAGAACATAGGACGCATGATAGGCTTTCCCTCTTTGGAGGCTATCTCCATATATTTGCAGATATAGGGCTTCAGACGATCACGCAGACGGATCAATTTCTCCAGAATGGGAGTATTCTCCTCACCGAAGCTCCAGATCTCGTTGGCACCGCCGGAACGTTCCTTGATGCCGGGGAATCGGTCGGTCTGATCCGGTGTGCGAAGTCTTACTCCGTGCAGACGCATCACGGGAGAAAATACACCGAACTGTGCCCAACGCACGATCAGTTCCCTGAAATACGGGCTTGTGGTATCACCGGAATGGAAGCCGCCGATATCGCTGTTCCACCAGGGAATCCCGCTCATGGCCATGGAAAGACCTGTCTTCACACTCATTCGCAGATTCAGGAAGGTCGACGCAATATCGCCGTTCCAAACCAATGAACCGAATTTCTGTGTGCCCGGATAAGCCGCACGAGTCAAAAGGATAATGTCCTCCTCCCCTGCCTTCTTCAGACCGTCATAGAAAAGCTTGCTATAGTAATAAGGGTAGAGCATCGCTGTCTGAGCACCGTTTCCGGCATAAAATTTCAGATTGCCGTACTGCTGAGGGTGTACCTCAGGTTCTGCCTCGTCCAGCCAGAAATCTCGGATCCCCAGATCATAATAGTGTTCCTTCACCTTGTCCCACACGAAGTTTCTGCAGCCGGGGTGAGTCACATCGATAAATGTCTGCTGTCCGTAAAAGTCAAAGGTACCGTACTGTCCGTTTTCGGTGCGCACCAGGAGATTACTGTCATTCATTTTTCCGTAGTTCTCGCTGGCGGGATTGATGGTAGGCCATACGGAAACGATGGGACGGATCCCCATCTCGCGAAGTTCTCTGCACATAGCCGCAGGATCGGGCCAGTACTTCGGATCAAATTTCCACTCTCCCTGCTCGGTCCAATGGAAGTAATCGATGACGATGGCTGCCAAAGGTATGCCTCGTCTCTTGTACTCTCTTGCCACCTCCAGTACATCTTCCTGGCATTCATAACGAAGTCTGCTTTGCCAGAAGCCGGCTGCCCACTCGGGGAAATGAGGTGCATATCCGGTCAGATCACAATATATCTTCATGACCTCGGCAGGAGTCTCTCCGGCATACACCAGAAAGTCCGCCTGATAAGCGCTGTCTGCCACCCACATGATGTGATTCTTTGTGGTCTCACAACGTCGGGGGGCAGGGTTATTCCAGAAAAATCCATAGCGCAGGGAAGAATACAATACCGGCACTGCGGATTTGGTATTATAATGCTGCAGATTGCAGGTGGCTCCCTGTCGATCAAAGAGGTCCTCCTGCTCCTGTCCCAGTCCATACAGATGCTCACCGGGATTAGCCTCGAAGATCACCTTCACCTGATAATGATCTCCCTCGGTATGCAGATTGCGGCAAGTATAGTCTCCCTCATATTTTGTGCGAAGGATCGCCTGATCCTTACGATAATAGGTAATGATCCCGCCAAACCAGGGTGTGCCCACATCTACAGTCACGGACATCAGGCCGTTGGTCAGAGTCGCTTTGCGCTCGTCGCCGGTCACCACTACCTCTGCCCCTTCTTTCGCAGGAAGCAGCGTCCAGTTTTCTTCCGAGATCCTGCTGTTCTTGGTGGAACAGCACCGAATACAGTTGGGACCGTACGCCTCTATCACCGTCAGTTCATCTCTTCTCTCGAAGATCAGCTTGTCTTTTTCCAGGGTTATCGTTGCCATATTGATTCTTCCTTTCCTGTGTGGGGCAGCTTACGAAACGCTGCACAGATCTTCCTCTATTATACAACATTTTCTTCCGCTTTTGGGAAGTAGAATCGTACTATTTTTGCGTTCTGAACTCAGGGGCATCCATACGTGTGACCCTTGACTTCTCCAACCGCTTTTCGTATATTGATTATAGTAAAGAGAGGTAAGCAATGACATCACTTCACATCACTTCCATGAAAAACTTCATGAGCAAACTTCTGACCTCTGACTGCTTCGATTGCTTCCTGTTGGAAGAGGCAGTCATCGGTACCGGTTCCACTGTCACCATCGACGGACATGTGAATCAGGAGTTCTATACCGACGCCGACGTGGATGACAGACCGGCCTACGCCCTTCGTCCCTGGAGCGAACTTAAGTCCCTCTGTTTCGATCTGATCAAGGGAAAGCGTACTCCTCTCTTCTTCCGCTTTGTGCTGCATCTCATGCCGGAGCAGACCGAACAGCTTCTGACCAAAGAAAACTGCGTCGTGCCTGCCTCCAATGTGAAAGCTCTGGTGTTGACCATCCGCTTCGACGGCACCGGTGCTACATTGACCACAGGAACGGCACTGAATACCTTCCTGCTCTCCAAAGAACCCGACATCATCTGGGACAAAGCACTGCAAAAATATCTGACCTTAAAAGGAATCGAATTCGAAGAACAATAAAAAAGCTGCCCGCAGGCAATGT
>JAKSRX010000033.1 GCA_024403365.1 Acetatifactor sp. | reverse complement strand
CCGCATGTTTCGGCGGTATTCCCGCAACCGGTGCTATTGCAAGAACCGCAGCAAATATCAAGAATGGCGGCAGAACTCCTATTTCCGGTATGGTTCACTCCGTTACCTTGCTGCTTGTAGTTGTATTCCTGATGCCTCTTGCAAAACTGATCCCTATGCCCTGTATCGCAGCAATTCTGTTCCAGGTTGCTTACAACATGAGCGGTTGGAGAACCTTCGTAAACCTTTGCAAGTCTTCTCCTAAGAGTGACATCCTGGTTCTGGTAGTTACCTTCGCTTTGACTGTTATCTTTGACCTGGTAGTAGCGATCGAAGTTGGTATCGTTCTTGCAGCAATTCTGTTCATGAAGAGAATGAGCGAAGTTACCGAGGTAGCAGGCTGGAAATATGTGGATGACGAAGAGGATCCCGACAGTATCTCCCTGAGAGTGGTTCCCAAGAACACTCTGGTATATGAGATCTCCGGTCCTATGTTCTTCGCTGCAGCAGGCAAACTTCTGAATATCTCCTTCGGTGAGGACACCAAGAATGTGATCATCCGTATGAGAGGTGTTAACGCGATCGACGCAACTGCAATGCATAATCTGGAGCAGTTGAAGGAGATGTGCGACAAACGTGGAATCACCATGATCCTGTCCCATGTCAATGCTCAGCCTATGAGTGTAATGAAGAAAGCAGGCTTCGATAAGAAGATCGGTGCAGAGAACTTCTGCGAACACATTGATGTAGCTTTAAAGAGAGCAGAAAGTTTACAATAACAAGATTTTGTGGTATGATATAGGGGAATGCGCAAACATTTGTGCATTCCCCTTTTTAGATCATGTGGACAGGAACTTTCACAGAAAATAGCAGTAGAAGATCTGACTCCAATGATGCAGCAATATATGGAGACAAAGAAGCAGTATGCGGATTGTATCCTGTTTTATCGTCTGGGCGACTTCTATGAAATGTTTTTTGAAGATGCATTGACAGCATCCAAAGAACTGGAGATCACTCTGACCGGAAAGTCCTGCGGTCTGGAGGAAAGAGCTCCCATGTGCGGCGTGCCTTTTCATGCAGTGGACAGTTATCTGACCAAACTGGTGAGCAAGGGCTATAAGGTGGCTATCTGTGAACAGGTAGAGGATCCGAAGCTTGCCAAGGGACTGGTAAAGCGTGAAGTCATTCGTATCGTCACTCCCGGTACGAACTTAAATATGCAGTCTCTGGAGGAGACCAAGAACAATTACCTGATGAGTGTGGCATATACGCCCACCAAGATCGGTATTTCTGTGGCGGATGTTACCACCGGCGATTATTATCTCACTGAAGTAGAGGATCTGAAGAAGTTAAACGATGAACTGATGAAATATGCTCCCTCCGAGATCATCTGTAACGAAGCGTTCCTGGTAAGCGGTTATGATCTGGCTGACTTAAGAGGCAGATTACATATTCCCGTAAATGCATTGGATGCACATTTTTATGATGACGATACCTGCAGACGAGTGCTTATCAGACATTTTAAGGTGAATACTCTGATCGGTCTCGGTATCGAGGATTTCCCCGTAGGTATGGTAGCGGCAGGCGCACTGCTTCAGTATCTCTATGATACACAGAAGACAGAACTGGCTCATTTCACACATATCTATCCGTACCTGACCAACAAATATATGCTTTTGGACAGTTCCACCAGACGCAATCTGGAGTTGACTGAGACACTGCGTGAGAAATCCAAGAGAGGATCCCTTCTCTGGGTTCTGGATAAGACTAAGACCGCAATGGGCGGACGTATGCTTCGCAGTATGATCGAACAGCCTCTGGTTGATAAAGCAGAGATGGAGAAGCGTCTGGATGCCATTGAGGAACTGAATAAAAACAGTGTCTCCCGCGATGAACTGCGCGAGTACTTGAATCCTATTTATGATCTGGAGAGACTTTTGAGTAAGGTGACTTACAAGACAGCGAATCCCAGAGACTTGATCGCATTCCGCAATTCCCTGGAGATGCTGCCCGCTATCAAGGCTGTGCTCACCGAGTTTAGCTGCGAGGAACTGACAGGCATCAATGAAAGCAGTGACAGTTTACAGGATATCTATCAGTTGATCGATGCGGCTATCGCCGAAGAACCGCCCATCACCATCCGTGAAGGCGGCATGATCAAGGATGGTTTCGATGAAGATATCGATATGCTTCGCAGTGCCAAGAGAGACGGCAAGACCTGGCTTGCAGAACTGGAAGAGCAGGACAGAGAGCGTACAGGTATCAAGAATCTGAAGATCAAATATAACAAGGTATTCGGTTACTATTTTGAGGTGACCAATTCTTATCAGGATCTGGTTCCCGAGGACTATATCCGCAAACAGACCCTGGCCAATGCCGAAAGATATACCACTCCGAAATTAAAAGAACTGGAAGATACCATTCTGAACGCGGAGGATAAGCTGACTACCCTGGAATATGATCTGTTCTGTAAGATCAGAGATGCCATCGCTGCAGAGTTGGAGAGGATCCAGCGCACCGCGAAGGCTGTAGCGAAACTGGATGTCTATACATCTCTGGCGCTGGTTTCCGAGCGTAATCACTATGTGAGACCGAAGTTAAATGAAAAGGGCGTTATCGATATCAAGGATGGCAGACATCCTGTAGTGGAACAGATGATCAACAATGATATGTTCATTGCCAACGATACCTTCCTGGATAACGGCAGCCACTGTATCAGCATCATCACAGGCCCGAATATGGCAGGTAAGAGTACTTACATGCGTCAGTCCGCGCTGATCGTACTGATGGCCCAGATCGGATGTTTTGTTCCTGCCAGAAGCGCCAATATCGGTATCGTAGATCGAATCTTTACCAGAGTAGGTGCCAGCGATGACCTGGCCAGCGGGCAGTCTACCTTTATGGTGGAGATGAATGAGGTGGCTAATATTCTGAGAAATGCCACCAGCAAGAGCCTGCTGATCCTGGATGAGATCGGTCGAGGAACTTCCACTTTTGACGGCCTGAGCATTGCCTGGGCGGTGATCGAGCATATCAGCAATCGTAAGCTTTTGGGAGCGAAAACTCTGTTTGCCACCCATTATCATGAACTCACCGAGCTGGAAGGCAAGATGAACAATGTCAATAACTACTGTATCGCTGTCAAGGAATGCGGCGATGATATCGTATTCCTGCGTAAGATCGTGAAGGGCGGCGCTGACAGAAGCTATGGTATTCAGGTGGCAAAGCTTGCCGGTGTGCCTGATATCGTCATCGGACGTGCCAAGGAGATCGCAGAGCAACTTTCCGATAATGACATTACAGAGAAGATCCAGAGCATCAGCGTGGATATCAAGGCAGACGGCAAAGCGAAGAAGGTTCAGAAACTGGATGAAGTGGACTTGGCCCAGATGTCACTCTTTGATACTGTCAAGGATGAAGATATCCTGAAGGAACTGATGGAGGTAGAGGTCAATACCATGTCTCCCTTAGATGCTTTGAATACATTGTACAGACTTCAGAATAAACTGAAGAATCGCTGGCAAAGCGAATAGAACCTAAGAAAAGAGGTAAAACATGGCACAGATACACGTGCTTGATTCCGATACAATTGATAAGATAGCAGCTGGTGAGGTGGTAGAGAGACCTGCCAGCGTGGTGAAGGAACTGGTAGAGAATGCTATCGATGCCGGTGCCACTGCGATCACCGTGGAAGTGAAGGACGGCGGGATCTCTTTTGTTCGTGTGACGGATAACGGTTCCGGTATCGAGAGAGATCAGATCCGCAAAGCCTTCCTGCGTCATGCTACCAGTAAGATAGAGTCCTCCGATGATCTGATGAAGATTAGAAGTCTGGGATTTCGAGGTGAGGCATTGTCCAGTATCTCGGCAGTTTCCATGGTGGAGGTGATCACCAAGCCTGCTAATGCCATTACCGGTACCAGACTGGTATTGGAGGGCGGAAATGAGATCTCTTTTGAGGAAGTGGGTGCTCCTGACGGTACCACTTTCATTATGCGAAACCTGTTTTTCAATACACCGGTCCGCCGCAAGTTCCTAAAACAGCCTGCTACCGAAGGCAGCTATATCGCTGATCTCATGGAGCATCTGGCACTTTCCAGACCGGATGTATCTTTTAAACTGGTACAAAACGGTCAGATGCGTTTTGCTACTTCCGGAAACGGCGATCTAAAGGAAGTGATCTACAGACTCTACGGCAGAGAAGCCGCAGGAGCACTGGTTCCCATTGACATGGAGCAGGACGGCATCCATATCACCGGATATCTCGGTGAGCCCATACAGGTACGTTCCAACCGCAATCAGGAGATCTGTTTTATCAACGGACGATTCATTAAAAGTATAGTGATCTTTCGTGCGGTAGAGGAAGGATACAAGGAATATCTGATGCAGCATAAATTTCCTTTCTATGTGCTGCATATTCAGATGGACACCTCCAGAGTGGATGTGAATGTGCATCCCACCAAAATGGATGTGAGATTTACCCAGCCCCAGGTATTCAGCGCATTTCTGTGCGGTGCCGTAAAACTGACATTGCGTAGAAAAGAAATGATCCCGGAGGCATTGCTTTCCACGGAGAAGGAACGCAAGGAGCAGAACCGCCAGATCATTCAGCAACAGAAAGAGACCAAGGCTCCCGAGCCTTTTGAAGTAAGACGCAGGGAAAGTAAGGCTGTAGCAGAAGAACCTACCTACGGAAAGAGCTGTTTGAACGGAGAACAGTTCAAACAGCTGATCCATCAGTATTCCAAGCCCCAGACTCCCGTGCAACCGGTACTTAGGGAAAGGCCTGTACTTCCCAGAAAGGAAGAGGAGGATGACTTCTTCACAGAGACTTCCGAGGTGGTGACCAAAGAAGTCAATGCCGAAAAGGCAGTTGTAACGGAAGTTCAGAAGCCCGTAGTACCGGAAGTAATGGTACAGAAGCCGGAACAGTTGTCTCTCTTTGAAGAAAAGATACTGACTACCGAGAATCGTGAAAAATTCAGATTGATCGGTCAGGTCTTTGAGACCTATTGGTTGATCGAATTTGAAAATAAACTGCTGATGGTGGATCAGCATGCAGCACATGAAAAGGTGAATTACGAGAGACTGATGAAACAGTTTCGAGAGAAGAAGGTAGTCAGCCAGAACCTGCTGCCGCCTATTATTCTAAGCCTTTCCGCTAAAGAGGAAGATGTGCTGAAAGAACACGCGGAGGTTTTTGCCTCACTGGGATTTGAGACCGAGGAGTTCGGCGGCAATGAATATGCTCTGCGCAGCGTGCCTACAGATCTGTATGGCTGTGACGAGAGGACTATGTTCTTGGAGGTTTTAGATCAGCTGGCGGATGGCGGTAACTTCGGCAGCATTCGTGTGGTAGAGGAAAAGATCGCCTCTATGTCCTGTAAGGCTGCAGTAAAGGGTAACCAGCTGTTAAGCGCGGCAGAGGCAGAAGCCTTGATCGACGAACTTCTGACTCTGGAGAATCCCTATAACTGTCCTCACGGCAGACCTACTATCATTGCCATGACCAAGGCGGAGATGGAGAAGAAGTTCAAGAGAATCGTGTAATGATTGGAAAGGATCTTTCGATGAAACCTATGATCGTATTGACCGGTCCGACGGCCGTGGGAAAAACAAAACTGTCCATCGCTTTGGCGAAAGCGGTAAACGGTGAGATCATTTCTGCGGATTCCATGCAGGTCTACCGGTATATGGATATCGGCTCTGCGAAGATCATGCCACAGGAGATGGATGGTGTACCCCATCATTTGATCGATATTCTGGATCCCTGGGATGAATTTAATGTGGTGGTATTTCAGAATCGCTGTAAGGAATGCCTGAAGGGTATCTATGAACGGGGGCATATTCCTGTTGTGGTAGGCGGTACCGGATTCTATATTCAGGCTTTACTTCGTGATATCGATTTCACCGAGAATGAAGCCAATACCGAAAAGCGCGCCGAACTGGAGCAGATCGCTGCCGAACAGGGAGCGGAAGTCTTACATGACATGCTTCGCAAAGTGGATCCCGTGTCGGCGGAAATGATCCATGCCAATAACATCAAACGAACCGTCAGAGCGCTGGAATATTATTATCTGACGGGGGAACCGATCTCTTCTCACAACGAGAGGGAGCGGGAAAAAGACAGAGCATACAATTCCTGTTACTTCGTGTTAAACGATGACAGGCAGAAATTATATGACAGGATCGAGGTCCGAATCGATGAAATGGTGGAAAGCGGACTGGTGGAGGAAGTGAAAAAACTTCGCGACATGGGCTGTGACCGTTCCATGGTCTCCATGCAGGGCTTGGGATACAAGGAGATCCTGGCCTGGCTGGATGGTGAGACCACCTTTGAGGAAGCCATTGAGATCCTGAAAAGAGATACCAGACATTTTGCTAAGAGACAGCTCACCTGGTTTCGCCGGGAAGAAGATGTGATCTGGGTGAATAAGGATGAGTTTGGTTACGACGAAGAAAAGATCCTTGGGTTCCTCCTGATGAAGTTGAGAGAACAAGGTGTAATATAAAAAGGAGACAGGCTAAGGCCTGAAAGAATGATGAATGCAATAGAAACAATGTATGCCTCTCTGGGCATTGAAAAACCGATTTACGAATATGGAGAGAAGATCCTGGCAGGACTTTCCGAACGTTTCCGCAAGATCGATGAGATCGCGGAATATAACCAGATGAAGGTAGTAAAGGCTATGCAGGACAGCCAGGTATCGGAAGCGTGCCTTTTAGGTACCACCGGTTACGGCTACAATGATATCGGCCGAGATACACTGGAAGCAGTTTATGCAAAGATCTTCCATACCGAGGATGCACTGGTAAGACCTCAGATCACCTGCGGAACGCATGCACTGGCACTGGCACTTATGAGTAATGTACGTCCCGGAGATGAGATCCTTTCCCCTGTAGGAAAACCTTACGATACTCTGGAAGAGGTGATCGGTATCCGTCCTTCCAAGGGCTCTCTGGCAGAATATGGAGTTACCTATAAGCAGGTAGATCTGCTGCCCGACGGTGGCTTTGATTTTGAGGGAATCAAGAATAGTATCAATGAGAAGACCCATCTGGTGACCATCCAGAGATCCAAAGGATATCAGACACGTCCTACCTTGTCAGTAGACAGGATCGGTGAACTGATTCGTTTTATCAAGAATATCAAGCCCGATGTGATCTGTATGGTAGACAACTGTTACGGTGAATTTGTAGAGACCATCGAACCTACCGATGTGGGCGCTGATATGGTGGTGGGGTCCCTGATCAAGAACCCCGGCGGCGGTCTTGCTCCCATAGGCGGCTATATTGCAGGTAAGAAGGAGTGCGTGGAGAATGCAGCATTCCGTCTGACTTCACCCGGTCTGGGCAAGGAAGTAGGTGCTTCCCTTGGAATCTTAAAAGACTTTTATCAGGGTCTGTTCTTAGCGCCTACTGTGACAGCATCCGCTCTGAAAGGTGCGATCTTCGCAGCAAATTTGTATGAGCCTCTGGGATTTGGCGTGGTTCCCAACAGTACCGAGAGCCGTCATGATATCATTCAGGCAATTACTTTCGGTAAGCCTGAGGGCGTCATTGCTTTCTGTCAGGGCATTCAGGCTGCAGCGCCTGTAGACAGTTTTGTTACACCGGAACCCTGGGATATGCCCGGCTATGATGCTAAGGTCATTATGGCTGCGGGAGCTTTCGTTTCCGGTTCTTCTATTGAACTTTCCGCCGACGGTCCCATCAAGGAGCCCTATGCGGTTTACTTCCAGGGCGGCCTTACCTGGCAGCATGCGAAGTTTGGAATTCTGAAGTCTTTACAGTCTGTTGTAAACAGCGGATTGGTGCAAAAAGAGGCTCTGAATTAGTCGCATTTACGGTGAAAACATAGAAATAAAAACATGGATTTTTATGTACACCGATTTTGATTTGTGATACCATAAATCATGATTTGAGAATGTGTTTTCCATATCGGAGAAGGTAGAAGGAGACACATCAATGCATAAATTTGAACAGGAACTGCCCTATGAAAGATTTCTGAGATTCGGTCCGGAGAGCCTGACAGAAACGGAACTTCTGGCGATCATTATCCGCACGGGCATTAAGGATCACAGTGCTATGGATCTGGCGACACAGGTCATGGAACTGGGACGATTTGCGGAGGAAGGATTGTTGGGATTGCATCGCGTAACGATAGAGGATCTGCAGACCATTCGGGGAATCGGGCAGGTGAAGGCCGTAAAGTTAAAATGCCTGACGGAACTGACCTTACGAATGAGCAAGGCTGCCTATCGGGAGAAAGCGACCTTCTACAGTTCAACAGATGTAGCCGATATGTATATGGAGCGCTTAAGGCATAAGGAGACAGAGTGTGTGATCCTGCTTTGCCTTGATACAAAGGGCGGTCTGATCCGCGAGAAGAAGATGTCGGAAGGCAGCGTGAAGATGTCATTGATCTCCCCCAGAGAGATCTTGATGGAAGCACTGGATGCGAAAGCGGTGGGAATGATCTTGCTGCATAACCATCCCAGCGGAGATCCCACGCCAAGCAGAGCTGATATCGAATTGACCACAAATCTGCGGGAGATCGCAGAGAAGATGGACGTTCCGCTCTGGGATCACATCATCATCGGAGACATGAAATATACAAGTTTCAGAGTTTCGGATTGGTATACAGATATTTGACCTTTGAGGGACGAAAGGAGTTGTGATGTTAACTGCCAACGCATTTGGTATTGATTTGGGAACAAACAACATAAAGATCTACAGCAAAGCGGATGACGGCATCCTTTGTGAGAAGAACATGATCGCCATCGAGAACAAGAAGCGCGTATTTGCTTACGGAGATTCCGCCTATGAGATGTATGAGAAGGCACCGTCCAATATTCAGGTGTCATTTCCCTTATCCAAGGGTGTTATCGCCGATATTCGTAATATGGAGACCCTGGTTCATTACTTTGTGGGTGATCTGCAAAAGGGAAGTTTCAGACCTGCGGAGTTTTACATAGCGGTTCCTACGGATGTCACAGAGGTTGAGAAGCGTGCGTTTTACGATCTGGTCAAGGATGCACAGGTAAAAGCCAAGAAGATCATGGTGGTGGAGAAAGCGGTAGCTGATGGCATCGGCATGGATATCGATGTCAAGAATTCCCAGGGTGTATTGATCGTCAATGTGGGTTACGAGACTACGGAGATCTCCATTCTTTCCCTGGGCGGCATCGTATTAAGTAAGAAGTTGACCACAGGCGGCCTGAAACTGGATGAGTCCATCAGAGCAGCTGTCCGTAAGGAATACAGCCTGTTGATCGGTGGCAAGACCGCCGAGACCGTTAAGATGAATCTGGCAGATTTGGAAGCGGAAGGAAAGGGTGCTCTGGTATACGGCAGAGATATCGTTACCGGCCTTCCCGTAGAGCGCGAGATCCCTACCAAATTGATCAACGAGAGCTTTGAAGAGCATTTTAATACCATTATCGATAACGTAAAAGTGATCTTGGAGAGAACTCCCCCCGAACTGGGTGCCGATATCTACCGTAACGGCATCTACCTTACAGGCGGTGCTTCCCAGGTCAGCCATTTCGCAGAGAGACTTGCCAACGGCACGGGTCTTAAAGTAAATGTGGCAGAATACCCTATGACAAGTGTGGCTCTTGGTCTTGCCAAGATCATCAAAGACAACCATTACAAATCAGTAGCTTACTCAATTGAGGGGATGAGCAGATGAGTCCTGTAATCAAAAGAAAAGGGGAGGAATTTACGGTTTCCGGTAAATATCTCCTTTTGTTTTTAACAATTCTATGTATCAGTCTGATGATGCTGACCTTCAGCACGGATGTTTTGAATCGTCCGTTGTCTGCTGTGGTGGGTTATCTTATTGTGCCTTTTCAGGAGGGCATCGGTAAGGCGGGCGGCTTCCTGGCCAACCGTTCCGAGGAACTGGTACAGATCCGTACTCTTCTGGAGGAGAATCAGAAGCTGAAGGAGGAGAACGCAGCCCTGATCGAGAAGAACAATCTCTTACAGCAGGGCCAATATGAACTGAACAGTCTTCGTGAATTGCTTGCACTCAGCGAGCAGTATGAGGAATACAACAAAGTTGGTGCCCGCATCATTGGCAGAGATTCCGGTAACTGGTATACCAAATTCATTATCGATAAGGGTATCGACGACGGACTGGAAGTGGATATGAACGTCATCGCCGGCGGCGGTCTGGTAGGCCGTATTACTTCCGTGGGCCCTAACTGGGCTAGAGTGACTTCTGTGATCTGCGATAATATGAATGTCAGCGCCAAGACCTTATCTACAGAGGACAATCTGATCGTATCCGGTGACCTGAAACTGATGGCAGATAACTGTATCTCCTTCAGCAGACTGGTAGACAGCAATCAGAAGGTGGCGGAAGGAGACAAGGTAGTGACTTCCAATATCAGTGATAAGTATCTGCCGAATATTTTGATCGGTTACATCAGTTCTATCGAGAAAGATAATAACAATCTGACCAAATCAGGTAAGATCACCCCTGCGGTGGATTTCGAGCACCTGAAGGAAGTCCTTGTCATTACTGATATGAAACAGGTTGTTGAAGTGGAGTAAAGAGTTCATGCTCAAAAAGATTTTGGCCTTTTTAGGTATCTCATTGTGCTTTGTATTGCAGAGCACAGTATTTCATAAGATCTCCTTTGCAGGAATCGTTCCCAATCTAATGATCGTGCTCACCGCTGTTTTTGGCTTTATGAAAGGCGAGCGGGCGGGTATCTTGAGCGGCTTTTTCTGTGGCTTCCTCATCGATCTGTTTTTTGGTGAATTCTTAGGATTCTATGCATTGATGTATATGTACATCGGATTTTTGAACGGTAAGTTTGCAAGAGCCTACTATCCGGAAGATGTGAAGCTTCCCGTGGCTTTGATCCTTACCAGTGATCTGTCCTATGGTATTTTATGCTACATATTATTGTTTATGCTTCGCGGTAAGTTTGAGTTTGTCTATTATCTGGGCCATATTATCTTGCCGGAAGCGATCTATACTTTTTTGGCTGCAGTAGTTTTGTATCCGGTGATCCTTGTGATCGATTTGAAACTGGATCCTGAACGTAGAAGGAGTAAGAGAAGAGTTGTTAGATGAGTTAAGAGACAGGATAATTGATTTCTTTACCAGCAGACTGACAATTTTTACCATCGTTTTCCTGATTTTAGGAGCCATACTCACCTACAGATGCTTTGATCTCCAGATCGTACACGGAGAGGAGTATCTCCGTGATTTTGTACTCCAGATCGAGAAGACCAAAGATCTGCCCGGTACCAGAGGTAATATCTATGACCGTAACGGCGAACTTCTGGCTTACAATGAATTGTCCTATTCCGTTAAAATTGAAGATGTTTTTGAGTCCGGAAGTACCAAGAACGAGAAGATGAATGAGACCATTATGAAACTCATCGATATGATAGAGGCTAAGGGGGATCATGTCATCACAGATTTCAAGATCATCGTGAATGAAGACGGTGAGTTTGAATATACAGTGGAAGGCAACACCAGACTTCGTTTCATCGCCGATATCCTTGGCAAGGTTCGTATTACGGATCTGAGTGACGATGAGAAGAAGATGACAGCCGAAGCGCTGATGTATAAGCTCAGCGATAAGAAAGGCTTTGCCATCGGAGATTATGCGGAACCCGGCAATAAGAAGAGTGAGTTTATCTGTGGTAAAGGCTATAATGAAGAGCAGTGGCTGAAACTTGCCACCATTCGCTATGCCATGAAACTTACCAGTTATCGTAAGTATCTGGGTACCATCGTTGCCACCAATGTGAAAGAGACAACGGTTGCCTGTATCATGGAGAATTCCGATAAACTTCCTGGTGTTACCATCGTGGAAGATACCATCCGTAAGTATGTGGACAGTAAGTATTTTGCCCATGTGCTGGGATACACGGGTAAGATCTCTACCGAGGAACTGGAGAGCCTAAACGAACAGATGTCTCAGGAAGGCTACGGCGAGGATGTTTATTCTATCAATGATGTGGTAGGTAAGAGCGGTATCGAATCCAGTATGGAGACCACCCTTCGCGGCGGCAAAGGTTACGAGAAGGTCATTGTCGATGTTACCGGTAAAGTTTTAAGCGTTATCGACAGAGAGAATCCCGGAAGCGGACAGAATGTGTACCTCACCATCGATAAGGAACTGACAGAGGCGGTGTACAACATTCTGGAGCAGAAACTGGCAGGTCTTGTATCCAGCAAGATCATCAATGCCAAGGAATATGTGGCAGGAGCAAACTCCGGCAGCGCGGACATCAAGATCCCTATCTATGATGTGTATTACTCCATGTTCAATAACTCTGTCATCGACTTTAAACATCTGGGATCCGATGATGCCGCAGAGACGGAAAGTGCAGTATATAATGCATATCTTTCCTACAAAGAGCAGACGTATGACAAGATCCGACAGGAATTAAAGTCAAAGAAAACTCCTTATAATAAGCTTTCCAAGGAGTTTCAGGTATACGAAAGTAATATCGTTTCACTGTTAAACAAGAATGGTGTTATCATCACGGAGCTGGTAGACGCTAATGATGCGACCCAGGTAGACTGGGCAGTGAATGAGGTGATCAGCCTCAGTGAATATCTGAAGTATTGTATCTCTAAAAACTGGATCGATGTCAGCAAACTGGAGTTGAATGAGAAATATTCCGACTCTTCGGAGACCTTCGACAAACTGGTGGATCATATCATCGCCATGCTGGACAAGAATACGGAATTCCAGAAAAAATTCTTTAAGTATATGCTGCTTTCCGATGTGATCAACGGTAAGCAGGTATGTATGATCCTTTGTGAGCAGGGCAAGGTGGCTATCGATGAGGACGATATCACCGCTTTGTATAACGGCAAGATGAATGCCTACTATTTCATGAAGAATCAGATCGATACATTGATCATTACCCCTGCCATGCTGGCGCTGGATCCCTGTAATGCTTCCGTGGTCATCACGGATGTCAATACCGGAGATGTACTGGCCCTGGTTTCCTATCCTGGATATGACACCAATAAGATGGCGAATTCCATCGATCCTGAGTTCTATGCTCAGCTGATCACGGATAAGGCAAATCCTCAGTACAATTTCGCGACACAGTACAAGGCTGCACCCGGTTCCACCTTTAAGGTGGTATCCGCCACTGCAGGTCTGATGGAGGGAGTCATCAGCCTGAAGAGCAGCATTAACTGTGTAGGTACATTCACCGCTATACAGCCTTCTCCCAGATGTTGGAAGAGAACCGGACATGGCGCGGAAAGCGTATCCACAGCCATTAGAGATTCCTGTAACTATTTCTTCTACGATATCGGCTACAAGTTTTCCACCCAGAGCGGAACCTATAATGCCCAGGACGGCCTGGATGTCCTGTATCAGTATGCGGATATGTTCGGTCTCACAGACAAATCAGGTGTAGAGATCTCCGAGGCAACGCCTGAAGTATCCGATAATGACCCTGTGCGTTCTGCCATCGGTCAGGGTACTCACAGCTTTACCACCGCAGCACTTTCCAGATATGCGGCAACTATTGCAAACAATGGTACCTGTTATGACCTGACTCTGCTGGAAAAGATCACGGACTCCGAAGGCAATGTCCTGAAAGTCTATGATCCCGAGATTAGAAATGTAGTGGAACTTCCCAACGAATACTGGGATGCGATCCATACCGGTATGCGCGCTGTGGTTCAGAATAAGAAATACTTCAGCGACCTTGCGGTAAATGTGGCAGGTAAGACAGGTACTGCGGAGCAGACTAAGTCCAGACCCAACCATGCATTGTTTGTCTGCTATGCTCCCTATGAGCAGCCTGAGATATCTGTAGCTACCAGAATTCCTTTCGGATATTCCTCTGACTATGCTGCACAGGCAACCAGAGATATCATAAAGTACTACTACGGACTTGCCGAGGATCTGATCGATGGTAAGGCGGATCATCCCGACGGCGGTGTTACCAATGAAATGTAACAAAGAACATAAGTGAAAGGGTACGTGTTTGTTTATGAAGGATCCGATCTATATCAAAAGTTTTCCTAACGGATTAAAACTTCATCTTGTGGAGGAGATGTCCTTCGAGGAGATCCTGCAGGTAATTGCCGAGAAATTCGAAGAGACCAGAAAGTTTTTCGGAAACGCAAGCCTGGCTCTGGCCATTGAAGGCAGATCCCTGACGGATTCCGAAGAAGTTCAGATCCTTGATACCATCAGTAAACACAGCGATGTACGAATCATCTGCGTTGTAAACAAGGACGAAGCTGCCAACGCAAAATTTGCGAAGGAGATGACGCCTATCGAAAGAAAACTTTGCGGCGATGATGACGGACATTTCCTGAAGGGAAGTCTGAAGAATAAAGAAGTACTGGAGACCGATACCAGCATAGTGATCATCGGTGATGTGGAAGCCGGTTGTGCCGTGATCAGTTCCAAGAACATCATTGTGATCGGTGCTTTGTACGGAGAAGCCTATGCGGGCGGCAACGGACAGCCCGGAGCTTTCATTGCAGCTCTGGAGATGGCGCCGGAGAGACTGAAGATCGGTGATGTAAAGTACAAGACAGGAGAGAAACGTTCTCTGTTTGGCTCAAAGAATAAAAATAAGTCACAGGTAGCGTTTGTAAAGGACGGAAAGATCGTATTCGACAATATTACGAAAGATCTGCTGAGTTCCTTCTAAACTTGGCGGGACGACAATGGTCAGCTGACCTAAATATGGAGGGAAAATGGAAAATCATTTTTCAAAGGAGCAGCACTCCTGCGAAGTAATTGTCGTCACTTCCGGAAAAGGCGGTGTGGGTAAGACCACCACTACCGCAAACATTGGTACAGGTCTTGCAAAACTGAATAAAAAAGTATGTATGATAGACACGGACATCGGACTGAGAAATCTGGATGTGGTCATGGGACTGGAGAACAGGATCGTTTACAATCTGGTGGATGTGGTGGAAGGAAATTGCCGCGTGAAGCAGGCACTGATCAGGGATAAAAGGCATCCCGGATTGTTCCTTTTACCTTCTGCACAGACCCGAGATAAGTCGGCGGTCACTCCGGGACAGATGGTGAAGGTGCTGGAGCATTTGAAGGAATTGTTTGACTATATTATTCTGGATTGTCCCGCAGGAATCGAGCAGGGATTTCAGACAGCCATAGCCGGTGCGGACAGAGCCATCGTGGTAACCACTCCCGAGGTATCCGCCATACGGGATGCAGACCGGATCATCGGTCTGCTGGAGGCCAATAATCTAAGCCGTATGAGCCTTGTCATCAACAAATTGCGATTGGATATGATTCGACGTGGAGATATGATGTCGGCTCAGGATGTGGTGGATATTTTGGCGATTCCGTTACTTGGAATCGTTCCCGACGATGAGTCGGTGGTCATCAGTACCAATCAGGGAGAACCTTTGGTGGGCAATGGAGAACCGGCAGGACTGGCCTATACCAATATCGTTCAGAGGATCCTGGGAAAAGAAGTTCCTTTTCTGAACCTGGAACGAGGTATCTCTTTCTGGACAAAGGTATCCGGCGTATTCCACAGAGTGTAGGAGGGTGTGAGCATGTTTGTGAAACGATTCTTCTTACGCAAAAAGTCCTGTCAGATCGCAAAAGACCGCTTAAAGATCCTCTTGATCTCCGACAGAGTCAACTGCTCCCCGGAGATGATGGATCTGATCAAGAACGATATCGCAAAGGTGATATCAAAGTACATAAAGATAGACTCCGATAATATGGAGATTCAGATAACTACAAAAGGAAATAAGGCCGGGAGAGGCTGCAAACCGAGTATTTGTGCCAATATTCCTATAGCAGATGTGCCTTTTCCCGGGAAACAGGCATAAGGGTGAGATATGTTTACCAGATTCAGATTCAGAGATTATGATTTCAAGTTAATATGCATGGTGATCGCGTTGTCGGTCATCGGTATCTTGACCATTGGCAGTGCCGAACCATCTCTTCAGAAGAAGCAGCTGTACGGCGTGATCGGTGGTGTAATTGTGATGCTCATTATCTCTGTGATCAATTATTCCTGGGTCATTAAATTGAATTGGATCATGTATATCGGTAACCTTTTACTGCTGGTAGCGGTTAAGTTTTTTGGTGATACGGGAGGCGGTGCGCAGCGTTGGCTGGAGATCGGCCCGTTGCGTTTCCAACCCTCGGAAACTGCTAAAATTTTGTTGATTTTATTCTTCGCTCAGTTTATTATGAAATATAGGGAGAGGATCAATTCGGTATGGGTCATTAGCAGCTGCGTGGTCTTTGTTATGATCCCATGGTACCTGATCTACAAGCAGCCTGACCTCTCCACAAGTATCGTTCTGATGATCCTGTTTTGCATCATCATGTTCACCGGCGGTATCAGCTGGAAACTGGTGGCCGGGGTCCTTGCAGTGGCGATTCCTGCGGTAGTTGTGGTGATCGCATTGATCCTGCAGCCGGACAGCAAACTGTTGGAAGGATACCAGGGCAACCGAATCATGGCTTATATCAATCCCGATGAATATGCGGATGCCGAGGCTTATCAGCAGTTGAATTCGGTAACAGCCATTGCTTCCGGACAGCTGGATGGTAAGGGATACCGTAACAACGAGATCTCTTCCGTAAAGAACGGCAATTTCCTTTCCGAAGCACAGACCGACTTTATCTTTGCTGTCATCGGCGAAGAGTTCGGATTCAAGGGTGCCATGACAGTCATTGTACTGTTGATCGCAGTTGCACTAAACTGTATTTCCATAGCCAGAAGGGCGAAAGATCTTGCCGGTACCATCATAGCAGCCGGCATGGGGGGATTGATCGCTTTTCAGGGATTTTTTAATATCGGTGTTGCGACCTTCCTTTTGCCCAATACCGGTTTGCCACTTCCGTTTGTCAGTTACGGGTTAACATCTATTATGAGCTTATACATTGGGATGGGGTTCGTCCTGAATGTTCGTCTTCAGGGAGGTAAGTCATAAGATACTACAGAGAGGGTAAAGTTATGAACATTGCTTTGATTGCACATGATTCCAAAAAGAAACTGATGCAGAATTTCTGTATCGCCTACAGGGGTATTTTAAGTAAGAATGAATTGTATGCTACCGGTACCACCGGAAGATTGATCGAAGAAGTAACGAATTTAAATATTCACAAGTTCCTGGCAGGACATCTTGGCGGAGAACAGCAGATCGGCGCACAGATCGAGCATAATCAGATGGATCTGGTCATTTTCCTGCGTGATCCCCTGACTCCCAAGAAGCACGAGCCGGATGTCAACAATGTTGTAAGACTTTGTGATATTCACAATATTCCCTTGGCAACAAATCTTGCGACAGCGGAATTGTTGATCAAGTCACTTGACAGAGGAGATTTAGAGTGGCGTGAAATGTACAAGTAAGAAACACAAAAACAGGTTTTTTTCCCTGCTTTTAGTGCTTTGTCTGTTCTTGTCTGCCTGCGGTAAACTGGAATATGATATGCCCTACAGTGTAGAGGGCGATGTCAGCAGTTTCAACGTAGTCAGCAAGCAGAATACGAGAACAGCAGTCCCTTTTGCAACCAATATCTGTGTTGTGGAAGGCGATCTGCTCAGCGCAAAAACCGATAACCTGGGTAATGCCAATTCCGCCGGCTTGTTCGATGTGAAGGGCAAGGAAGTTCTGTATTCACAGGCAGCTCATGAGAGGATCTTCCCCGCCAGCCTTACCAAGGTCATGACCGCCATCGTTGCACTGAAGTACGGTAATGTAAATCAGACATTGACAGCTACCAATGCAGTCAATGTTACGGAGAAAGGAGCGCAGCTCTGCGGCTTGAAGCCCGGAGATGTTCTGACATTGGATCAGGCATTGCGTATCCTTTTACTTTATTCCGCCAATGATGCAGCGATGCTGATCGCAGATTCCGTGGCGGGAAGCGTAGACAGATTTGTAGAACTGATGAATGAGGAAGCACAGAAATTGGGAGCGACCAATACGAATTTTGTAAATCCTCACGGCCTCAGCGATAATAATCATTATACGACGGCTTATGATCTGTATCTGATCTTCAATGAAGCCATCAAATATGAGACTTTCAACGAGATCATTCAGATGTCTTCCTACCAGACCACTTATTACGATAAGGACGGTAAGGAGAAAAAATTTGATAAGACCACCACGAATCTTTTTGTAAGAGGAGATTACAAAGCACCCGAAAATGTGACTGTGATCGGTGGTAAGACAGGTACGACTGCAGCGGCTGGACATTGTCTGATCATGCTGTCCAGAGACGAGAACGGTGCCCCTTATATCTCAGTGGTATGCGGCGCGACCAGTACCGAAGAACTGTACAAAGGAATGATAGATTTACTGAATGAGATTCACAAATAATGGTTGTTTTTTGTCGGTAAATCTTATATAATTATACTATCAGTAATGCAAAAAACATTTACTACAGGAGGGTATGCATAATGGTTCAATTGATTGTAGGAAATAAGGGTAAAGGAAAGACAAAACAGTTATTAGACAAGGTGAATACCGAGATCAAGGAGATCACCGGAAATATCGTTTACCTCGATAAGAGCCCCAAGCATATGTATGAATTGAATAATAAGGTTCGTCTGATCGATGTTTCTCAGTTTATGTTTGAGAACAGCAGCGAATTTATCGGATTTGTATGTGGTGTGATCTCTCAGGATCACGATCTTCAGCAGATGTATTTCGACAGCTTCCTGAAGATCGCTAAGTTGGAAGGCCAGGATATCACTGCTGCTATTGAGAAACTTGAAGTGATCAGCAAGAGCTTCGAGGTTGATTTCATCCTCAGCGTATCTATGGATGAGGCTGATCTTCCTGAAGCAGTGAAAGATAAGATCCTTATCTCCCTGTAAAATGTTTCTTTATTAAAATGATTTTTCTCAAAAGCCTCGGTGATTCCGGGGCTTTTGTATAGAGGCGGATACGATTGGCAAATACAAATAATAACACCAGACAATTTAGAAAACCTTTAAATCTGAATATTGGTATGATTATCTTTGCCGTCATTCTTTTTTACCTGTTTGTATGTGTGGTTCTGTACTTCAGAAGTGATCATATCGTTCGATACGAGGTAAAGGAAGGCTCTTTGGCAACGGACAGTGTGTATCGTGGAATCATCCTCAGAGACGAGACCATTCAGTATACACAGGTGGCAGGCTATGTGAATTACTATGCCAGAGAGGGTGAAAGAGTAGCGAAGAATGCTTTGGTCTATATCGTAGATGAGACCGGCAGACTGAACGAGAATCTGGAAGCGATGAACCAGGGAGAGAATACCTTGAGCAACAAGGAACTGTCCGAGTTCCGTAACGAGATCATCTCTTATGTACATGCTTTTGATTCCTTCGATTATGCTACCACCTATGATTGCAAATACGCATTGAAGAATTCCGTATTGAAGCTTGCGAATTCCAATATGCTTCAGAATTTGTCGGATTACGGCGCGGGCGCGGGAATGAACGTGATCAACTATTCCTATTCCCCCAAGACCGGTATCGTGGCTTACTGGGTAGACGGTTTTGAACAGCTGAAAGCATCGGATGTGAAGGCTGAGATGTTTGACACCAAAACCGATTATGAGAGAAAGCAGATGTATACCAATGCATTGATGGCTGAAGGGGATCCTGCTTATAAACTTTCCACCAGTGAGAACTGGTCGATCCTGATTCCTGTGGAGCCGGAGCGTGGTGCTAAACTTGCGCAGGAGGGATATATCAAGGTACGTTTCCTGAAGAACCGCCTGGAATCCTGGGGTAAGACTACACTGGTCTCCAATGCGGACGGCACTTACTTACAGCTGGAGTTTAACAATTCCATGTTGACCTTCATCAATGACAGATTTCTGGACATTGAGTTGATCGTGGAAGATGAGACCGGACTGAAGATCCCGGTATCCTCTATTGTGCAGAAGGAATTCTTCCTGATTCCCGAACAGTTTGTTATTCCCGGCGGTAATAACGGTGGATATGGTGTTCTTCGACAGACTTATATGGAAGACGGAAGTATCAGTAGTCAGAGACTGGATATTGAAGTATATTCCTTTGACAGTGAGTCGAAAGAGTATTATCTTGACAGTTCCATCCTGAATCCCGGTGATATCCTGTATAAACTGGATGGTCAGGAAACTTATACCGTCAGCCGCAGAGCAACTTTGATCGGTGTATATAATATGAATAAAGGATATGCTGATTTTAAGCAGATCAATATCCTGTATCAGAATGACGAGTATGCTATCGTAAAATCCAATACCAAGTATGGTTTAAATGTATATGACTATATCGTTCTGGATGCATCAAGCGTCAGCGATGATCAGTTTATCAAGTAAGAGGACAATTCATTGATTCGTGAAAATATCGAAGCAGTAAAACAGAAAATGGCAGGTGCCTGTGACAGATCCGGAAGGAAGATGGATGAAGTCACTTTGATCACTGTCAGCAAGACCAAACCGGTGGAAATGCTCAAGGAAGCCTATGATGCAGGCCCCAGGGATTTCGGTGAGAATAAGGTGCAGGGGTTGCTGGACAAGATCCCAGTATTGCCTCAGGATATCCGCTGGCATATGATCGGACATCTGCAGACCAATAAAGTAAAATATATCGTGGATAAGGTATATATGATCCACAGCGTGGATTCTTTGAAATTGGCCAAAGAGATCAGCAAAGAAGCGGTGAAGAAAAACGTTACCGTTAAGATTCTGATCGAGGTGAATGTAGCGGAGGAGGAGACCAAATTCGGTACCACAACAGAGCAGGTGATCTCACTTACGGAAGAGATCGCAGCCCTTCCCGGTATTCAGATCGAGGGATTGATGACTATCGCTCCTTTCGTTGAGGATCCCGAGGAGAACCGCGTATATTTTTGTAAATTGAAACAATTGTCTGTTGACATAAAAGCGAAAAACATTGATAATGTTCATATGAATGTGCTCTCAATGGGAATGACCGGAGACTATGAAGTAGCCATCGAAGAAGGTGCTACCTATGTGAGAGTCGGTACCGGTATTTTTGGAGAACGTCAGTATTTAAAGTGATATTTTTTGAGTGTTAGAAAGGCAGGATCTATCGATGGGTGTAATGGATAAGTTTTTGAACTATATGAAATTAAACGGCGACGATGAGGATGAATACTTCGACGAAGATTATCTGGATGATGATGAAGAGGTAGAACCCGCTCCCGCTAAGAAGCCTCAGGTACAGAAACTTCCTCCTAAGCAGGATGATTATCATGAAGATCGCCCTGTAGCAAAGAAGCCTGCTATTACAAGTAAGATTACTCCCATGAAGCAGAATCCCGGCAGAAAGGTTTCCAATCAGGGCATGGAGGTTTGCGTTATCAGACCTACCAGCGTAGATGATGCAAGAGAGATCACCGATACATTGCTTGCTAACCGTACCGTAGTTCTGAATCTGGAAGGCCTGGATGTAGATGTGGCACAGAGAATCATCGATTTTACCAGTGGTTCTACCTACGCAATTCAGGGTGGTTTACAGAAGATTTCACATTACATCTTCATTATCACTCCTTCAAATGTTGATATTTCCGGTGATATTCAGGATATCTTTGGCGGAGCGTTCGGCTTACTTCAATAAGATTATTAAGAGAGTCCGCGTTGCGGGCTCTTCTTTTATTTTTTAAGGAGATATAGAAAATGGCAGAAAGAATGACGGTTTCCTATCAGAGAAAACCAGCTTATGATATCGTATTTACTACTTCCTTTGATGAATTGCCTGCAGAACTGGAGACTCTGGGTGCTGCAAACAGAAAGATCTGCATCGTTACAGATTCCAAGGTAGATTCCATCTATGGAGAAGAACTGCTTGGTCTTGTACAGAAATGCTGCAAGAAGGCAGTGAAGTATGCATTCCCTAACGGTGAGGAGAATAAGAATCTTGATACTGTAAAAGAAATCTATAAATTCCTGATCGAGGAGGGTTTTGATCGTAAGGATATGCTGCTTGCTCTGGGGGGCGGTGTAGTAGGTGATACTACCGGTTATGTAGCAGCAACCTATCTGAGAGGAATCGATTTTGTACAGGTTCCCACCACTTTGCTGGCACAGGCTGATAGCAGCATTGGCGGTAAGACCGGTGTTGATTTCGACGGCTACAAGAATATGGTCGGTGCATTTAAGATGCCTAAACTGGTATATATGAACCATTCCACCCTGACAACATTGGATGAGAGACAGTATTATTCCGGTTTTGCAGAGATCATGAAGCATGGTCTGATCAAGGATGCAATGCTGTATGAGTGGCTCATTGAGAATATGTATGAGATCTGCGACAGAGATGCCAATACCTTGCAGGAGATGCTCATGCGAAGCTGTAATGTCAAGAAACTGGTGGTAGAAAAGGATCCTACCGAGCAGGGAGACAGAGCACTGTTAAATTATGGTCACACCATCGGACATGCTATTGAAAAGGCTAAGAACTTTGAACTGTTCCATGGTGAGTGTGTTGCCCTCGGTGCAGTTGCAGCAGCTTATATTTCCTGGAAGCGCGAATTGCTTTCCATGGATGAATACTATGAGATCAGAGATATGTTCGTTCCTTTCAATCTGCCTATCACGGTTGAGGATATCTCTCCCGAAGAGATCTTAAAGCTCACTAAGTCCGATAAGAAGATGGAGAACGGCTCTGTTAAATTTGTTCTTCTGAAGAAGATCGGCAAGGCTGTGATCGATAAGACAGTCACCGATGATGAGATCCTGGCTGCTATTAATGAAATCTATTTCAGTGAAGAGGATGCACATGCGTAAAAAATATTTTTTGCTGATGTTTGATGCGATACTTGCTGTAGTACTTTTGGTTCTGGATCAGCTTGCAAAACTTTGGGCGATCAAGAGACTGAAAGACCAGGCTGAGATCGTGCTGATCAATAATGTGTTGGAACTGGATTATCTGGAGAATAGAGGCTCTGCTTTCGGTATGTTCCAGAATCAGAAACTGTTCTTATTGGCTACAGGCTTTGTATTCCTGGCAATCGTTCTGTTCTTCATGGCGAAGCTGCCCAGTGAGAAGAAATACTATCTGTTCCATATTTGCTTAGCAGGTATTCTGGCCGGCGGTATCGGCAATATGATAGATCGTTTCCGCTTTAGCGTTGGGGTGGAGTTTATTTCTTTTGTAGTGATACATTTCCCGGTGTTCAATGTTGCG
>JAKSRX010000032.1 GCA_024403365.1 Acetatifactor sp. | reverse complement strand
GATTTTGAAAGTCGCATTTTGCGCAGGTTTGATGACCTTCTTTACTAAATCCAGATTCAAGGAAATAGCCAATGTGTGGCATGTTGTTTTTGTAATCATTTATGCTACATCAGGTTTCGCTATTCAATATTACACATCTATTTATTATCTAGATATAGTCATTCTTTTTCCTCTTATTATCTATGCGTTAGAGGAACTCTTTGATAATGATAAGAAGATTGGCTTTGTTATAACAATGGCGATAGGATTCATTCTTAGTCTCTATTTAATGTATATGGTGTGCTTCTTTTTGCTCTTATTTAGCTTTGTTCGAGTAAGGGAGATGCCGCTAGAAAAGAGGCAAATAAAAGTAGCACAACTAGGCTTATCGGTATTGATAGCGGGATGTCTTTCTGCATTTGTTTCAGTGCCTTCCACTATCCAGTTGTTGAGTTCGCAAAGGGCTACGGTTGCGCAGAACTTGTCTGAAATAAGTATATTAAGTGCTTATCTTGATATGTTTTTTGGAAATAAGCTATTTATGCTCTATGGTGTTGAGTTGCCGCTTGCATATATAATTATCAAGATATTATTGGATCGAGAGACGGTAAAAAGCAATCTTGGTTATCTCTTGTTAGGTGTGATGTTAGTTATCCCCATCAAGTTTGAATATATCAATTTGGCGTGGCATCCAGGCGGATATGTACAATTTCCTATGAGATATGGCTATATGATCACGTTTTGGTTTGTATACTTAATGGCTCGTATCTTGGCATCTAGCGCAGAAATTGAATGGAAATCCAGCCGTACTCAAAAGGTTATGTATTATTTAAGGCTGTTAACATATGCAGCAGTTCCTTTTGTGGCCTTTGTAATTTTTAACTACTTTCAATTGTTTCGTGAGTATGGAACAAGAGATACTTCTGCATTTACTACATATAAATCAACGTTATTGATTATTTGTGGTGTATATATATTGATGCTGGCAACTGTCAAAGGAAAGGCGATGCAATATCTCTGTATAGTTTTATTATTAGTTCAGTTTGTGGCAGGATGGAATGGCATCGTTGCGCCTGATAATATGACTCTTCCGGAGTGTACAGACTCTATTATTGTAAATAGTGAAAAAATCAATAAAGTTCGAGAGTATACTGATCAGGATAGGGTCAGTAGGATAAAAGATATTAGTAATTCCTTAAATGCGAAAAGCTGCTATATCAAATTGGACATTTGGATCAAAGCCGGCAGTTAGAAGTTTTTTGACTGCAGTTGGTTATAGCGAGAACTATAACCGACTGTTGGATAATGGAGGTACCATATTTACAGACTCCTTACTGGGCGTGAAGGAGATAGTAACTCGGGAAGAACCGGATGCTATGCTTTATGATACCGATACATATATAGACAATGAGTACTATATTGCTAAGATGAAGAAAGCATTTCCGTTCGGAATTGTGACCGCGGGAGATTCTATAAAAGATTTGGAGATAGATATCATAGATTCTTTTGCAAATATCAATCTGTTGTATCAGAGGCTAACGGGTAGTCAGGAGATTTTGATTAAAAGCTATGAGCTTGTTGATTGTCAAGTAGAGGAATTGGAAGGGTATTCGCTGTTTCATTATAGTATGGATATAGATGTGAATAAAGAGTCGATGCTATATGTTCAAATACCGGATCAAAACCAAAGATACATGATATACCTAAATGATGAAGTCATGACACTGCCGGCACTCGAGAATGAGTCAAATCAGTTTTTTCCGGATTATTTCGTGACAGGTTTAGTCTCTTGTGGTGCACACAAAGAAGAAACTGTGAAAGTAGATATCGTATGTGCTAGTGAACCTGAAACGTTTGCATCAGTAGGAGTATTGAACCTGGGATTGATGTATGAGGCAGTGGATGTTCAGAATAAATATGGCCGCGAAGTGGATGCCGGAAAGAATAATCTGCATTATAATATCGATGTGGATAAAGACGATCAATATTTGATGATACCCATATCATATGATGGTGGATATAGAGTGGTGAGAAATGGAGTTACCATTGAAGCAGAAACAGCGATAAATGGGGCTTTCATTTATATTCCATTGGTAAGGGGAACTAATGATATTGAAATTAAGTTCTATCCGACAGGATTGTTTGCAGGGTGCTTAATCAGTTTAGGCGGTGCCCTTTTGGCTGTATTATATATAGTTTTTGCGAGAAAATTGGATAAATGTAAGTATATTAATTCCTTTGCTTATTATAGCTTTTGGATATGTACTGCGGGAATGTTCGCATATATTTATGTTTGGCAATTCTTCAAAACGATTGTTTTATATGCAAAAGTGTTTAAATATCTGTACAGCCTATGATGATTTATTATACATAGTATTACGTATTTAGCAGTCCATATATCGCAGTGATTTGAGAAAGGATAAATATCATGTCTGCTAATATAGTTCAATATTTCTCCGAGGCCGACCTCATCTTGGTCGGCCTCGGAGAAGATTTTAATGATTATAAGAGACTTGCAAACTCCCCGGAATATGCACATGGCAAGGAGTGGCTGTTAGAGCATGATCTGCAGCAGCTGCTGCCTGCATGGACGGAGTTTTGCTCCCGCAAGCTGGAGGATATCGTGACTCCGGCACTGGAGAAACTGAGAGAACTCCTGAAAGACAAGAACTACTTTGTGATCACCACCAGTGTGGATAGCAGAGTGTTCGGTACAGAGTGGAAGAATGGTTGGTTTGTATCTCCCTGCGGCAATCTGGGGGCGATGCAGTGTAAGGATCACGCAGAGCATCCTATGATTCCCAGAGATGAAGGAAATCATGCTTATCTGAACAACCGTTTTGAGACTTTGTATGCTGGTAAGGCTATGGAAGCGGAAGAGTTCTATATGGGTGTGTGCCCGGAGTGTCATGCTCCATTGCAGCTGAATACGGTTTTTGCAGCTAACTATAACGAGTCCGGGTATCTGCCTAAATGGGATCTGTATAAGAAATGGTTGCAGGGTACCATCAATAAGAAGGTGGTGCTTCTGGAGTTGGGAGTAAGCCTTGCTTATCCCAGTGTCATTCGCTGGCCATTTGAGAAAGTGGCTTTCTACAATCAGAAGTCCACACTTATCCGCGTGAATGAGAAGTTCCCTCAGCCTACAGCAGAGATCAGTGAGCGCTGCGTCAGCGTGGAGATGAATGCACTTGAATGGATCCAGAGCCTGTGATACATTAAACATATCTTTTATAGAAGGTGGATATATATGATAGCGATTATTGATTACGATGCAGGTAATATTAAAAGTGTGGAGAAGGCACTGGCTTTTCTGGGCGAAGAGGCAGTGGTTACCCGTGATTTTGATACGATCTTGAAGGCAGACGGAGTGATCCTACCCGGTGTCGGAGCTTTTGGTGATGCCATGGGTAAGCTTCGAGGTTATGGTCTGGAAGAGGTGATCCATCAGGTCGTTGACAAAGGCACTCCCTTCCTGGGAATCTGTTTGGGACTGCAGCTTCTCTTTGATAGCAGTGAGGAGAGTGTGGGCGTGAAAGGCCTGGGAATCCTTCCCGGCAAGATCGTCCGTATTCCCGCAGAAAACGGTTTGAAAGTACCACATATGGGATGGAACAATCTGAGTTTCCCCAACCAGGGTAAGTTGTTCAAGGGCCTTCCTGAGAACAGTTATGTCTATTTCGTGCATTCCTTCTATCTGCAGGCTGACGATCCCGAGATCGTTACTGCAACCACAGAGTACGGTGTGACCATTCAGGCATCCGTTGAGAAGAAGAATGTGTTTGCCTGCCAGTTCCATCCGGAGAAGAGCTCCGATGTGGGAATGCAGATCCTTAGGAATTTTATCGCACTGACCAAATAGAGAAAGCAGAGGAGTTGACCTATGCATACAAAGAGAGTGATCCCTTGTCTGGATGTAAAAGACGGACGAGTGGTAAAAGGTATTAATTTTGTGAATTTGAAGGATGCCGGTGACCCTGCAGAGGTTGCGGCAGCTTATGACAGAGCCGGTGCTGATGAAGTGGTTTTCCTGGACATCAATGCATCTGCTGATAACCGTGATACCCAGCTTGAGTGGGTGCGTGAGGTAGCAAGCAAGGTATTCATTCCATTCACCGTGGGTGGAGGTATCCGTACCGTGGATGATTTCAAGGCGATCCTTCGTGAAGGTGCTGACAAGATCTCCGTGAACTCCGCAGCTATCATGAATCCCCAGTTGATCTCCGATGCAGCTGAAAAATTCGGCAGTCAGTGTGTGGTGGTTGCTATCGATGCGAAGAAGAGAGAGGACGGTAGCGGCTGGAATATTTATAAAAACGGCGGTCGTGTTGATATGGGTATCGATGCAGTCGAGTGGGCCAAGAAGGCAGAAAGTCTGGGCGCAGGCGAGATCCTGCTGACCAGCATGGACGGCGACGGAACCAAGGCCGGTTACGATCTGGAACTGACCAGAGCCGTAGCTGAAGCAGTGAATATCCCTGTCATTGCTTCCGGCGGTGCCGGTAAACTGGAGCATTTCTATGAGGCTGTTGTGGATGCCAAGGCAGAGGCTGTTTTGGCAGCATCTCTGTTCCACTACAAGGAACTGGAGATCAAGGAAGTGAAAGAGTATCTTCGCGACAGAGGAGTCAGTGTCAGATTATGAGTATGATCAGTAACGACTGGCTTTCCGAGTTAAAGCCTGAGTTTTCCAAACCTTATTACAAAGATCTTTTTGAGTTTGTAAAGCAGGAGTACAATACCACGTTAGTATTTCCTCCCGCAGACGATATCTTCAATGCCTTTCATCTGACGCCTTTAAGCAAGGTGAAGGTAGTTATCATTGGCCAGGATCCTTACCATAATGTGGGACAGGCCCATGGACTTTGCTTTTCCGTAAAGCCTGAGGTGGATATTCCCCCTTCTCTGGTGAATATCCACAAGGAATTGCAGGATGATCTGGGGTGTGTGAGCTCCAACGTTGGTTTGCTGGTGAAGTGGGCCGAGCAGGGTGTGCTGATGTTGAACACCGTGCTGACCGTTCGTGCACATATGGCCAATTCTCACCGCGGAAGAGGTTGGGAGCAGTTTACGGATGCAGCTATTCGTGCTCTGAACAAGCAGGACAGACCTATCGTCTTTATTCTTTGGGGATCCCCCGCACAGAGCAAGGCAGCGATGCTTGATAACCCCAATCACCTGATCCTGAAAGCACCTCATCCCAGCCCTTTGTCGGCTTACAGAGGATTTTTTGGAAGCAAGCCTTTCAGTCAGACCAATCGTTTCTTGAAAGAGCATGGACTGGAGCCTATCGACTGGCAGATCGAGGATGTATAGAGATACCTTACTGATGAAGGAGTATAACAGTGGAACAGATTAAGAGAAATATATTGTTGAATCCCGGTCCCTCAACCACAACGGACACGGTGAAATATGCCCAGATCGTTCCGGATATTTGTCCGAGAGAGAAGGAGTTTGCAGGGCTGATGAAGAGCCTGCGCGAGGACCTGGTGAAGATCGTTCACGGAGACCTTGATAAGTATACATCGGTGCTTTTCTGCGGCTCCGGAACCATCAATATTGATGTATGTATCAATTCCCTTTTGCCGGAAGGCAAGAAGGTCCTGGTGGTGAATAACGGTGCATATTCTACCCGTGCGGTGGAGATCTGTGAATACTACGGGATCCCTCATATCAATTTGACATTTCCGGTAGATCAGCTTCCTGATCTGGCAGTGGTAGAAAAGGTACTTCAGGAATATCCTGACATTGCGTTGGTTCATACCACACACAATGAAACAGGAACCGGTATCTGTAATCCCATCAGAGAGATCGGTGCGCTGGCTCACAAGTATGGTGCAATTTTTACGGTAGACACCACATCAACTTATGCTATGAGACCGATCAATATTGAAGAAGATAATATCGATTTTTGTATGGCATCCGCACAGAAAGGCCTGATGGCATTTACTGGCTTGTCCTTTGTTGTGGGCAACAGAGCCATCATCGAAGAGAGCAAGAACTATCCCAAGAGATCCTATTATTGCAATCTGTATCTGCAGTATTCCTTCTTCGAGAGCACAGGAGAAATGCATTTTACGCCTCCTGTTCAGACCATTTACGCAACCATCCAGGCTCTGAAGGAGTATTGGGAGGAAGGCGAGCAGGCTAAGTGGGCAAGACATACCAGAGTATTCAATGCCATCAATGATGGTTTGGAAGAACTGGGCTTCAAGCAGGTGATCAAGCCTGAATGGAGATCCGGACTGGTTGCTTCTGCTATCTACCCGGATGATGATCACTGGGATTTCGAGAGAGTTCATGATTACTGTTATGAGCGTGGCTTTACCATTTATCCCGGTAAGATCTCTACAACGAATACATTCCGCCTGTGTGCATTGGGCGCGATCGATGAGCAGGATATCAAGGATTTCTTTGTAGTCTTCAAGGAAGCACTGGTGAAGGAAGGGGTACAGATTCCTGTAATATACAAGAAATAGAGGAGAATGGGGAATGGCGAAAGTATATATGTGCTTTACCACCGACGTTATTCACGAAGGACATATCAACATTATCAATGAAGCCGGTAAATATGGCGAGGTGATCATAGGTGTACTCACAGATGAGGCTATGGTCATGTTCGATCGTTTTCCGACGATCTCTTTTGAAGAGAGGGTAGAACTGATCAGAAAAACACCCGGAGTGGATAAAGTCGTTACGCAATATACCGTTATGTATGACGATGTCATTGCCGAGATCCGTCCCGACTATGTCATTCACGGGGACAACTGGCTGTCCGGTCCCACCAGAGCAATTCGAGATAATGTCGAGAAACTGCTTCAGCAGTATGGCGGACAGATCATTGATGTTCCTTATACCTATAATGAGAACGTGAAACATATCGACAGCAAGGTAAAAGAGAAGCTTGCTATGCCAGAATTCAGAAGAAAAAGACTCAGACAGCTTCTGAAGATGAGACCTGTTGTCAAGGCCATCGAAGTACACAGCGGCCTGACCGGATTGATCGCAGAAAAGACTGTTGTAGAGCATGAGGGAAGACTGGATCAGTTTGATGCCATGTGGATCTCCTCTCTTTGCGATTCTACCGCTAAGGGAAAACCGGATATCGAACTGGTAGATATGACCAGCCGTTTCCGTACCATAGATGACGTGACGGAAGTTACCACAAAACCGATTATCTTTGACGGAGATACCGGCGGACTGACAGAGCATTTTGTTTATACGGTTCGTTCTCTGGAGAAGATGGGAGTGTCCGCAGTCATTATCGAGGACAAGACCGGATTAAAGAAGAACAGTCTGTTCGGCACGGAAGTAGAGCAGACCCAGGATACCATCGAGAATTTCACGGCGAAGATCGCAGCAGGCAAGAAAGTGCAGCTGACCGATGATTTTATGATCATCGCGCGTATCGAAAGCTTGATTCTCGAGCAGGGAATGGAAGATGCCCTGACCAGAGCCAGAGCTTATGTAAAAGCAGGTGCGGATGGTATTATGATCCACAGCCGTAAGAAAGATCCTGCTGAGATCGTGGAATTTTGCGATAAATTCCGCGCGGAAGATCAGGTCACCCCCATCGTGGTTGTGCCTTCTTCCTTTAATACCATCACAGAAGATGAACTTGCAGCACACGGTGTCAACATTGTCATCTATGCAAATCAGTTGACCCGCAGCGCATTCCCTGCGATGGAAGCAACGGCAATGGATATTCTGCGTTACCACAGAGCTAAAGAGGTGGACGACAGACTGATGCCGATCAAAGATATTATTTCCCTGATCGATACATTGTAAGAGGTGACAAGCAAATGGAAAGAGCGATCTTGATGGCTTCCGGAATGGGAACCAGAATGCGACCGATCACCGAGACCACACCTAAACCACTGGTAGAAGTAGGCGGAAAGCCTATGATCGAGACAGTGATCGACGGACTGATCAAAAGAGGTGTCGATGAGATCATTGTTGTGGTGGGTTATCTGGGAGAACAGTTTGAGTACTTGAAGCAGAAATACGATCATTTGAAGATCGTAAAAAATGATGTGTATCAGACTATCAATAATATTTCTTCAGTATATGTGGCAAAAGAATACCTGTTAGAGGGCGATTGCTTTATCTGCGAGGCAGATCTGTTTGTGATGGATGATTCTATTTTTCAGGCACAGCTTGAGCGGTCCTGCTACTATGGCAAGATGGTAAATGGACATTCGGAAGATTGGGTGTTTGAGCAGGATGCAGACGGCATTATCACCAGAGTAGGTAAAGTCGGTGACGATGTTTACAATATGACAGGAGTTGCCTATTTTAAGCAGAAGGATGCCAAAGTGTTATATGACGCAATGGTTGTCGAGTATGGAAAACCGGGATATGAGACTTTATTCTGGGACGATGTGGTAAACAAACACATTCAGGAATTTCAATTGCTGGTGCATCCCATCCGTGATGACCAGATCGTTGAGATCGATACAGTCGCTGAACTTGAGGAAGTACGCAGGAGGTTAGTGTAGGGTGAAAGTTGAAAAACTATTAGAGATCATCGGGGCTGATTTTTATACAGGCGTGCCTGACTCTCAATTACGTGCATTGTGTGATTGCCTCATGGGAAAGTATGGTATCGATCCCAAGCATCATATGATCGCTGCAAATGAGGGTAATTGTACCGCACTGGCAGCAGGCTACCATCTGGCAACAGGTAAAGTGCCTGTAGTATATATGCAGAATTCCGGTGAAGGCAATATCATCAATCCCGTGGCATCTTTATTAAATGATAAGGTGTATGCGATTCCTATGATCTTCATTGTGGGCTGGAGAGGTGAGCCCGGCGTTCACGACGAGCCTCAGCACATTTATCAGGGAGAAGTGACCATCAAACTGCTGGAGGATATGGGGATCCAGTGCTTTGTGATCGGCAAGGATACCACAGATGAGGAAGTCGCTTCCGTAATGAACGAATATCGAAAAGTCCTGGAATCCGGTAAAAATGTTGCGTTTGTGATCAGAAAAGGTGCGCTTTCCTATGAAGGAAAAGTGGTATATGAGAATGACTTTTCCATGACCCGCGAGGAGATCATACAGCACATCGTGAAGGTTTCAGGTGAAGACCCCATCGTTTCCACCACAGGTAAGGCAAGCAGAGAACTGTTTGAGACCCGTGTGGCAAACGGACAGAGTCATAAGTATGACTTTTTGACCGTTGGTTCTATGGGACATAGTTCCTCCATCGCATTGGGCGTTGCAATCAATAAGCCGGATACAAAGGTCTGGTGCATCGATGGTGACGGGGCAGCACTCATGCATATGGGCGCAATGGCAGTACTTGGCGCGAATGCTCCCGAGAATATGATCCATATCATCATCAACAATGGTGCCCATGAGACCGTTGGCGGTATGCCTACTGTCGCTTCCAACATCAATTTTGTGGACATTGCGAAGGCTTGCGGATATCCCAATGCGGTCAGCGTAGGCACATTTGAAGATCTGGATCTGGAACTGGAGAGAGCAAAGAGCAGGAAGGCACTGAGCCTGATCGAAGTGAAGTGTTCCATCGGAGCAAGAAGTGATCTTGGCCGACCTACCACCACCGCGCTTGAGAACAAGCAGAATTTCATGGATTATATTAAGACATTATAGAACAACGCCGTCAGAAGAGTGATTCTGGCGGCTTTTTGGTAGAAAGTATAGGAGAAACAATGAAGACTATTTTCGTTTCCAGTACATTCAGAGATATGCAGAACGAGAGGGATGCCATTCAAAATCTGGTGGCACCGATGGTAAATGAAGTCGCCAGACAATATGGCGATAGTGTTTCTTTTTGTGATCTTCGCTGGGGAATCGATACCAGTGAACTGGAAAGCGATGATTCAGCTCAAAAGGTATTAAATGTCTGCCTGGATGAAATTGATAGATGTCAGAATCCTATGATCGTTATTATGGGGGAGCGATATGGTTGGATCCCTGAGAAAGGACAAGTTGCGCAGATCGCGTGCTCCAAAAATCTGGAACTGGACGATCTGACGAAAAGTGTGACTGCTCTGGAGATAGAATACGGTGCTTTTCGCAGCGAGAGCAGATTGCAGAATACCCTTTTCTATGTGCGTCATGTTGAGGTCCCTTTTATTTCCGGATGTGAGGCGGAGGATGAGGAGCATGACAGACTCCAGAAACAATTGAAGAAACGAGCGGAAGAATTATCCTTAACCGGTATTCGGGAATATACACTTCATAGTGCAGACAAACTACAGGAAGATATCAGAAGGTTTGCCGGCATGCTGGCAGCTGATATCATTTCTATGCTTATGCCTGAATGGAAGCAGATGAAGGAACTGACACGAATCGGCCGTGAAAACAATACGCACTTCAGATATTTTGAGGAAAAAGCACAGTTATTCCAAGCGAGACAGTACCTGTTGCCGAAGTATCGTAAATTATTAGAAGAGAATCAACTGACGGTTTTGAAAGGAGCTCCGGGCTCCGGGAAAAGTACCTTGATGGCTGCGCTTGTTCAAAAACTACGGGAAGAAGGCAAAAATGTAGTTGCCTGTGAATGTGCTTTGACATCGTCAACATCCACCTCCCAAGGCGTGTTATCCTATCTGGTAGATTCCATTGATAAATTGGAAGATGATCTGGTAGGTGTGATGTGTTTTGACGACGATGATGATTTTGTAGAAGCGGATCATCAGTATCGTGCTAATTCATTCGAAGAATACAGGCTGCGTTTGGCACAATTGTGCAATAGGCTTCCCCAACTGGACCTTTTTGACGAAGACGGGGACAAGCATCTTTATATCGTGATAGACGGTTGTGATCAGCTGATTGAGGATGAATTCCGTAATAAACTTCATTTTTTGCCGGGTGTTAACAGCAAATACCTTCATATCATTGTGTCCTGTATTGAGCAGATGAAGGTGCAGGCACTGAATATCCAGACTTTTTCTGCTATGACAGAAGATGCGGAGAAACAGGAAATGGTAAGCAGTATCTTACGAAATCACAGGCGAGAACTGCAGCAAAATGTGGTTCGGGAGATCCTGAAAAAGAAAGGTTCAGACAATCCTTTATACTTAAGTATGTTGGTGCAGCGTCTGCTAATGATGAACCAAAAAGATTTTGCGGCGATCTCTGCTCTGGGAGACGGAATGGACGCAATATCTGCTTATCAGATCAGCCTGATTCGTGATGCAGCTGAGGAAGTGCAGAGAATGGGAGCCCAGATTCTGGAGGTAGCTGCGGAACAGATCAATGCAAATACTATGCATGAGGTGGTTGACCTGCTTGGCTTTTCCGAGAAAGGCTTGCGAGTGGAGGACCTGAAGAAGCTGGTGCCGGGATTTCAGCAATTGGATTTCTCTAATTTCATTTCACTGATGCAGGAAAACTTTATCAGACGTGAGGATGGAAGATTTGATTTCTCTCATGCCAGCATCAGAAGCGGTATTCAGGCTGGAGCCGATCAGAATGTCAGCTTGGAGGACAGGCTTTATCAGCATTTTGCAGGACTTGCTACAAATGATGAGCTGCAGAGATCCCAGATGCTGTATCACTGCATAAACAGCAGCTTCAGAGGGGAACTTCGGAAGTATATGCTTGCATATGATCCCTCTGAGGGAAGTGAATTGCCTAAGGCCTTGGTGAGATTTTGTGTTTTGCATACGGAGGCAGAGATCAGTGATTTGATCGATTTTACCGGAACCGATGCGGATGCCTGGATATTCTATAATACACACCTGATTCCTGCCTTCGGTGAGGCTGGTAGCGAACAGAATGGAAGAGAAAAGCTGCTGAAGGTTCTGGAACAGAGGATGAATGAGAAAGCATTCAGTGATGTGTCGACAGAACTGCGTAAGCATTATATAAGATTTACGAGTCTGATCGGTGGCCATTACTATGGCAGAGGGGACCTGGTCACTGCGAAGTCATATTATCAGGAGGCTGTAGATTGGCTTACAGAGTACGGAATTACGACATATTCTGTGGAGGAATATATCGAGGTGCTCTACGCGGCATATCATGATCTGGTGCATGCTATTGCCGGCAATCAGATGTTATCAAAAGAAGAGGCAGAGTCAACTAAGAACTATCTCAGAAAAGCTCAGGTGCTGGCACTTACGTTGTATCACCGGAATGTCACAGAGGAAAATACCTTGCGCCTTTGCGACCTGTGGATATTGTACGCAGAATTATTCCAGGCAACACACTTTGCATTTCACGATTTTGTGGAGTATGCGAAAGATTCCAGACGAAATGAATCATGGAGAAAGGATTCGGTTTCCTATCAGGAGAAGGCATTGGAATTGATGGCCGGATTGCAGAGCAGAGATGAAATTCTGATGCGCCAAAGTCAATGTGAGACCAATATGGGATGCATCAAGGAATACATGGAAGAGCGTGGAATGGAGAAGGCTGAGGAGCATTTCCGTCGAGCTCAGAAATATCTGGAGCAGGTGAAGAACGATTCACCGGAACTTCTGAAAAGAAAGGCTGATATCCTTGAAAAATTGCTTCGCGTTGAAATGGAGCTTCATCCGGATAAGCGCGATCCCAATATAGAGAAGCTGTTTGAACAATATATTGAGTATCGTAAAATGATCACGGCGATGGTACAGGATCAACATGAGTTCGAAAAACTTCGCGATGTTTATCGGGATAAGGCTGAGTATTATCTGATGCTGACGGATAGAACTTACAATGACATTTGCTTAGCCTGCAAAGAAGGAGCGAGAGCCAGAGAGTTTACCGGATATATGAAGGAAGTCCTGGGATTACCTTGGGATTACTGGAGAACAGAAGATCTTGAGCTTACTGTAAATGCTGTTTGTTCTCTTTACTGGGATCAACCACAAAAATTGGAACCGATCATCACAGAATTAAAGGAGAGAAAGGCTGTAGAAAAAGCAGAAGACAGACTGAGCGAGGAGTTGGCTCTTGCGTACGCAGAAGTCTGGGAAATGCTACAAGTGCTCGGTAGTGATGTTATGGCTAAGATTCCGCTATATCGCAGAAAAATGTACTTCCGATATGGAGTGAAGCGCAAGTCTGTATTGCAGGACGATCACATCGACCATATGAGCCTGGAGGCACAGAAAATTTTTGCTGAACTTAATATCACGTTTATAGCTGATGTAAGCGAAAGGTATGCTCGAATCAGAGAGATCTGCCAAAAGGAAGAAGGGGAAACCCCGTGGTTTTTATCAGGTCTGGATCTGGGTATAAATAATAGTGCCATAGAGGAGAAAGATAAAACTACCGCAGGCCAGACCGTGAAGAAAAAGAAGATCATCTTCCGTACCGTTGTAGATCCTGTAAAAATAGGCCAATATTCCCTGGAAGGAACGATACCCAAGGGAACCGTGTTCGGTATCCTGGATGACCCGACAATGCGGATTCAAGGTATCTATGAGAAATGGATCCTGCGCAAGGGAGTGCAGACGATAGAGGACGTGATAAAGGATATTCGTCCTGCTGAAATCGAAAACATGGATTCAAGGGAAGTGGAACACTTTTATAGAAATCTATTAACTTATGACGATGGATCAGGACCATTAGTATTGGAGGAATATACCCGTAGGATATTAGAAGAACTGGAAGAACGTTTGCAGGCAGCTGAACAAGCAAATTCTTCTCAGGAATAGATAGATCAGAGATAGGTTGGCCGGCAAAAATGCCGGCCGATTTTCTTGAAATATCAGTTGACAAACCCTGCTATCAGGTCTATAGTGTTCCTGTAAAGAACTACTAATCAAAAAACAGGAGAAAACGATGGAAGAATCATCCTTTATCGAGAAACTCCTGCTGTTCGGTTTGGGAAGGCAGGAGGCATGTATTTACTTATGCTTACTGAAAAATGAATCCCTCACCGGATATGAAGTGTCAAAGCTCACCGGTATTTCCAGATCTAATGTGTACAACAGTCTGGCGGCTTTGGTAGATCACGGCGCAGCTTATGTATGCGAAGGCCCCTCTACCAAGTATGTAGCGGTGGATCTGCAGGAATTCTGCGACAACAGATTGCGTTTCCTGGAGACTCAGTCCAGGGAACTGGTTATGAATGCTCCGAAGAAGCAGGTGGAGTCCGAAGGCTATATCACTATCGAAGGGTATGGACGTATCTGTGACAAGATCCATCACATGTTGAAAGACACAGAATATCGAGTTTATTTTGCGGCAAAGAGTCAGTTTTTGCTTCTGTGGGAGAAGGAATTGACCGAGCTTGTGAAAGCGGGCAAAAAAGTAGTATTGATCACCGATGAAGGGGAGAAACTCTTTACGGAGACGGAAGATGTCAGACAGGGCATTCAGTTTTATCAGACCTATGTGTCTGAGGAGGATGAGGAACCTTCTGACAGACAGATCAGACTGATCATCGATTCCGCCTATGTACTGACCGGAGAGGTGGCACAGACTGCACAGGACACCTGCCTCTACAGTGCACAGCAGAATTTTGTGGCAGTATTTAAGCAGGCTCTCAGAAATGAGATCGAGCTTAGCAAATTGAAAGCATAACGTAGCATTTCTATGTATGATATATGTAAGATTGAAAGGATGAGGTTATAAAAATGAAAGTAGCAATTATGGGTTATGGTAACCTTGGTAAAGGTATTGAGTGTGCAGTTCTTCAGAACGCAGATATGGAACTGGTAGGCGTATTCACCAGACGTGATCCTGCAACCGTGAAGACTCTCACCGGTGTAGCAGTATATTCTGTAGACGAGCTGATCGCAAAGAAGGACGAGATCGATGTCCTGATCATGTGTGGTGGTTCCGCAACCGATCTTCCCAAGCAGACCGCTGAGTACGCAAAGTACTTCAATGTAATCGACAGTTTTGATACTCACGCTCGTATTCCCGAGCATTTCGCTAATGTAGATGCAGCAGCAAAAGAGGGCGGCAAGGTAGCAATGATCTCCGTAGGTTGGGATCCCGGTATGTTCTCCCTGAACAGACTGTATGCAAACTGCATTCTTCCCGAAGGTAAGGATTATACTTTCTGGGGCAAGGGTGTTAGCCAGGGCCATTCCGATGCGATCCGTCGTATCCCCGGCGTAAAGAATGCAAAGCAGTACACCATTCCTGTTGATGCAGCTCTGGAAGCAGTCAGAAGCGGTTCCAATCCCGAACTGACCACCAGAGAGAAGCACACCAGAGAGTGTTTTGTAGTCGCAGAAGAGGGCGCTGATCTGGCAGCTATCGAGACCGCTATCAAGACTATGCCTAACTATTTCTCCGATTACGATACCACCGTTCATTTCATCTCTGAGGAAGAACTTCTGAGAGATCATGCAGGCATCCCTCACGGCGGTATGGTATTCCGTACCGGTAAGACCGGCCTGAACAAAGAGAATACTCATATCATCGAGTACAAGTTGACCCTGGATTCCAACCCTGAGTTCACTGCATCTGTTATCGTTGCTTATGCAAGAGCAGCATTCCGCATGAACGCAGAAGGCATGAAGGGCTGCAAGACCGTATTTGATGTAGCACCTGCATACTTGAGCACCATGAGCCCTGAGGAAATGAGAGCACACTTACTGTAAGGAGAGTACAATGTACGAAAAGAAAGCATTTGTAACAAAAGAAATGATCGAGGAGATCGTGAAGAAATATCCCACTCCTTTTCATATTTATGATGAGAAAGGTATTCGTGAGAATGCCAAGGCTTTGAAGGAGGCTTTCTCCTGGAACCCCGGTTATAAGGAGTTCTTTGCGGTAAAGGCTACCCCCAACCCTTATCTGATCGATATTTTGAGAGAGTACGGCTGCGGTACCGACTGTTCTTCCATGACAGAGCTGATGCTCAGCCATGCTATGGGCGTAAAGGGAGAGGACATTATGTTCTCCTCCAACGATACCCCCGCAGAAGAGTTTGTATATGCTGCTAAGATCGGTGCAACCATCAATCTGGATGATTTTACCCATATTGAGTTTCTGGAGAAGACCCTTGGATATCTTCCCAAGACCCTGAGCTGCCGTTTCAATCCCGGCGGATATTTCTCCCTTGGTACCGACATCATGGACAACCCCGGTGATGCAAAGTACGGCTTTACCACCGAGCAGATGTTTGAAGGTTACAAGGTATTGAAGGCAAAGGGTGTAGAGAATTTCGGTATTCATTCCTTCCTGGCAAGCAACACCGTTACCAACGAATATTATCCTACCCTGGCTCGTCAGCTGTTTGAACTGGCTGTGGAGCTGCAGAAGGAGACCGGTGCACACATCAAGTTCATCAACCTTTCCGGTGGCGTAGGTATCCCTTACAAGCCCGGCCAGGCTCCTAACGATATCAGAGTGATCGGCGAGGCAGTAAGAAAGGTTTATGAGGAAGTGCTCGTACCTGCAGGTATGGGCGATGTGGCTATCTATACAGAGCTTGGCCGTTTCATGATGGCTCCTTACGGTCACCTTGTTGTAAAGGCTATCCATGAGAAGCATACTCATAAGGAGTACATCGGTGTAGATGCCTGTGCAGTTAACCTGATGCGTCCCGCTATGTACGGTGCATATCATCATATTACCGTTCTTGGCAAGGAAGATAAGGAATGTGATCACAAGTATGATGTGGTAGGTTCTCTTTGCGAGAACAACGATAAGTTCGCTATCGACAGAATGCTTCCCGAGATCGAGATGGGTGACTACCTTGCAATTCACGATACCGGTGCGCATGGTTTCGCTATGGGTTACAACTACAACGGTAAGCTGAAGTCCGCAGAGCTTCTGCTGCAGGAGGATGGTGGTGTGAAACTGATCCGCCGTGCAGAGACTCCCAGAGATTACTTCGCAACCTTTGATGGTCTGGATATCTTCGGAAAGTTGTTCCCTGAAGAGTAAGCGACTTTACGAACAGTTAAAAATCAAGTACAATAAGAACAGTCCCTGACAGTGTCGGTGGCTGTTCTTTTTTGTGAAAGGAGAAACGTATGAGATATCCGAAATTTTTGCCGGAGAAGGGAAGCATCGGTCTGCCGGCACCTTCTTTTGGTGCCAGTATAGAGCCATATCGCACTATGGGGAAGCATGCCATCAGGAGGTGGGAGGATGTGGGATATCGGATCAAGACCGGGCCCAATACCTTCGCAGGAGAGGGCGTTGGCATCAGCAATACCCCTGAAAAGTGCGCGGAGGAGTTTATGGATCTTTATGCCTCCGATGCTGATGTGCTGATCTCTGTAGGCGGCGGTGAATTGATGTGCGAGATCCTGCCTTATCTGGACTTTGAGAAACTGAAAAAGTTAGATCCCAAGTGGTTTCTGGGCTATTCGGATAATACTAACATCGCGTATCTTCTGGCCACTTTGTGCGATACGGCAGCAGTCTACGGCCCCTGTGCATCCAGCTTCGGTATGGAGCCCTGGCACAGTTCGATACAGGATGCCTTCGATGTGCTGACCGGCAAAAAGCAGACAGTCAGCGGTTATGGTCTCTGGGAGAAGGATAAGATAAAGGACGAGGAGCATCCTTTGCTTCCTTACAACCTGACAGAACCCCTGCAGATCAAGACCTACATAGGCATGGAACAGGTCGAGAGAGAAGTGAACATTCAGGGACGTCTCCTGGGCGGCTGTATGGATTGTCTGGTGACATTTTTGGGAACGAAATTCGATAAGACGGTGGAATTCGTAGAGAAATATAAAGATGACGGCATACTTTGGATGCTGGAATCCTGTGACTTGAATGTGTTCAGTATTCGTCGTGCCATGTGGCAGATGGAGCAGGCAGGCTGGTTTCAGCATGTGAAAGGTTTCCTGATCGGAAGACCTTTAAACGGAGAGCCTATGATGAATCTGGATGCGTATGACGCGGTTCTTGCGGCAGCAGGCAAACTGAATGTGCCTGTGATCATGGACATCGATCTGGGACATATTCCCCCTCAGATGCCTCTGGTCATCGGAAGTATGGCGAAGGTCACCGTAAATGGGAATGATATTACCGTGGCCATGGAGTATTGCTAAAAGTGCTTGCATATCTATATGGGGTGTGATAATATCATATGTGTTGTGAGTGATCACACATGCCGGCGTGTCGGAATGGCAGACGAGGCAGACTCAAAATCTGTTGATGGCAACATCGTGCGGGTTCAAGTCCCGCTGCCGGCATACAAAAAACTCCTTGGAACACTCCAAGGAGTTTTTTAAACAATTCAAAAATTTGGTTATATTTACATCACAAAATCAATGAAAAGGGCTTGAAAAATTCAACAGTTCTTGATATATTAGATTTAAGTAATGGAAGTGGTTTCATTGACTGTTTTTTCGTGTACTGCAATTTTGAGAAAAATAGATAAAAATATCATGAAAAATGATTAATTTTAAGCAAAATGACGAAAAACTGTTGGGACGCTTTTGATAGATAGAAGGAGGCATAAATATGGAAGGTTCACGTGAATTTTCTTGCTATCAAAGTACTTCATTGTTCGGAAGACGTAAGGATGTAGAGACTCTGTATCTGAAGATCGACAACGGTACATTGTCCGGTAGAGCTTACGTATGTAACGATGAAGGTAAGAACGGATATGTGGATGATTTCTCATTCAAGATTTCCGAGGTAAGTACCGCTATGATCGGCAAATACAACGGTACACCTGCTTTCATTTTCAATGCAAAGATCACCAATATGTATGGTGGAAAGAAAGCACAGATCGCATTGCCCCAGATGAGAGATGCTGAAGCAGCTCTTGATATGATTATGAATATGAAGGGAGAGGGCGCATCTGCACCTACTTCCGAGAAGACCGTTGCATCCAGTATGGCACAGGTTCCTCCTTCAGCGAAAGCTAATACACCTGTTGCTGAGCCGGAAGAAAAGCCTCGTGTACAGTCTGTAGCAGAATTGCGTAACAATGGTTCTGCAAATAAGCATTCTGAGTCTATTGCAGCTGCAACTGCTCCTACATCCGCAGCACAGCCTGAGCATAGAGTAATCGATGAGCCTTTTGTTGCTAAGCCTTATGTAGCTCCCGAACCTGCTGCTCCTGCAGAGGATCCCAACAAGCTTTCTACTGATGAGTTCCACAAGAGAATGGAGAAACTTACCGTACTGAAGGATTGTGGTCTGCTTGGCGAGAAGGAATTCAAGGCTAAGAAGATCGAACTGGTAAGTGAGTTCTGTGATCTGTCCGAGTTCAACGAGAAGATCCAGAAAATGATCATTCTGAAGGATTGTGGCGTTCTTTCCGAGAAGGAATTCGAAGCTAACAGAAACGATATTATCAAAGAGTGCTGTAATCTTGAGACTACAGATCTTAATGAGTATAGACAGAACATCCAGAAGCTCAGCTTCCTGGAGATGGGTGATGTGATCACCGCTGAGGAGTTCGCTACTCATACCGCTAATCTGATCGCAGATGTTGATTTCAAGATCGATGACACCAAGGAAGCATTCCAGATCAAACTTCGTAAACTTCCTATCCTGCGTGACAACCAGGTTATTACCGATGCAGATTACAAGAAGAAGGTTGCTAACCTCTTCAAGATGATCGAGATCAAACCCGATGAGGATCTTTCCGCATGGGCAGCTAAGCTTGCAAAGTGGCCTGTTCTTGCTGAAGAGAGATATATCAGCCAGGCAGATCTTCGTAACAAGCAGAAAGAACTTGTTTCTACCTGCCTTGAGACCGAGTGGGATACCATGGAAGAGCTGGCAGCATACATTGACAGGATGATTGCTCTGAGAGACGGCGAGTGGCTCAGCATGACTGAGTTCCACGCGAAGAAGACCGAGCTGCTCAGAAAGGTTGATTCCATTCCTACTTACTCTGCAATGCTGCAGGCTAGAATCCTGCTTCCTAAGGTTGGCCTGATCACCGATGCAGATTATGAGAACTGGAAGCAGAAGATCATCGCAGACATTTTTGCTCCTTGCAGCGATATGTCTCAGTTCAAGGGTAAGGCTAACAACCTGATGGAACTTCAGCAGGCCGGCGTTATTACCGAGAAAGAATTTACTGAATATAAGATGAAACTGATGAATGCTCTGTAATTCCTCAGTGAAATATCTTTTTTGAGGATGGGAGAGAGATTATGATCTTACTCGAGAATATTTTGAGAGCAGCAAATGAAGGAAGAGCCAGTGACGTACATATCACCGTAGGTGTTCCGCCTATCATGCGTGTAAATGGTTCATTGGTTAGACTGGATTATCCTAATCTGACTCCCGATGATACAGAATGTATCGCAAGAGATATGATGACTGATAAGCAGTGGCAGGCTTTCATTACCACCGGCGAATATGATATGTCCCTGACAGTTCGTGAATTCGGTCGTTACCGTGTAAATGTATACAAGCAGAGAGGTTCCGTTGCAATGGCACTTCGTCTGGTAGGTATGCAGATTCCTACACCTGAACAGCTTGGCATTCCTCAGTCCGTTGTAGACCTGTATGAGAAGAAGCGTGGTCTGATCCTGGTAACCGGTCCTACTGGTTCCGGTAAGTCTACCACACTTGCAGCTCTGATCAATAAGATCAATGAAGAGAGAGATGCTCATATCATTACCCTTGAGGATCCTATCGAGTACATGCATAAGCATAAGAAGAGCGTTGTTAACCAGCGTGAGATCGGTGTTGACTCCGATGACTACGCAGCAGCACTTCGTGCAGCACTTCGTGAAGACCCTGACGTTATCCTCGTAGGTGAGATGCGTGACTTGGAGACTATCAGTATCGCGGTTCGTGCAGCTGAGACCGGACACTTGGTTCTGTCCACACTGCATACTATCGGTGCAGCAAGTACCGTAGACCGTGTTATCGATGTATTCCCTCCTCACCAGCAGCAGCAGATCCGAGTTCAGCTTGCTACCGTATTGGAGGCAGTTATCTCTCAGCAGCTGATTCCTACCGCAGATGGCCTTGGCCGAGTAGCAGCATTCGAAGTATTGCATGCAACCTACTCTGTACGTAACCTGATTCGTGAGAATAAGTCCTTCCAGTTGACCTCCGTAATGCAGACCGGTAAGGGTGTCGGCATGATCACCATGGATGACTACTTGCTTCAGTTATACTTTGAAGGTCGTATCGACAGAGAGAATGCTCTGTTGTTTGCTCAGAACCAGGAAGCATTACTGCAGAAGATTTTCTAAATAAAGACTTGAAATAGTGACTAGTTAATGAGACAGGATAGTGTTGCAGGCATTGCTTGCAACACTATATTTTTTGTCGGAAAGAGAAGCATATGAGTGACGTGATCATAACAGAAGAAAATAAGAGCGCTGTAGAGGCGGATGTGGTTGAAGTTATTGCAGAAACTGCAGAAAAAGACGCAATGAGCGATACTGAAGAAGCAGTTGTTGTAAAGAACGAGGCTACTGTAGAAAAAGAATTGCCCGCGAAAAAGAATCTCCGCAAAGAGATCCTTGTATTTGTGCTGTCCTTTTTTGTGCCGGTGGGAATGTTCGTGGCAATTTGGGCCAGCCAGGGAATCACCTGGAATGGTGAAGTGACGCCGTTGATCTATGACATGCAGGCACAGTATATGCCGTTTTTGGCGAGCCTGCGATATGTTTTGAGTGGTGATGCGTCACTTTTCTATAACTGGACATTGGGTATGGGCGGAAGTTATCTGTCTATGTTTGCATATTATATAGCATGCCCGTTAAATCTGATCACTGTGTTCTTTCCAATCGAGGAGATGCCTAATGCGATCTATCTGCTGACATTGATCAAAATCGGTCTCTGCGGTTTGACTTTCAATACTTTTTTACGCTTTGGTATCAACAAGAAAGAGAGCAGATATGCAAATGTTGTATTTGCATGCTGCTATGCACTAATGTCTTACAATATTGTGTACAGCTTGTGCATTATGTGGTTGGATGGCATTATTATGCTGCCGTTGATTTTACTTGGAATCGAGCAGATTTTGGATGGGAAAAGAGGCTTATTGTACTGCCTTTCTATCGGAACTTTGTTCTTCAGTAATTTCTATATCTCTTATATGGTAGGAATCTTCGCATTTCTGTATTTGATCCATGCGATGGTAATAAGATATACGAAAGCAGATATGCGCCTAGCAATTCGATCTTTCTGGAGATTTTGTGTGGGAACATTGATAGGCGGATTGTTATCAGCGATTCTCTTGGTGCCGGCGTTGACTTCTTACTATTCGGTAAGTCATGTGTTGTCTACAGGCGGAGTACAGTATGCCAGCGATCTTTCTTTCATAGATGTATTTACTAAATTTTTGCCGCAGCAATATGATTCACTGGATTATGGCGGAAAACCTTTGATTTATTGTGGAACCGTTATGCTGTTTTTCTGCTTGGCGTACTTCCTGCAGCACAGATCAATAAAGGAAAAGATTTCGACGATTATTCTTATGGCTATCTTGATGCTTGGCTTTTGGGTTACTTTTGTTGATGTTGTTTGGCATGGATTCAGATTCCCTCATTGCTTTTTGTTCCGTTATTCTTTTGTTGTGCCTGTAATCATTCTATTAACTGCCTATCGTGCGTATCTGGATATGAAGATAGAGAATAGTCAGTTCAGAATTGTAGCATATATTGGTCTGATATATGTGATGGTTGAATTGGTATTGAATGGCTCAGTGTTGACTGCCGGTATGAATGAAGAAAAAGAGTATGCGTTAAGCAGTACTTTTGAAAATCCCACTCATATTTTTGGAACTTTGGCAGAAAAAATACGAGAAGATAAAGAATTTCATCGTATGGGAGAAGGTAACATCAATGTAACTTGGGATAATCAGGTACTCTATAATATGGTGGGGGTTGATTCATCATCTTCAACTATAAATGATGAAGTGACGATCTTTTTGAGAAATATGGGGGCAATCTATTCCCCGTCATTCTCAACACTCTCTGTTGGATTGAGTTACACCATGGATTCTTTGCTGAATATAGCATATCGAATCGATACAATTAAGCTGAGAGACGAATATGATATGCTTGAAACCTGCGAGAGTGGATCTTATGTAGGCGGATTGTATTATCACCCGCAAACGCTTTCGACCGGCCTGGTTATTCCCAGAAAATCCGTTTTTGGCGAAGATGATTGTGTGGATGATGTTTTGACAAATCAAAATACTTTCGCAAAACAAATGACAGGGTGGGAGAAAAATTTATATCCTATAGTGGAACCGCTGATTCCTGTCGGAACAATAAAAATGAATGAGATATCCTTTGAGTTTGAGACCGATGGTAAAAATGAACTGATTTTGTTCCTGGAAGCATCGAACAAGCAAACA
>JAKSRX010000031.1 GCA_024403365.1 Acetatifactor sp. | reverse complement strand
TAAAAGGGCTGGCTGCCAGGAAGGTGGCATTGGGGTAAGGGTTTAAGGTGAAGACACCCAGATACCGGGGATTCGCCGCATCGCTGTACAGGGCATGTTTTCCCAGCCAGGAGATCGGATAGAGCATGGAGGCGAAGAGCAGGGAGAATGTGGCAACGGTGTTTATTGGGCCCACCAGGTTCTGCCATTTGCCCTCTGCACCGGTACACAATCGGTCCAGATAATATTTGATCACCACCGCACTCAGCACATTCAGAACGGCTGTGGCCAGAGCCATTGCCATGACGGGACTCAGAAACAGGTGGAAGAATCTGCCGGTGAGAAAGAGGATCGGATAGGGGAAATCATATTCCGTGTTAAGCCCCAGGATCTCGTCGATGTAGGGCAGCATATCGGAGTTATACCTTCCGTGATATTCTATATAGTTGTAAGATTGCCTGTAGAACAAAAGCAATGTCACCAGGAAATAGCAGATCAGTATGACCGCAAAGAAAGCGGCATCGATCGCGCGGGCCTTTTTGTTTGCTTGCATAGACTTCTCCCCGTTTATCACAAAATATAGGGTAATACCTTTTGATTTTATCATATATAGTGTGGGTGTTCAAGTTTGTTCCTTTTGCGGAAGGAACGAAAGCAGTTGAAAAAGGACCTGTTTTGTGGTAGAATATACGAAGTTATGAATATAAACTTGATTTCGTTTAGGAGGCAGTAAGAGATGGAACAGTACAAACAGGAATTCATTGAGTTTATGGTAGATTGTCAGGCACTGAAGTTTGGTGATTTCACATTGAAGAGCGGAAGAAAGTCCCCCTTCTTTATGAACGCAGGTGCTTATGTGACCGGTAGTCAGTTGATGAAGCTGGGCGAGTATTATGCAAAAGCAATTCATGATAAGTACGGCGATGATTTCGATGTGCTGTTCGGACCTGCATACAAGGGTATTCCCATCAGCGTAGTTACCGCCATCGCATTCAGCAAACTGTACGGCAAAGAGGTTCGTTACTGCTCTGACCGTAAGGAGGAGAAGGACCACGGCGCAGATAAGGGAAGCTTCCTTGGAAGCAAACTGAAGGACGGCGACAGAGTGGTTATGATCGAGGATGTTACCACTTCCGGTAAGTCCATGGAAGAGACCGTACCTAAGGTAAAGGGCGCTGCAGATGTTACCATCGTAGGCCTGATGGTTTCCTTGAACCGTATGGAAGTCGGCCTGGGCGGTGTGAAGAGTGCTCTGGATGAGATCAAGGAGAACTACGGTTTCGATGCAAACGCTATCGTAACCATGGCAGAGGTTACCGAGCATCTCTATAATAAGGAGTACAAGGGTCAGGTTCTCATCAATGATGAACTGAAGGCTGCTATCGATAAGTACTACGAGGCTTACGGCGCAAAGTAAGAAATACGCAAAACGCAGAGAGGAGCGGAAAACATGGAAGAGAGAACATATAAACTCATGAGAGGCGCAGGCGGTTGGAGTATCGCCATCGGAGTGGTATCTATCGTTGTCGGACTGGTTTCCGGAGTGCTGCTGATCGTGTCAGGAGCAAAGCTTCTTGCCGGTAAGTCTAAGATTCTATTTTAATTGACAGGAGCGTATTACGGGCATTTCCTTAGGGGAGTGCCCTTTTAGAGTTTTTATGAAGAAAAGACGCGGAGTGAAATTTACCAACAGAAAGCATCCCTACGCTGCCATTATGGCAGTGATCCTTGGCGCCATCAGCCTGATCTCGCTGGGGATCGTGGTCTACAGATCCTATGCGGCCGGGGGCGTGGCAAAGCAGGGCTTCGGATTTACCGGATTATTTGCCTTGCTGTTTGCGGTGACGGGAGTGGTCTTAAGTGCGCTGACCATCAATGACAAGCGCGCATTCAGACTGTTTCCGGTGCTGGGATTGGTGCTGAATGGGTTGGTGTTTGTTTTCCTGGGGCTGATCATGTATGCCGGCTCCCATTTTTAGGAGCAAAGTCATAGAAAAGGGGTAAATATGGAAGATTTGGTATTACAGGAACGTTACGATCTGGTCATGGGCCGAATCGCAGAGATCGCAGTTGAAAAGATCGGTAACGAGACTTTTGAAGAGTATTTTGAGAGGGTGGCTAAGTTCCTGCTTTTGCTGGATGAGACCGGTAAATTCATCCAGGCAGGAGGACTTAAGACAGCACCTATTGAAGAACTGAAGGAGAGAAACACCGCTCTGTATGCGGATGTATTCCCTGAGAATTATGAGGACAGCTACGCGAATCCCGCGGTGGCTGTGAAGAAGCTGGGCGATGAGTATGGACGGGAATTTTCCTGGCTGTATGTCAAGATGCGCAGCCTGATCGCAGACATTTACAGAGGATCTCTGGAAGATGTAGTAGCAGGTATGGAACTTTTCGTGGAGGTCTATGGAACTGTAGCCTACGGTATTTCCGAGGGTAAACTTCCCACCGGCAAGGAGATCCGCGATATTCTTTACTGGTTCTCCAGCGACTACGCAGACAGAAACGCAGAGACCAGAGTCCGTGAGATGGTTTGCCCCGATGAGTGTTTTGAGGCAGACATCATTATGAACAGCGACCTGTTCGATATCAGATATCTGTTTGCCTACGGTGATTATGTCTCCGAGAACGAGATCGAGACCGCCAAGTATTTGGCATCTCTGCCTGAAGAGACCATTCACACCATGGCAGACACCTACACCGAGGGCTTCCGCATCGGTTTCGAGGTCACCGGAAAGGATCTGTCCAAAAAGAAAACAGTCAACCTTCGCTATGCGCTGGGCTTTGAGCGCATGATGAAGCGCGCCATCGAGAATTTTGCCAAGTTAGGTCTGAAGGTAGTCATTGGCCGCAACTCCGTAAGCGGCGGTGCAGCCAACAGACAGTATCAATATGATCACAAGGATGACATCGCGCTGTTCTTGGATAAGAATTACATGAACAGGCGCATCGATGTGCTGAAAACAGCTTTTGAGCAGTACAAGGAAGATGCCAACGGCCATGCAGGTCCTGCGGTACAGGAGACCTTCGGCGAGGCGGATTTCGATCCTGTGAACAAGCCTGAAAACATCAGATTTACCGAGGAGCAGAATAAACTTTGGGTAGAGTTTCTTACAAAGAACGGTGCGGTAATGCGCGAGTACATTATCCCCGAGGAGAGAAGCTTCACCATCATTGCATTCCCTGTTCCCGAGATCGGACCCGTGTTCAAGGAACTGTTCGATGAGACCATCCGATTGAATACTCTGGATTACATGCTTTACAGAAATGTACAGCAGACCATCATCGATGCACTGGATACCGCAGACTACTGCGAGATCAAGGGTATGGGCGACAACAGGACCGATCTTAAGGTCAACCTCTGGAAGCTTCAGGATCCTGCAAAGGAGACCATCTTCGAGAACTGCGTAGCCGATGTCAACATCCCTGTAGGTGAAGTATTTACTTCCCCTGTATTGGAGGGCACCAACGGTGTGCTTCATGTGACCAAGGTATTCTTAAACGGTCTGGAGTACAGAGACCTGTCCGTGACCTTCAAGGACGGAATGATCGCAGATTACAACTGCTCTAACTTTGACACAGAGGAAGAGAATAAGGCATTTGTGAAGGAGAACATCCTGTTCAGACATGACACTCTTCCCATCGGTGAGTTCGCTATCGGTACCAACACCACCGCTTATGTGATGGCAAGAAGACTGGGCGTGGAGGCGAAGCTTCCTATCCTTATCGCAGAGAAGACCGGACCTCACTTCGCAGTAGGTGATACCTGTTATTCTCATACCGAGGATGTGAAGGTATATAATCCCGACGGCAAGGAGATCGTGGCAAGAGACAATTCCGTATCCCTGCTTCGTAAGACCGATCCTTCCAAGGCATACTTAAACTGCCACACCGATATCACCATTCCTTACGATGAACTGGGTGAGCTGACCGCTGTGAGAAAAGACGGCAGCAGAGTGGTGATCATTCAGAACGGCAGATTCGTGCTTCCCGGCACTGAGCCTTTGAATGAAGCCTTCGAAAATTAAGATTTTCTTTTTTTCGGGAAATGTGGTTGCGTTCTCAGGCGCAATTATGTAAACTGTATACGGATAACTATCATGATATTATATGAAGGAGATTTTCCATGGCAAAAGTAGGTATTGTAATGGGCAGCGATTCCGATATGCCGGTTATGGCAAAGGCTGCTGACATTCTTGAGGAACTGGGCATCTCTTATGAGATGACCATTATCAGCGCTCACAGAGAGCCTGACGTATTTTTTGAATATGCGAAGACCGCAGAGGACAAGGGATTCAAGGTGATCATCGCAGGTGCCGGCATGGCAGCACATCTGCCCGGCATGTGTGCAGCGATCTTCCCTATGCCTGTCATCGGTATTCCCATGCATACAACTTCTCTGGGCGGCAGAGATTCCCTGTATTCCATCGTACAGATGCCCTCCGGCATTCCCGTGGCAACTGTTGCTATCAACGGCGGTGCAAACGCAGGCCTTCTGGCTGCTAAGATCCTGGCAACTTCAGATGCAGAACTTCTTGGCAAACTCAAAGAGTACAGCGCTAAGCTGAAAGATCAGGTAGTGGCAAAGGATGCCAAGCTTCAGGAAGTAGGCTACAAGGCTTACATGGAAGGTCAGAAGAAATAGATCATTTTCGGATTCCGAGACAATATACACAAAGACGAGGAGATTATTATGGATTACAAGAAAGCTGGAGTTGATATTGAAGCCGGATACAAGTCAGTAGAACTGATGAAGGCACACGTTAAGGAGACATTCCGTCCCGAGGTTCTGGGCGGTATCGGAGGTTTCTCCGGTGCGTTCTCCATGAGCGCTATCAAGGATATGGAAGAGCCTATCCTTCTTTCCGGTACAGACGGTTGCGGTACCAAGGTTAAGCTTGCTTTCCTGATGGACAAGCATGACACCATCGGTATCGATGCAGTTGCTATGTGTGTAAACGACGTAGCATGTGCAGGCGGCGAGCCTCTTTTCTTCCTGGATTATATCGCATGCGGTAAGAACTATCCCGAGAAGATCGCTACCATCGTAAAGGGTGTTGCAGAAGGCTGTAAGCAGTCCGGCTGTGCACTGATCGGTGGTGAGACCGCTGAGCATCCCGGCCTGATGCCTGAGGATGAGTACGATCTGGCCGGTTTCGCAGTTGGCGTAGCTGATAAGAAGAACCTGATCACCGGTGAGAATATCAAGGCAGGCGATGTTCTGGTTGGTATTGCTTCTTCCGGCGTACATTCCAACGGTTTCTCTCTGGTACGTAAGGTATTCGAGATGACCAAGGAAAGTCTGGACACTTATTATGATGAACTGGGAACCACTCTTGGCGAAGCTCTGATCGCTCCCACCATCATTTATGTAAAGGCTCTGAAGTCCATCAAGGACGCAGGCGTAGTAGTAAAGGGCTGCAGCCATATCACCGGCGGCGGTTTCTACGAGAACATTCCCAGAATGCTTCCCGAGAACATCAACGCAGTTGTTAAGCTTGACAGCTATGAAGTTCCTGCGATCTTCAAGCTTCTGCAGAAGACCGGCAACATCGAAGACCAGATGATGTACAACACCTTCAATATGGGTCTCGGTATGGTTCTGGCTTTGGATCCCGCTGATGTGGACAAGACCATCGCAGCTATCGAGGCAGCAGGCCAGAAGGCTTACGTTGTAGGTCATTGTGAAGAAGGAACAAAGGGAGTTACCTTATGTTAAGAGTAGTAGTTTGTGTATCCGGCGGCGGTACGAATCTGCAGGCGATCTTGGATGCCATCGATGCCGGAAAGGTCACCAATGCACAGGTAGTTGCGGTTATCAGCAACAATCCCGGAGTGAAGGCTCTGACCCGTGCGGAGAATCACGGTATTCCCGGCATCTGCATATCCCCTAAGGATTATGAGAGCCGTGCAGTTTACAATCAGGCATTGACCGACATCATCAGTGAACAGGATCCCGATCTGATCGTTCTTGCCGGTTTCCTGGTTAAGATCCCCGAGCAGATGGTCGCTAAGTTCAGCAACCGTATCGTGAACATTCATCCTTCCCTGATCCCCGCCTTCTGCGGCGTAGGATACTACGGATTGAAGGTTCATGAGAAAGTTTTGGAGCGTGGCGCCAAGATCACCGGAGCTACCGTTCATTTTGTCAACGAGGGTATGGACGAAGGTCCTATCATCGCACAGAAGGCAGTTGCGGTAGAGGACGGAGACACTCCCGAGGTTCTGCAGAGACGTGTTATGGAGCAGGCCGAGTGGATCTTACTTCCCGGTGCTATTGATGATATCGCAAACGGACGCATTGAAGTAGTGGACAACAAAGTTCGCAGAATCAAGTGATAAAGAGGTATAACATGAAGGTTTTGATCGTAGGCGGTGGCGGCAGAGAGCATGCCATTGCAGTAAGCATGAAGAAGAGCAAGAGAGTGGACAAACTTTACTGTGTTCCCGGTAATGCAGGTATCGCTCAGATTGCAGAGTGTGAACCTTCCATCGGCGTGATGGAATTCGACAAGGTAGTACAGTATGCGAAGGACAAGGCAGTTGATCTTGTTTTCGTAGCTCCCGACGATCCCCTGGTAGGTGGTCTGGTGGATGCTTTGGAGGCAGCAGGTATCCGTACTTTCGGCCCCAGAGCTAACGCAGCGATCCTGGAGGGAAGCAAAGCGTTCTCCAAGGATCTGATGAAGAAGTACAATATTCCCACCGCAGCTTATGAGACCTTCGATGATCCTGATAAGGCACTGGCTTATCTGGAGACTGCAGATATGCCTATCGTTCTGAAGGCAGACGGTCTTGCACTGGGCAAGGGTGTATTGATCTGCAACACTCTGGAAGAGGCTAAGGCAGGCGTTAAGGAGATCATGATGGACAAGCACTTCGGTACCGCAGGCAACCGCATGGTTATCGAAGAGTTCATGACCGGCCGTGAAGTATCCGTTCTTTCCTGGGTAGACGGCAAGACCATCAAGACCATGACTTCCGCACAGGACCACAAGAGAGCAAAGGACGGAGACCAGGGCTTAAATACCGGCGGTATGGGCAACTTCTCCCCCAGCCCTTTCTATACTGAGGAAGTAGATGAGTTCTGTCAGAAATATATTTATCAGCCTACTGTTGACGCTATGGCAGCAGAGGGCAGAGAGTTCAAGGGTGTCATTTTCTTCGGACTGATGCTCACCCCCAAGGGACCCAGAGTACTGGAGTACAACGCACGTTTCGGTGATCCCGAGACTCAGGTAGTTCTCTGCAGAATGAAGAATGATATTATGGATGTTGTGGATGCCTGCATCGACGGCACACTGGCTGACATCGATCTTCAGTTTGAAGACAATGCGGCAGTTTGTGTTGTTCTTGCATCCGACGGTTATCCCGTAGCATACGAGAAGGGCTTTGAAATCATCGGTCTTGAGAACTTCGAGGGCAAGGATGATTACTTCTGCTTCCACGCAGGAAGCAAGTTCGATGCGAATGGCAAGATCGTGACCAACGGAGGCCGTGTTCTGGGTGTTACCGCCAAGGGCGCTACTCTGAAGGAAGCTCGCGCGAAAGCATACGAGGCAACCAATTGGGTCACCTTTGCCAACAAGTACATGCGTACCGACATCGGCAAGGCAATTGATGAGGCATAATGACTAATACATATTTATGAGGAGAAAGAAGGTTAGACTTATGAAAAACACACAGACAGTTCAGAAAAGTTTCAAAGTCTGGGCAGGAGTCTTTGCATTGGTTCTCGCATTTGCCATCGCTTTTATTTACGATGGATTTGCAATCAGAAGCTATGCAGACAACCAGGGTAAGGTTACTGCTTCCAGCGCTAAGGTCAGAGCATCCGCTCCCAGCGGTGAGGTTTTGGGACAGGTAGCAAAAGACACCACCATCAATATTTCCGGTGAGATCACCGCATCCGACGGTTATGTATGGTATCAGACCACATTGAACGGCAAGACCGGTTATGTACGTTCCGACCTTGTTAAGAAGCTTGACGATGCAAGTGCAGGCGGCTCCACCGCTTCCGGTATCAACACCGACGGCGTCAGCAAGGTAAATCCTGTCAGCGCTACCGTAGACGGAAGTGATTCCGTACGTATTCGTAACCAGGCTTCCACCAGTGGTGCGATCGTTACCACCGCAGCAAGAGGTGTAGCTCTTACCGTAAACGGAACCACTCAGGGATCCGACGGCAAGACCTGGTATCTGATCTCTTACAATTCCAACGGAACCAATGTAGAAGGTTTCATTCGTTCCGATTATGTAAAACTCTCCGGTGAGCTCACTCCTTACAATGAGCAGCCCGTTCAGCAGGAGCCTGCTGAGCCCGCACCCGAACCCGATGAGCCCGTACAGGAATCCAAGCCCGTAGTTGTTAAGCCTTATGACACTCTGGAGCAGGGTGGCGAGTGGCTCTTAGTTGACAGCGATGGAAACGGTTGGTCCATCCAGGAGCTTTTCGACAAGGTAAAGAACAACGCAGAAGCTTATGAGAAAGCACACAAGCAGGCAAACACCCTGAAGATCGTTGCTATCATTCTCGGTGTACTGATGGTAGCTGCAGCAGCAGTTGCAGTAGCACTGTTCTTAAAGATGAAAGATATGGCTGATTCCGCTTACTACCGCGAGGTAGAAAAGGAGACCATGAGAAGACGTGGCGAGCAGCCTAAGCAGAAGGTAATGCAGACCGTAGGCGAAGAGAAGAAGCCTGCAAACGGACAGGGTCAGCCTGTGAGACGTCCCGCAAACGGACAGCAGGGTCAGCCTGTAAGACGCCCCGCTAATGCAGAAGGCCAGCCCGTAAGACGCCCCGCTAATGCAGAAGGCCAGCCCGTAAGACGCCCCGTCAACGCAGAAGGCCAGCCTGTAAGACGTCCCGTCAATGCAGAAGGCCAGCCCGTAAGACGTCCTGTTAATGCAGAAGGCCAGCCTGTAAGACGCCCCGCTAATGCAGAAGGCCAGCCCGTAAGACGTCCCATGAACGCAGAAGGTCAGCCTGTGAAGAGACCCGCTCCCCAGCAGGTAAAGCCTCAGCCCCAGCCCGCACAGAAGCCCGACGGCGGAGATGGAGATGACGATTTCTCCTTCGAATTCCTCAGCGACTTCGACGAATAAAACCAAATAACCAAGAGCTCCCGCAACCTGCGGGGGCTCTTTTATGTGTGGCCCGCGTAGCCTCTGGGGGCACAATATACCATGTGGCCGGTGCAACCGCTGGGGCAGCAATATATCGTGTGGCCCGCGCAGCCGCCAGGGGCGCACTATATGATTAGGGGCCGGCGCAACCGCTGGGGGCAGCAATATGAATTTTGGACGTTTTCGTCTGTGTTTCAAAAGCCCCGAGAACATTCCTCCCGCGGCCGGAGAGATGTCTGAAGTGCACGGCTTAGCTCCTGCACTGCCTCGGGGACTTACGGAGAACCTTTGGGGAATGTCTACGATCTGCGTCGACGATTGCTTATTAGCAGCCGTTTTTCCAAAAAACTCGCTTCGCTCAAACAGTTGGAAAAACGGCTGGAACAATCGTCTTTTGGCAGATCGTGACATTCCAACCAAAGAACCTCAAAGTAAGTGCCCCTTGAGGCAGATGCAGGACTTGCCGCGCACAAGTTCCGAGCCGGCCGCGGCTAATAAAGAGTGTTCAAGGGGCTTTTGCGAAAACACCAGAAAACGTCCAACTGAATAGTGCGCCCCCAGCGGTTGCGCCGGCCCTGAGATACATCCAAAGTCCGGCGGCTGCGCGGGCCCCTGAGGGAGAACCAGGCCCCAGCGGCTGCGCCGGGCCCTTAGGGAGCAGAGCCCCGCAGGCTTATTAAAAAAGTATGAACAATGGGTGGCGGCGTTGACAGTGGTTCCGGCTTTGTTATAATATGTATATAACAAGGAGGACGTGGCGATGATCCAGATAGAGATTGATTTTAACAGCGATGATGCGCTGTATCTGCAGTTGTATAACCAGATTATCATGGGTATTGCTGCGGACAGATTCAGAGAGGGAGATTCCCTTCCCAGTGTGAGGCAGCTGGCGGACAGCATCGGTATCAATATGCATACGGTGAATAAGGCGTATACTATTCTGAAGCAGGAAGGGTATGTGCGGGTGGACCGCAGGCGTGGTGCTGTGATCGCTATTGATGTGGACAAAATGCAGACACTGGCAGAATTAAAGAAGCAACTTCAGGTTATCCTTGCTAAGGGAAGTTGCAAAAACATATCAAAGGATGAGATCCATCAGTTGATAGAAGAGATTTATGAGGATTATAGTTAACGGAGGACATAGAGCATGCAGTCTCGATTTACAGACAGTGCAAATGACGCATTGAAGGCAGCCACCAGATTTGCTGCAAGTATGCATCAGGGATATATCGGAACAGAGCATCTTCTGGCAGGACTTCTGAAGGAGGGTACCGGTGTTGCGGGCAAAGTGCTTCGCGATAACGGTGTGACTTTGACAGAGGTTTTGAGATTGATCCAGGAACTGATCGCCTTTGAGAATGGCGTGGAGTTGAAGGACCGAGAGGGTTATTCTCCCAGGGCCATAAGAGTTCTGGAGGAAGCTCACAGACAGGCAGAGCGTTTCGGACAGAAAGAGACCGGAACCGAGCATATTCTGATGGGTCTGATCAAGGAGGGTGAGAATGTTGCCATCCGCCTGATGAACACATTGAATGTTAATATTCAGAAGGTCTATGGAGATACTTTGGCAGCCATCGGTCAGGACAGAAATCTGACCAAGGAGGATCTGAGCCGTAAGAATCGCGGCAAGAGCAAGACAGAGACTCTGGCGCAGTATAGCAGAGATCTGACCGCTATGGCTAAGGCGGGCAAGCTGGATCCTGTCATCGGCAGAGAGGACGAGATCCGTCGTCTGGTGCAGATCCTGAGCAGACGTACCAAGAACAATCCTTGTCTGATCGGTGAACCCGGCGTAGGTAAGACCGCAGTGGTAGAAGGTTTGGCACTTAGAATCGCCAACGGTAATGTGCCTTTTACCGTGAAGGATAAGAGGGTCATGACCCTGGATCTTTCGGGTATGGTTGCCGGCAGTAAGTACCGCGGTGAGTTTGAGGAGAGGATCAAGAAAGTCATCAAGGAAGTGATCGATGACGGCAATATCATTCTGTTCGTCGATGAACTTCATACCATTATCGGTGCCGGCGGAGCAGAGGGAGCGATCGATGCTTCCAATATTCTGAAGCCTTCCCTGGCTCGTGGCGAAGTACAGCTGATCGGTGCGACCACCATCAGTGAATACCGCAAGCATATTGAAAAGGATGCAGCTCTGGAGAGAAGATTCCAACCTGTCACCGTGGAGGAGCCCACCGTGGAGGAGGCGATCCGCATCCTGGAGGGCATCAAGGGCAAGTACGAAGAGTACCATAGGGTGACGATCACAAAAGAGGCAACAGAAGCGGCAGTGAAACTGTCCGCACGTTATATCAACGACAGAAATCTGCCGGATAAGGCCATCGATCTGATCGATGAGGCGGCAGCCGGGGCAAGACTGAAAAGTTTAAGCGCCACTGACAAGCTGCGTGATCTTTCCGCGCAGATCAAGAATATGGATCAGCAGATCGAAAGCTCCATTCGACAGGAGAATTTCGCGCAGGCAGCTGAGATCAAGCGTCATCAGGATGAACTGATGTCGAAATTGGAGAGAGCAAAGGCAAGAGCAGAAAAGAATGCTTCCGAAAACAAGATCGAGATCGGTGAGAACGATATCGCCGATGTAGTGGCAATGTGGACCAAGATCCCTGTGCAGAAACTGGCGCAGAAGGAGAGCGAGAGACTGTTGAAACTGGAGTCCATTCTGCACAAGAGAGTGATCGGTCAGGAGGAAGCGGTGAAGGCGGTAGCCAGAGCCATGAGAAGAGGTCGTGTGGGACTGAAGGATCCCAAGCGCCCTATCGGTTCTTTCCTGTTCTTAGGACCTACCGGTGTAGGTAAGACTGAACTTTCCAAGGCCCTGGCCGAGGCGATGTTCGGATCCGAGGATGCCATCATTCGTGTGGATATGTCCGAGTATATGGAAGGTCATTCGGTGTCCAAGATGATCGGTTCTCCGCCCGGATATGTAGGCTTTGACGAGGGGGGACAGCTCAGCGAGAAGGTTCGCAGAAATCCTTATTCCGTGGTCCTTTTTGATGAGATCGAGAAAGCACACCCCGATGTGTTCAATGTGCTTTTGCAGGTACTGGATGACGGTCATATCACCGATTCCAAGGGCAGAAAGGTCAGTTTTAAGAATACCATCCTGATCATGACCAGCAACGCGGGCGCACAGAGGATCGTAGATCCCAAGAACCTGGGCTTTGCGGCAGTCAGTGATCCCAAGAAGGATTACGAGAAGATGAAGAGCGGCGTCATGGAGGAGGTCAAGAAAAACTTCAAGCCCGAGTTCATCAACCGAATCGACGACATCATTGTGTTCCATCAACTGGGCAATGATGATATGAAGGCGATCATCGGACTTTTGGCAGGAGACCTTTGCAAGCGATGCGAGAAGCAGATGAACATCAAACTGACGCTGACTCCTGCTTTGAAAGAGCACCTGGTAAGCAAGTATTCCGACGCAAAGATGGGTGCAAGACCTTTGAAGCGTGCCATCCAGTCTGTGGTGGAAGACGCAATGTCCGAGGAGATCCTGAAGAAGAATATCCAACCCGGAGACAGTGTATCCGCAGGCTTTAAGAACGGCAAGGTCTGCTTTACAACCAAGAGAGCATAGCATATACTTTTACTAATAAAACTTAGGAGGAAATACCTATGGCAGGCATAACTGAATTAATTAAGATCGATGAGAACGGAACCATCAGCTTCGGTAACCATACCCTGGCGCAGAAGGCAAAACTGGAGGATGTCCCTTTTGCAGGAGATATGCTGAAGGTCAAGACATACAAAGATATCACTAAACTTGAGAAGAACGGCATGTTCCTGTATGAGTCCGTTCCTGGAACCACCGTTACCGCATTCGCAGAGGATGAAAACGGCGTGTGCTTCAAGGTAAGCGGCGACGAAGATGCGCAGATCACCATCGGTATGAATGATGATACAGAGTATGAAGTTTTCGTGGGAGAGCAGAGCATCGGAACTATGAAGACCGGTCTTGGCGGAAAACTTTCCCTGAGCGTTGAACTTCAGAGCATAGATGAAGTAGCTGTTAAGATCGTTAAGAAGTAAGGCACGAAAGGATCCAAACTATGGCAAAATCCAAAACAGGTTCCGTATTCTTCTGTCAGAACTGCGGGCATGAGTCCACCAAGTGGATGGGACAGTGCCCCGGATGTAAAGAGTGGAATACTTTTGTGGAGGAAACAATAGAGAAGACACCTCATATGGGGGTTATGAGTCCCGGGGGAAGACGCAAGGGCAATCCTGCGGCACTCAGTGTGCTTTCGGATATCGTTATCACATCCGAGGATAAGCTGACCACCGGGATCGGAGAATTGGACCGGGTGCTGGGCGGCGGTATCGTCCAGGGGTCATTGACTCTGGTTGGCGGTGATCCGGGTATCGGTAAGTCCACCTTGCTTTTGCAGGTGTGCAGAAACCTGTCCGAAAAGGCACATAAAGTCCTGTACATCTCCGGTGAGGAATCCCTGGCTCAGATCAAGATGCGTGCGGACAGGATCGGAGAGTTCTCCAAAGATATGCTGCTTCTGTGCGAGACCAATCTGGATGATATCGTGGAGATCATCCGGGAGAACAAGCCGGAAGTGGTGGTCATCGACTCCATTCAGACCATGTATAATGAAAATGTATCCGCAGCTCCCGGCAGCGTCAGCCAGGTGCGGGAATCCACAGGGATCCTGCTGCAGCTGGCCAAGGGCCTGGGTGTGTCTGTGATGATCGTAGGTCACGTGACAAAGGAAGGTACCGTGGCAGGCCCCAGAGTATTGGAGCATATGGTAGATACCGTGCTCTATTTTGAGGGAGACAGACATGCTTCCTATCGTGTGCTTCGCGGTGTGAAGAATCGTTTCGGTTCCACCAATGAGATCGGTGTGTTCGAGATGAGAGAGCAGGGCCTTGCAGAGGTGCAGAATGCTTCCGAATATATGCTGAACGGACGTCCCGAGAATGCCAGCGGTTCCGTGGTATCCTGTACCATGGAAGGTACCAGGCCTCTTCTTGTGGAGATCCAGTCACTGGTATGCCAGAGTAATTTCGGTATTCCCAGAAGACAGAGCACAGGAACAGATCTAAACCGTGTGAACCTTTTAATGGCAGTGCTGGAGAAACGTACCGGATTGCAGATGGCTTCCTGCGATGCCTATGTAAACATCACAGGCGGTATGAAGATACAGGAACCCGCCATCGATCTGGGAATCGTCTTGGCTACGGTGTCCAGCTTCAAAAATCGCCCCTTGAGTCCTAAGCTGATTGCCTTCGGTGAGGTGGGACTCAGCGGTGAGGTCCGTGCGGTAAGTATGGCAAGACAGCGTGTGCTGGAAGCGGAAAAGCTTGGCTTTGAGACGGTGATCGTTCCCGCAGTATGCGCAGAGGATTGCCGCAAGAACTGCAAGATCACCGTGATCGGTGTTCAGTCCGTACAGGATGCCATCGACAGGTTGTTTTAAATTTATTCTTGACATACGACATAATATCTGTTATGATTTCATTCGTTGGTGATGATACTGACAGATATGAATAGGGGAATAGTACAGCGGTAGTGCGGCGGTCTCCAAAACCGTTAACGGGGGTTCGATCCCCTCTTCCCCTGCTTGAAAGCCTAAAGCCTTTATTCAAGGTTTTAGGTTTTTTTATTGCATGAAAGGAGATACTCCATGGAACAGGATGAAAGAGTGCGCAAGGCACTGGAAACATTGGAACAGTTTGTGGTCGATCTGGCTGTGAAGGCTGACAAAGGGGAAGAGTACGGCAGAAACCTCTGGGCAGGCATCAGACAGTCCGGCGGTCTTTTGCAGGAACTGGCTTACTATCATGACTACGGTAAGTTCTTAAGCAAGTACAAGGTGGCAGGTTACACCCTCACCGATGTGCTGGTATGGCAGGTGGATCATTTCAAGTTTTATATGGATCGTCCCCAGGAGATGAATCGCTACAGACAGGAGCGACTCTTGCTGGAATCCTTCGAGACGATGCTGCGTATGGAGAAGGATGCAACCCCCTTCACAGAGAAGATGGTGGGGGAAACAGGACAGGATCTCCCCTAAAAGAGCGGAAAATGCGCTGAAATAGTGGTTTTTTCGTGTAAATTGGGTATGTACATTTAGAAGAATTGTGTTAGAATAAAACTACATATGTGTCAGTTTTTGGCCTGTATGGGGGTACTATGCTCTCTGCAGGCGCGTTTGTCGTTGAAAATGGGGGTTTTCAAGGATGTGATGCACATGTCGGGTATAGCAGCCTGGTGATCTATAAAAAGAGGAACGGGTGTCATAAAATGGGAGAAAAATCGGTACAGAAGAAGAAATTCATACTGGAAACTGCCAGAAAGGTCTTCGTTGAGAAGGGCTTTAAGAAGGTTACCATGAAGGATATTGTCGAAGCCTGCGAAATCAGCCGAGGCGGACTCTATCTGTATTTTGAGAGCACGAATCAGATCTTCTTAGAGGTTCTTAAGATGGAGAGTCAGGAGACAGACGATGTCTTTTCCGATAACATTACCGATGATGCAACGGCGGCAGATATTCTTGTGCTTTTCTTGGAGGAGCAGAAGAAGGAGTTGCTGCGTAAGGAAGATACCCTGACCCAGGCAATTTACGAATTCTACTTCGAGAATAAACTTCCTAAGAAGGATAATATTCTGAAGAAGCAGTTTGATTCCGCTGTGAAGATCATGGAGAAGCTGATCGAGATCGGTGTGGAGAATGGGGAATTCTATTGCGATGACTGCGAGGCTACCGCAAAGAATATCATCTTCATCCTGGAGGGCCTTAAGATCTCGGCTCAGACCATCGGCATCACTCCGGAGACAGTGGATCAGGAGATACTGTTTATTTTGAAGTCTTTGGGCGTTGAGATGGAGGAGTGATCCGCCCTCGGACTTTTGAGATAATACAAACATTTTTTGGAGGAACGACATGGGAAACGTTAGACGTATCTATGTGGAAAAGAAAGCACCCTATGCGGTAAAGGCAAAGGAGTTGCACGAGGAACTGAAAAACTATCTGGGAATCAAGGTGGACGGCGTCAGAGAATTCATCCGCTATGATGTAGAGAACATCTCCGACGAAGTATTCGAGAAGGCATGCAAGACTGTTTTCTCCGAGCCCCCTGTAGATGACCTGTATCTGGAAAACATCGAGATCCCTGCAAATGCAAAGGTATTCTCCGTTGAATTCCTGCCCGGACAGTTTGATCAGAGAGCGGATTCCGCTGTTCAGTGTGTAAAATTCCTGAAAGAGGATGAGGAGCCTATCATCCGTACCGCTGTTACTTATATGATCATCGGTGATATTACAGAGGAAGAGTTCGCTAAGATCAAATCCTACTGTATCAACCCTGTGGATTCCAGAGAGACCGATATGGTTAAGCCTGAGACACTGGTAACCATCTTCGATGATCCCGCAGATGTAGCGATCTTCGATGGCTTCACCGCTATGGAAGAGAGCGTTCTGAGAAAACTTTACGATTCTCTTGGTCTTGCAATGACCTTCAAGGATTTCCTGCACATTCAGAATTACTTCCGTGATGATGAGAAGAGAGATCCTTCCATGACAGAGATCCGTGTTCTGGATACCTACTGGTCTGACCACTGCCGTCATACCACCTTCTCTACCGAGTTGACCGAGGTCGAGTTCGAGGATGGTTATTACAGAACTCCTATCGAGACTACCTACCAGAGCTATCTGGATACCAGAGCAGAGATCTTCGCAGGCAGAAGCGACAAGTTCGTATGTCTTATGGACCTGGCTCTGATGGCTATGAGAAAGCTGAAAAAGGACGGCAAGCTGGAGGATATGGAAGTATCCGACGAGATCAATGCTTGCTCCGTTGTTGTTCCCGTTGAGATGGATTACGGCGACTACAAGGAGACCGAGGAGTGGCTGGTATTCTTCAAGAACGAGACCCACAACCATCCTACCGAGATCGAGCCTTTCGGTGGTGCAGCTACCTGTCTTGGCGGCGCTATCCGTGATCCCCTTTCCGGACGTGGTTATGTATATCAGGCAATGCGTGTTACCGGTGCGGCAGATCCTACCGTTCCCGTAGCAGATACTTTAAAGGGTAAGCTTTCCCAGAAGAAGCTGGTTCGCGGTGCTGCAAACGGTTACTCTTCCTATGGTAACCAGATCGGCCTTGCTACCGGTTTCGTAAAGGAGATCTATCATCCCAACTATGTAGCAAAGCGTATGGAGATCGGTGCCGTTATGGGCGCTGCTCCCAGAAAGAACGTTATCCGTGAGACCTCCGATCCCGGCGATATCATCATTCTGCTGGGCGGCCGTACCGGTCGTGACGGCTGCGGCGGTGCAACCGGTTCTTCCAAGGTTCACACCGAGGCTTCCATCGAGACCTGTGGCGCAGAGGTTCAGAAGGGTAATGCTCCTACCGAAAGAAAGATCCAGAGACTGTTCAGACGTGAGGAAGTCAGCTGCATCATCAAGAAGTGTAACGACTTCGGTGCAGGCGGTGTATCCGTTGCGATCGGTGAGCTTGCAGACGGTCTGACTGTTGATCTTGATAAGGTTCCCAAGAAGTATGCAGGTCTTGACGGAACCGAGCTTGCAATTTCCGAGTCTCAGGAAAGAATGGCTGTTGTTGTAGATCCTAAGGATGTTGATAAGTTCTTGGGCTACGCTGCAGAGGAGAACCTGGAAGCAATCGCTGTTGCGATCGTTACCGAGGAGCCCAGACTGGTACTGAACTGGAGAGGCAAGACCATCGTTAACTTAAAGCGTGCTTTCCTGGACACCAACGGTGCTCATCAGGAGACCACTGTTAAGGTAAATATCCCCGCAGAAGAAGATAACTACTTTGAGAAGTGGGCAGTTCCCGCAGTAGGCGAGAAGGTAGAAGCAGGCGATCTGAAGAGCGCTTGGCTGACCCTGTTAAATGATTTGAATGTATGTTCCCAGAAGGGCCTGGTTGAGATGTTCGACGCATCCATCGGTGCAGGCAGCGTACTGATGCCTTACGGTGGTAAGCATCAGCTCACCGAGACCCAGACCATGATCGCAAAGCTTCCCGTTCTGAAGGGCAAGACCGAGACCGTTACCATGATGAGCTACGGCTTCGATCCTTACCTTTCCTCCTGGAGCCCTTACCATGGCGCTGTTTATGCAGTAGTAGAGTCCATGGCTAAGATCGTTGCAGGCGGTGGTGATGCTTCCAAGATCCGTTTCACCTTCCAGGAATATTTCCGCAGAATGACTGCTGATCCCGAGCGTTGGAGCCAGCCTTTCGCAGCTCTGCTGGGTGCATATGATGCACAGATCGGTTTCGGACTTCCTTCCATCGGTGGTAAGGACTCTATGTCCGGTACCTTCAACGATATCGATGTTCCTCCTACACTGGTTTCCTTCGCAGTTGATATTGCAAAGCATTCCGAGGTAGTTACTCCCGAACTGAAGGCAGCAGGCAACCAACTGGTTCGCTTTGAGATCGAGAAGGATGAGTTCGATATTCCTATGTACGAGGCAGTGGCTGAGCTGTACGAGAAGATCCATCAGCTGACCCTGAAGAAGGTGATCGTTTCCGCTTATGCACTGGATGCAAAGGGTGTTGCAGCAGCAGTATCCAAGATGGCATTCGGTAACAAGCTTGGCGTTACTTTGGATGCAGAACTTACCGAGAAGGATGTATTCGGCAACGGCCTTGGCGATATCATCGCTGAGATCCCTGCAGAACTTCTTTCCGCACTGGATGAGAAGGAGATCGAGTACACCGTGATCGGTACCGTGACTGCAGAGCCCGCATTCGTTTACGGCGACATGAAGGTTACCATGGACGAGGCTATTGCAAGCTGGACTTCCAAGCTGGAGAAGGTATTTGCTACCAAGGCTGTAAAGGGTACCGATGCAGTTGAAAGCCCTATTTACAAGGCTGACAGCATCTACGTATGCAAGAATAAGATCGCAAGACCTACCGTATTTATCCCTGTATTCCCCGGTACCAACTGTGAGTACGACAGCACCAAGGCTTTCGAGCGTGCAGGTGCAAGCGTAGTGACCAAGGTATTTAAGAATATGACCGCTGCAGACATCAGAGAGTCTGTAGATGAGTTCGAGAAGGCTATCGCTCAGGCACAGATCATCATGTTCCCCGGCGGATTCTCCGCAGGTGATGAGCCCGACGGTTCCGCTAAGTTCTTCGCAACTGCTTTCCAGAATGCGAAGATGAAGGAAGCTGTCATGAAGCTGTTGAACGAGAGAGACGGTCTGGCTCTGGGTATCTGTAACGGTTTCCAGGCACTGATCAAACTGGGTCTGGTTCCTTACGGCGAGATCCTTGGACAGAAGGAGGATTCTCCTACCCTGACCTTCAACACCATCAACCGTCACATCTCCAAGATGGTCTACACCAAGGTGGTTTCCAACAAGTCTCCCTGGTTGCAGGGTGCTGAACTTGGCGGCGTATATTGTAACCCCGCTTCCCACGGCGAAGGTCGTTTCGTAGCTCCTAAGGAGTGGATCGACAAGCTGTTTGCAAACGGTCAGGTTGCTACCCAGTACTCCGATCAGGCAGGCAATGTAACCATGGATGAAGAGTACAACATCAACGGTTCTTATGCTTCCATCGAGGGTATCACTTCACCCGACGGACGTGTGCTTGGTAAGATGGCTCACTCCGAGAGAAGAGACATTGCAGTAGCAATGAACATCTACGGCGAGCAGGATATCAAGATCTTCGAGTCCGGTGTTGAGTACTTCAAATAAGTTGTAAATTTCTGCAGGCGGGCAAGTCTTTTGTCCGCCTGTATTCATATTCAGGGAGAGGAATGCATATACTTAAGCCAAAAGCAGGGCGACCTGCGGAACGGAGCAGTATAGCAATATGAAAGAAGAGACCTATCCCTATGTCATGCATCAATTACCCTATGAGTATGATGATCTTTTGCCGGTGCTGGCGGAAGAAGTGCTTAAGTTTCACCATGACAAACACTACCGCACTTACGTGGACAACCTGAATGAGGCTCTGTCTGATTACCCGGAATTGCAAAGGATTCCTTTGCACCAGTTGCTGGAGAAACTTCCCTTTCTGCCGGAGGCAGTGCAGAGGCCGGTACGAAGAAACGGCGGCGGAGTGTTGGCCCATGAGCTTTACTTTGATTCCATGAAGGGAAGGAATGATACCGACCCGGAAGGATATCTGAAGGAATCAATGATCAGGGACTTCGGCACCATAAAGCAGTGGAAGGAAAAGATGAAGGCCGCAGCCTTTGCACAGTTTGGATCCGGTTGGGTATTCTTAGTGACGGACACCAGAGGCAGCCTTTCCATAATCAATACTGATAACAGGGAACTTCCGGATCTGAGAAAGTACGAGCCCATACTGGCACTGGACCTGTGGGAACATGCCTATTACCTGCAGTATCAGAACCGCAGATCCGCCTATGTGGAGGAGTGGTTCAGACTGATCAACTGGGAAGCGGTAGGAAAGCGGTATGAGGAAGCCTTTCACGGCAAAGTGCGCAATCATTTAAGCGGTGATGAGAAATACAGTGAATCCATCGCTGTAAACACCAAGGAGAATCAATGAATCAGAGAAACTACCAGAAGGAACTGGAGAAAATACTGGAGAGAATAGGGGAAAGATCGGAAGATGCACCCCGTCTTTTCCTGCACAGCTGCTGTGCCCCCTGTTCCAGTTATGTGCTGGAATACCTGTGCAGATATTTTCACATCACGGTCTTTTATTATAATCCCAATATCTCTGCTTCCGAGGAGTACAGGAAACGCGTGGAAGAACAAAAGCGCCTGATCCGAGCTTATAACGAAGAAGGAAAAGGCTTCGAGATCAGTATTGTAGAAGGAGATTATGTGCCGGAAGTGTTTTTCGAGATGGCGAAAGGCATGGAGGATTGCAAGGAAGGCGGAGAGAGATGCTTTCAGTGTTATGAACTGAGACTTCGGGAGACGGCGAGACTGGCAAAGGAAGGCAATTATGACTATTTCTGCACCACACTGACCATCAGCCCTTTGAAAAATGCCCGGAAACTCAACGAGATCGGAGAGATGTTGAGCGAGGAATATGATATTCCCTGGCTGCCTTCGGACTTTAAGAAGAAAAACGGATACAAGCGCTCGGTGGAACTTTCCGCGGAGTATGACCTGTACAGACAGAGCTTTTGCGGCTGTGCTTTTTCCAAGGCGGAGGCTGTGAGAGAGGGACGTATTTAGGTCTTGCGGGAAACCGTAAAGTAGGTTATATTATAGAGAAAGTTGTTGTAAGAAAGGTAATAGAGATGAAGAAGATTTTAGATATCCTGTCAGAAGAGATGGGTAAGGCTTTTGAGGCTGCAGGCTATGATGCTTCTCTGGGACGTGTCACTGTTTCCAATCGTCCCGACCTGTGCGAGTACCAGTGTAACGGTGCTATGGCAGGTGCAAAGCAGTACCACAAAGCACCCTTTATGATCGCAAATGAAGTTGCTGCACAGCTGGAAGGCAACAAGGCATTCAAGGAAGTTGCTGCAGTTGCTCCCGGCTTTTTGAATTTGAAACTGTCCGAAGACTATCTGCTTTCCATCGTAAAAGAGATGAAGAGCGCAGAAAAGTTTGGTCTGGAAGCACCTGAGAAGGTAAAGACCATCGTGATCGACTACGGCGGACCTAACGTTGCGAAGCCCCTTCATGTAGGCCATCTGCGTGCGGCTGTTATCGGTGAGGCTGTAAAGCGTATGGAGCGTTACGCCGGACATAAGGTCATCGGTGATGTGCACCTCGGTGACTGGGGTCTTCAGATGGGCCTTGTCATCACCGAGCTTCATGAGAGACAGCCTGAACTTTGCTATTTTGATGAAAACTATGAAGGCGAGTATCCCGTAGAGCCTCCCTTTACCCTGGCTCAGCTGGAGGAGATGTATCCTACTGCCAGCGGCAAGTCCAAGGTAGACGAGGAGTACAAGGCGAAGGCTTTGGCTGCTACTGTACAGCTGCAGACCGGCAGAAGAGGATATCGCGCTCTCTGGAAGCATATTATGAATATTTCCGTGGAGGATCTGAAGAAAAACTACGCAAATCTGGATGTAGACTTCGATCTGTGGCTGGGTGAGTCCGATGCACAGCCCTACATCCCCGGAATGGTAGAGAAGATGAAGCAGGACGGCTTCGCTCACATCAGCGAAGGCGCACTGGTGGTAGATGTTGCAAGAGAGGATGACAAGAAGGAGATCCCTCCCTGTATGATCCTTAAGTCTGACGGCGCTGCTATGTATGACACCACAGACCTGGCAACTATCCTTCAGAGAAGCCACGATTATAACCCCGATTCCATTATCTATGTAGTAGACAAGCGTCAGGAACTGCACTTTGAGCAGGTATTCCGCTGCGCACTGAAGACCGGACTGGTGGCTCCCGAGACAGAGCTTAAGTTCTTAGGCTTCGGTACCATGAACGGTAAGGACGGAAAGCCCTTCAAGACCCGTGACGGCGGCGTTATGCGTCTTTCCAGTCTGATCGCACAGATCCAGGATGAGATGCGTGACAAGATCGCAACCAACGAGGCTATCAGCGCAGAAGAAGCAGAAGCAACCGCTAAGATGGTAGCTCTGGCAGCACTGAAGTATGGTGACCTTTCCAACCAGGCAAGCAAGGATTATGTATTCGATGTAGAGAAGTTCATCTCCTTCGAGGGAGATACCGGCCCCTACATTCTTTACACCATCGTACGTATCAAGTCCATCCTGGCAAAATATGCGGCACAGGGCGGAGATCTGAACGCAGTAGAATTGATGGCAGCACAGGCAGGAGCAGAAAAGCAGCTCCAGATGCAGCTGGCACAGTTCAACACCATGATGCAGAATGCAGCAGAAGAGACAGCACCTCACAAAGTATGTGCTTACATCTATGATCTTGCAAATGCATTCAACCATTTCTATCACGAGACCAAGATCCTCGGTGAAGAGAACGAGACCAGAAAGCAGGGCCTCATCGCACTGCTCATTCTGACAAGAGATATCCTCGAGACCTGTATCGATGTCCTCGGCTTCAAGGCTCCCGAAAGGATGTAGAGCGAGGAAGGAAAACAAGCGCCACCCGAAAGGGTGGCATTTGTTTTCACCCGAGCGAATACGAAACAGAAACGCAAGCCTCGCAGAGGCGGCGGACGCGAAGCGGCCGGTTTCTGTGAGTAGATCTTCAACAAGCGCCACCCGAAAGGGTGGCATTTGTTTTCACCCGAGCGAATACGAAACA
>JAKSRX010000030.1 GCA_024403365.1 Acetatifactor sp. | reverse complement strand
GCCCAGAAGCTGGAATACGGTATCTTCCAGATTGCCCTTGTAAGCAACACGTCCCTCAACGCCTTCGGGAACAAGCTTCTTAGCATTCTCCTGGAAGTAACGATCCTTACTACCGTTCTCCATAGCAGCGATGGAACCCATGCCACGGTATACCTTGTACTTTCTACCCTGGAACAGTTCGAAGTCTCCGGGGCTCTCTTCGCAGCCTGCGAACATGGAACCCATCATGCAGACATTACCACCTGCAGCGATAGCCTTGGTGATGTCGCCGGAGTACTTGATACCACCGTCAGCGATGATAGGTACGCCGTACTCTTTTGCTACTCTATAACAATCCATGATTGCGGTGATCTGAGGAACACCGATACCTGCAACCACACGAGTGGTACAGATGGAACCGGGTCCGATACCAACCTTAACTGCGTCAGCACCAGCCTCGATCAGGTCTCTGGTTGCTTCGCCGGTAGCTACGTTACCTGCAACGACCTGCAGATCGGGATACTTCTCTTTGATCATCTTCAGACAGTTGATAACGTTCTGGGAATGGCCGTGAGCACTGTCAAGAACGATAACGTCAACCTTTGCTGCAACCAATGCTGCAACACGGTCAAGTACGTTAGCGGTGATACCTACGCCTGCACCACAGAGCAGTCTGCCCTGGGAATCCTTTGCAGCCAGAGGATACTTGATGGTCTTCTCGATATCTTTGATGGTGATGAGACCCTTTAAGTTGAAGTCCTTATCAACGATGGGAAGCTTCTCCTTACGAGCAGCAGCCAGGATCTTCTTAGCCTCCTCGATGGTGGTGCCTTCCTGAGCGGTGATGAGACCTTCGGAAGTCATGGACTCCTTGATCTTCTTGGTGAAGTCTGTCTCAAACTTCAGGTCACGGTTAGTGATGATACCAACCAGCTTGCGTCCCTCGGTAATGGGAACACCGGAAATACGGAACTTAGCCATCAGAGCGTCTGCATCGGCAAGTGTATGCTCGGGAGTCAGAGAGAAAGGATCGGTAATAACACCATTCTCAGAGCGCTTAACCTTATCTACCTCTTCTGCCTGAGCTTCAATAGACATGTTCTTATGGATGATACCGATACCACCCTGTCTCGCCATAGCGATTGCCATGCGATGCTCTGTAACGGTATCCATACCTGCGCTCATCATGGGAATGTTGAGCTTGATCTTCTTTGTCAGCCAGGTAGTGATGTCTACCTGATTAGGAACTACCTGAGAGTATGCAGGAACCAACAGCACGTCATCAAAGGTAATGCCTTCACCGATAATCTGTCCCATCTTACTTCCTCCTTATATGTGTTTTTTTATGATAAAAATATGTCATAACCCCGAAGTTTTATCTCCGGGGTCTTTGTGATTTCCTATGAGTTTAGCAGAGAAAAAGATATAAGTCAATGCTAAATTTAGTCATTAAATATCTTTCTCGGAGCCATGTTTTTCATTATTTTTACCAACTCCTCAGAAGGGCTCATGATCAGTTTCAAATTGCCCTCGATATACATTACGTATCTGCGATCAGGCTGATCTTCGTAGCCCACGCTGTAGTCGATGGTCTGGCACTGGCGGTTCTTAAAACCATCCAGATGATAGCTCTTGATGGGAGCGAAGATCTCGATCTTCTCCAGGTTATAGACTGCCATGGTCTTTCTCTTGGACTTGCCTAAGATCCTGTCTACAGTCAGCTCCTTATCCATGTAAAGGTACTCATACTCAACATCCGCATAGAGGCCTGCAAAGTATGCGCCTACGCCGAATGCTACGGCAAGAAGCAGTGCCAGCACCTGGTAAAAGAGAACAAAAAATGCCACGCTTGCTACTGTCATCATATACATAAAATACTTTAAGAAACTTTTCAAAGTGGATGCCTTGGCCTTTACCAGACATTCTACGTATGCTTCGCTCATTGTGATCCTCCGTTCGTCACGCAAAATATAGTTATATAATAAACTAACTTGCCGTAACTTGCAAGACAACTTTGGCCCATATCCGCCAGTTTACACTTTTTTAAGAACCGCTTTATGCCCCCTTCATTGACATTCTTTTTTATAAACTGTAAAATGAGTTCAAAATCGGAAAGAAGGTGTTGTCATGCCTGTAATGGATGAATTTAAGGAGGAGCGCGCCTCCCTGAAGAACGCGCCCCTGAAAGTAAAATTGATCTACTTCTGGGACTATTATAAATGGCCGGTGATCATCGCTGCCATCGTTCTGATCGTGGCGATCTATCAGATCAACTTCTGGATAAATCGTAAGACCCCTGTCTTCCACGCCGCTCTGATCAACACCGCAGAGATCGAAGTGAATTTTGCGGATGACGCCCACATGAGTGAATTCATGGACTATATCGGAATCGACCGTGATAAGGAAGAGACTTTTTTCGACACTTCCATCTCCATCGGCAAGGATCAGAATTCAGATTATGAGAATGCACAGAAACTGGTGGTCTGGCTCGCTGCTGCGGAACTGGACGTTATGGCCGGTGATATCAATGTGCTGCTTCGATACGGCTACCAGGGCGATTACATGGATCTGCGAAACGTGCTTCGTGAATCCGAACTTCAGAAACTGATAGATTCAGGCTCCGTTTACTATATCGATGGTGCCGTGGTAGAGGAACTGGCGAAGGATACTAATTTGGACATCGTAAAGAACGAGCCCACCTATCCCGATCCTTTTGATCCGGATGCCATGAAGGATCCCATTCCTTCCGGTGTCGTGATCGCTCCCAGCAGCCGCCTTATGAAAGAATACTATATGGCAGGCGAAACGGATGTCTGCAGTATCGTCATCAACACCAAACATCTGGATACCGCGGTCAAGTTCTTAGACTTTATGTGTTCCGCACAGGAAGAAGCAGATGCTGCAGCCGCCACTCCTTAATTGCATGAAATACAAAAAGCCGACAGTGATCTGTCGGCTTTCTTTTTTCCTTTTAAACTTCTACCTCACCTTCAAATACGGTGACTGCAGGACCGGTCATATAGACTACGCTGTCCTCTCCTGCCCACTCGATCTCAAGCTCTCCGCCCAAGACCTTAACGGTGATGGCATTCTCTGTCAGTCCGTTCAGTACACAGGCAACCGCAATGGCGCAGCAGCCGGTACCGCAGGCTAAGGTCTCGCCGGTACCACGCTCCCACACACGCATGCTGACTGTCTTTCTGTCAATGATCTCCACGAACTCGGTGTTGACTCTCTCGGGGAACACCTCATGGTTTTCAAAGTAGGGTCCGATCTTCTCCAGATCAAGATCCGCAACTCCATCCATAAAGATCACCGCATGAGGATTGCCCATGGATACACAGGTCATACGATATTCCTTGCCAAGCACGGTGATGGGGGTATCGATGGCTCTCTCGCCCTCGCATACCACAGGAATGTCCGAAGGCTTCAGAATAGGCTTGCCCATATTCACGCGAACCTTGCTGACATTGCCTCTGTCACCTGCATCCTTCTTATCCACAGTCAGATCCAGATACTTCACAGCGCCGCCGCTGATGATAGTGATATGTTCGGAATCGGTCAGTCCTTTGTCATATACAAACTTTGCCACACAGCGAATACCGTTTCCGCACATCTGGGATCGGGTTCCGTCTGCATTAAACATCTCCATCTCAAAATCAGCCTCATCGGAGGGATTGATAAAGATCACGCCGTCTCCGCCGATACCGAAGTGTCGGTCGCTGAGTCTTCTTACTATTTCAGGTTTCTTCTCCTGCTCGATCTTCTCGGTAAATCCGTTCACATATACGTAGTCATTACCGCAGCCTTGCATCTTTGTAAATTTCATAGTGTAACCTCTTCGTTGGTTTTATATTCGTTGTCGATTATATCAAGTTTTCCGGGAATGTGCCACTTCTTTTTTCCCGAAAGACTTTCATAATGTGGGCTCCGCTCTCATATAAATACCTTAGATATCATTTCTTTCCAAGGAGCGAACCATGAGCGCAAAAACGAAAATTGTGGTCTTACATAAAAAGGAGCTGCTCTACAGCTGTATCTTTTCTCTGCTGGGCGTGTTGTTTCTGGCACTGGTGGTGATGCTGTTTCTGCCGGACAAAGGCACGGAGGAAAGCACACCTGATCCTTCCGTGGACATTGAAGGCTCCGAGTATACGCCGGGGATCTATTCTACCGAGCTGGTTCTGGGAAACAGAAGTTTAGAGGTGGAAGTGGTGGTGGACAGCGCAAATATCTCCGACATCCGCCTTCGTAACACCGATGAGGCGGTAACTACCATGTATCCTCTGCTGCAGCCCACCTTCGAATCCATCTGCTCTCAGGTGTTAGAAAATCAGTCCGTGGAGGGAATCACCTATTCCATGGACAGCAAGTATACTTCTCTGGTACTTTTAGAAGCCATCGACAATTCCCTGAGCAAAGCCTTACGCGACAAAACTCCCGACCTGTAACAGGCCGGGAGTCATTGATTACAGACGATTCACTTCATCCATCCAGATCCTTGCGCAGGCATCGGAGGGCATTCTCAGATCTCCTCTGGGAGAGACCGCAACGCTTCCCACCTTGGGACCGTCCGGCAGACAGGAACGCTTGAACTGCTGCTGGAAGAATCTTCTGTAGTAGTTCTTCAACCACTTGAGCAGTGTCTCGCTGTCATACTGTCCTTCAAAACAAAGCTTTGCGATGCGATAGACCTTTGCGGGGGAATAACCGCAGCGCAGCATATAATACAGGAAGAAATCGTGGAGCTCGTAAGGGCCTACCAGGTCCTCCGTCTTCTGAGCGATCACGCCGTCCACGGGAGGCAGCAGTTCCGGACTTACGGGAGTATCCAGTACATCCTCAAGTACTGCGGAAAGTTCTGCGTTACCGCAGGTGTCCGCATAATATTTCACCAGATGTCTCACAAGAGTCTTGGGGACACCTACATTCACACCGTACATGGACATGTGATCACCGTTGTAGGTCGCCCAGCCAAGTGCCAGCTCCGACATATCACCGGTACCGATGACAAGTCCGTTCTCCTTGTTGGCGATATCCATAAGCACCTGGGTACGCTCTCTGGCCTGACCGTTCTCGTAGGTCACATCGTGGCAGTTCATATCCTGCTCAATATCTCTGAAGTGCAAGGTCACCGCTTCCTTGATGTCCACCTCACGCAAGGTAGCACCCAGGGTCTTTGTCAGCTTGCACGCATTCTCATAGGTTCTGTCGGTGGTGCCAAAGCAAGGCATGGTCACCGCAATGATACCCTTTCTGTCCAGCCCCAAAAGGTCAAAGGTGCGAACAGTCACAAGCAAAGCCAATGTGGAGTCCAGTCCTCCGGAAATACCGATGACTGCTGTCTTGCCGCCGATATGCTCGTAGCGCTTTTTCAGACCATAGGACTGAATGGACAGGATGGATTCACATCGCTTCTGTCTCTTGGCTGCATTCTTGGGCACAAAAGGGGTTCCGTCAAAGGTTCTGTCCAGCTCATTCTCCGTAATATCCAGAGAAAAGGGAATCTTCGCATAGTCTTCCTCGGGAGCTTCTCCGAAAGTACCCATTCTGCGTCTCTCGGTGATCAGCTTCTGAACATCGATATCGGAATATACGATACCGGTGCCGATGGGTTTGTTCTCGGCAAGTAAGTTGCCGTTCTCGGCGATCAGATTATGTCCGCCGAAGACCAGATCCTGAGTGGACTCGCCCTCTCCTGCAGAAGTATAGACATATCCGCAAAGGAGACGCGCACTGGTGGACTTCACCAGCATCTCTCTATATTCGTCCTTTCCGACAGTCTCATTGGAGGCGGAAAGGTTTACGATCAATGTAGCACCCTTCAGAGCATGTCTTGTGGAAGGGGGATCGGCCACCCACAGATCCTCGCAGATCTCGCAGGCTACCTTCAGTTCCGGCAAGTTGGTACATTGAAACAGGATATTCGTTCCGAAGGGAATCGGCTGTCCGTCAAAATAATAAAACACCGGCTCGGTATTTCCCTTGGTAAAATGTCTTCCCTCATAAAACTCCGCATAGGTAGGAAGGTTCACCTTAGGCACGAATCCCAATATCTTTCCCTTCTGAAGAAAGGCTGCCACATTGTACAGTCTTCCGTCTTTTTCCAGGGGAAGACCCACTGCCACCAGGGCGTCATGACCTTCTGTCAGCTGCACCAGTTTCTTGAGATTCTCTGCTGCGCTCTCCAGAAGAAGAGGCTGTAAAAACAGATCTCCGCAGGTATACCCGGTCAGGCACAGTTCAGGAAACACGATGACTTTCGCGCCATGCTCATATGCCTTAGCCAGTTCTTCGGCGATCACTGTCCCGTTGTACACGGGGTCAGCCACTTTAATTTTCGGGGTAACGGCAGCAACCTTCACAAATCCCTGTTTCATGATTCTCCTACTCCTTTAGGCTTTGGACCTGTTCTTCAGATCTTTCAGTTCACTCACATCAAACTTATAATGGGTATTGCAGAAATGACAGTTTACTTCGGTGGGCTCGCCGTCCTCGATCATCTCTGTCAGTTCTTTCTTGCCGAGGCTGATCAATACTCTTTCGATCTTGCTGCGGCTGCAGTTGCAGGAAAACTCTACCGTTGAAGTCTCATTGATCTCAAGATCAAATCCCTCCAGCAATATTTCCAGCATCTGCTCGGGAGAATTGCCGGCATCCAGCAGGGAAGTCACAGACTTCACGTTCGCCAGGTTCTTCTCCAGTTTATCGATCACTTCGTCATCCGCAAAAGGCATCAGCTGGATGATAAATCCGCCTGCCTGCTTTACGGTATTGTCCTTATTCATCAGTACGCCCAGTCCTACGGAAGAAGGAACCTGCTCTGAGGTAGCAAAATAATAAGTCAGGTCCTCTGCGATCTCGCCGGTCTGCAGAAGTGTCTGTCCCACATAGGGCTCCTTCAAGCCCATATCCTTGATCACGGAAAGGCTTCCCTTACCGATGGCGCCGGACACATCCAACTTGCCGATAGCATTGGCAGGAAGGATCACGTCAGGGACGATGGGGTAACCTTTCACGGTACCCTTAGAATCAGCTGTGACGGTGATCCCCTTCATGGGACCGTCTCCCTTTAACTGCAGGGTCAGGATATCCTGCTCACCCTTCATCATGCTTCCCATCATAGCGCCTGCGCTTAACATTCTGCCCAGAGCTGCAGTCACCACGGGACTGGTATTATGGATCTGTCTTGCCTTCTCCGCCAGTTCTCTGGTGGTGCAGGCAAAGGCACGGATCTGCGCATTTGCCGCTGTGGCACGTACAATATAATCGCTCATTTCATTTCTCCTAAAAGGTCTTATTCCCTTTTGCGGTGATGCAGATGCGCTCGCTCACTTCCGTGACTTCGCCCTCTGTATCAGCGTCGGTCATTTCCAAAATCGTCATCCCTGCCTTCTTCAGAAGTTCCACCATGGTCTCCACGATGTATCCTCTCTGGAAGTGCACTTCCTGAAAGCGCTTGAATCTTCCGTCAGGCTCTTTCGCAAAGATGGTCAGGTCATATTCGTTGATCTCTGTCTCTTCATCGTAGTAATTCTCCCAGATGAAGCTGCAGTCTTCTCTGTTCTCCGCAATGGTGGTGTCTCCGATGACCTCACGATATTTGTAATCGGTGTTGAAGTCAAAGATGAAGATCCCGCCGGGGAACAGATAGTTATTCACCAGTTTAAATACCTGCAGAAGTTCGTCCTCCTCCAGGATATAGTTGACACTGTCGCACACACTGATCACGGTACCGATGGTGGAAAAAAGCTCCATCTCCCGCATATCCTGACAGAGATACAATATCTCCATGCCATTCTTCGCCTTCTTATCCATAGCGATACCCAGCATGGATTCGGAGTTGTCGATACCGATCATGTCATACCCTTTTCGGTAAAGCATCTCCGTCAAGGTGCCGGTTCCGCAGCCTAAGTCCACCACCAGATTCTTCTCGGAATCCAGGACATCTTTGGCGTTGCGCTCCGGCTTGGACACGCCGTATTTTTCGATCAGTTTGCAGATGCGTTCACACCACTCCTCGTAAGGGGTGGCATCCATCAACTCATCATATACATAAGCAAAATCGCTGTATGAATTGCCTGTACTCATGTTACATCACTGCTCCCAAAGCACCATAGACAACAAAACTTGCAGTACCCATGATCACACCGGCCAGAAGTACTCCCAGAAGCACCGCAACCACACTGGACTTGAAATCCATATCCAGAAGGCTGGCTGCCAGGGTTCCTGTCCATGCACCGGTTCCGGGCAAAGGAATTCCTACGAAAAGCAGCAGGGCAACGAAAAGTCCGCGGCCTGCTTTCTTTTTCAGTCTCTCTCCACCCTTGTGTCCCTTTTCCAGACAGAAGGTGAAGAACTTGCCGATGACAGGCTTATCTGCGCCCCACTCCAGCACCTTTCTTGCAAAGAAGAAAATAATGGGAACGGGCAGCATATTGCCAACGATACAAACGATATAGGCAGCCAGTGCGGGAAGTCCCATACCGTGAAGTCTACCGCCGAAAAATGCCATATCCGCAGGGGAAAGAGCAACAGGCAGAGCGCCTCGCAGCTCAATCAGCGGAACCATGGAAATCAGAAATACGATCAAATACTTAATAAACATGTTCTTGCTCCGTCCTATCTGTTCTTCAAATACTCTTTTAAGAAGGCGATCAGTGCATCCATCTCCTCATCGGTTCCGATGGTGATACGCAGGCAGTTCTCGATCCTCGCCTTATTCCAGTGACGCACATAGATGTCCTTCTCGCGAAGTGCCTGGAAGATCTCCCTTGCGGGAACGGTCTTGTGAGAAGCGAAGATAAAGTTTGCCTTGGAGTCGGGGAAGGTAAAGCCAAGCTCGGTCAGTTCCTTCTTGGTGCGCTCTCTGGTGGCAATGATCTTTGCGGTGGTTGCCTTGAAGTAAGCGTCGTCTCTCACTGCCTCGGCACCCAGTACCTGAGAAGGCAGGTTCATGGTGTAGGAGTTGAAGGAGAACTTTACATCGCTTAAATACTTGATCAGTTTCTCGCTGCCGATACAGAAGCCGATACGAAGGCCGGCCATAGCACGGGACTTGGAGAAAGTCTGAACGATCAAAAGGTTATCATATTTCTCAAGCAGAGGCAGCGCGCTGACTCCGCCGAAATCCACATATGCCTCATCCACCATAACGATAACATCCTGATTGGCCTTGATGATCTCCTCCACTACGGACAGATCCTCGAAGAGACCGGTAGGCGCGTTAGGGTTGGGGAAGATCACGCCGCCGTTGGGCTGTTTGTAATCTTCAGGGTCAATGTGCCAGTTCTCATCCAGAGGACAGGTCTTGTAGGGGATACGATACAGGTCTGCCCACACATCGTAGAAGGAATAAGTGACATCCGGGAACAGGATGGGCTTGTCGCCGTTGAAGAAAGTCATAAATGCCATAGAAATAACATCATCACTTCCCACGCCTACGAATACCTGCTCCTTCTTTACCCCATAGTACTTAGCCAGAGCCTCCACCAGGGGAGTGGTATTCTGATCCGGATACAGACGCAGCGCATCGGTATTCATCTCAGTCGCCAGCTTCACCACGCCGGGAGCGGGGGGATAAGGACACTCATTTGTATTTAACTTGATCATATTGGGTTTGTTAGGCTGTTCGCCTGCTACGTAAGGCACTACCTTACGAATATTCTCTTCCCACTTCATAACTATCATCTCCTCATATCATATGTCTGCGCATCCCGCAGGATACGCCAAACCACAGAGCAAATTTTAACACATAATATGATAGCAAAGTGAAGTCAATAAAGCAAGCGTTATGTAAGGCAGGAAAGCCACCGGAACCTTCAGGTTGCCGTCCTTTCGGACATTTCTCCTGCAGATCTGCACCAGGGCAAGGTACCCTATTGCCAACAGAGACAGCACCAGATATTCCTTCAGACCGTCTCCCAGAGAATGCAGGACAATGGCACAGACACAGAAGGCATACACGTCCGCCTTCCCGTAAAATCTAGAAAACAGGAGCAGTTGGACACCGCAGAAAAAGATCACTTCTCCCACGTGCCCCTCCACTCCTGTGCTAAAATTCAGCAGATTCAAAAGCAGTCCGGCCATCCCGCTGATGACCCATAAAAGATTCACCACGGTCTTCGTCCGAATATCCTGAACAGTCGCTGCCAGGAAGCATAGGATCACAACGACCCACAGACAGAGCTTCATCGCAGTCTGGTGCGAAATTCCAAAAGCACCCCTCCGCACTCATCCAATATGGCCATGGGCACGATCTTGCTGACCTTCTCTTCTCCCCGGTAACTGGTCACCTTTACCGGCAGATAGTCACCGCCTGCAGCGAACAGAGGAATCACAAAATCCATAGTCTCTGCGACACTGAAATCACTTCCTGTATAAGTAAATGTCTTGTTCAGTTCCGAGAGGGCCGGTGGAAACTCCACGGTGATCCGCTCCGGATACCCTTCCGAAATGATCTCGAGCCGACCGCTTTCTCCTCCCTTGAAGATCGGCGTATGAGGCACCAGCACACGGGTCAGTGTTGCCGTCAATGTCAGTGCAGGAATGCTCTCCTCCCACTTTGCGGTGCAGGTCCTATTTCGGTCTAAGGTGATGGCTGTTCCGGCGCCACCTGCATACTTGGTGCAGGTGGCATCATAATACCCGCCCCCGAAGGAAAACCCCGGTCTTTCTGCGGGAGGCAGCAGGATCGGTTCCTCCTCATAAGAGGCAGTCACCGTATCCACAGAACCTAGAGCTCCGGAGAAATAGTAGGTGTCACCATCCAGATACCCATAGAAGGGCGTACTTTTCACCCAGCCTTCCAGTTTCTCTTTCCCGATAATATCTGCTACCGGCAGACCTCCGGCACTGTCAAATCGGGCGGTGTAACCGTTGGGTGGAATCAGGGCATCTTCCTCAATGGTATAGATGCCGCCAAATTCGCTCTTAATAGTGGTGATGTCTTCGCTGCCCAGATAACTACCGCCGTTTGGATCGATGCGAAGCAGACTCTTCTCCACCTCCCACTGTGCATACAGGGTCACGATTCCTTTGCTGCTGCCGCTCTCCCAGTTTTCTTCCGTCAAATTCAGCACTTCCGCTTCGTCGGCATACCAGTCTCCGGTACCATCCGGCCTGGTATTCCATCCTGCGAAAGCAAACCCATCCCGTGTATATCGATTCTGCGTCAATGTGGTCTTTTTTTCCACCTTTCGTCCTTCGAAGGTATCTCCGTTCCCATACAGGAAACGATCCTCCGGCATAGTGCCCTGAGTACCGAAGGCATTGGGATTGTAACGAACCAGATATTGGTTGCAGGAGATCTTCTTACATCTGTGAGTGGCCGAGGCACCCTGCTCCAAATTGCTGCACCAGGGACACATGTAATAGAACTCCGTATCCGCAGGCACATATTGAATGGTACCTGCTGCCTCCGCACTCATGTAGACAAATCCAATAAATCTCTCTCCGCAGTCGGCACAATATCCGTACCAACCGGAATAATAATGGTTGTAACAAATGTTTCTTCCGTAGGCCAGATCATGATAATTGAAGCCATAGGGCAGATTCAGTCTGTGAATACAGCTGGCATAAGGATGTGCCACCTCCCATCGACTGACAGGGATCAGTTCATCCCCGTAATTCAGATAATAGTGTTCTCCCGTATTCAATTCCCGCAGGGAAGAAGTGAGCCCGGTACTTACTGTGGTGCCCATCGGATACCAGGTGGCAGTTCGGTCCCACGCCTGCACTGTCCAGGCTTTCCCGTCCGGGGAAAAGGACACATAAGGACTGTTGTAAATACTCTTGACCTCAGCCCTGGCGCTCAAGGGAAAGAACGCCCCCAAAAAGGCCACAAAAAGGCAAAGCATTCCTATTCGATATTTCATCCCTCTCCTCCTTTTTCCTGAAAGCAAATGCTGCAATAGGTGATCTCCGGATATACAAAACTATGGGTACTTTCCTCCCACACAGGGCTTCCCTGACCTGTGACCCAGGTATGTTCCTCCCGAAGAGGTTCCGTGGTCCGGTCCAGGAATCGACCACAGCTGCTGCAAGTAGTCTCCGTCACCAGGTAAACGATGCAGCCGTCCTTGCTCTCCGATGTCTGTGATACAGGAGTATGCGGGATCACATCGGTGCCGCTTCCTCCCGCCTTTCCGCAGATGGTACACTGCAGATTATAAAAGTTCGTCTCCGTATCGCATGAGGCTTTCCCATACCAATACACCTTCGTATAGTTGTGTTCATGAGGTACTGCCGTAGCAACGGGCTCCGGAGTCGCCTGCGGTGCAGGTGTTGTCACCGGGACAGCAGTAGGGGTTGCCGTGGCAGTTACCACCGGAGGTGCAGTAGGGGCCTTAGTAGGCGCTGCGGTGGGCTTTGCTGTCGGCTTCGCGGTGGGTGTCACTTCAGGCTCTGCGGTAGGTTCACTCACAAATGGGCTTGCCGTTGGCAGTGGGGAAGGGGTAACCAAACTCTCTTCCGATCCTGCCTGTTCTTTCGAAGACATTTCCTCCCTGCTGCTCTCCTGCTCAGATACACTTTCCTCACCGGTGGTCACCGAATTTTTCGCTGACACTTCCCCGGACGGTTCACTCGCTGACGGCTCCTTTATCCTTCCGCAGCTACACAATGTTATCATCAGAATGACGCACAATACTCTGATTCTTCTCACGTATTTCCCTCCGCTACTCTTTCTCTGCCTTCACCACGCGAAGTGACCCTCCTGCCAGTCCGGAATAGAAATCCTCCACATCTGCCTTATCTAGATAGACATTCAGTCTCTGTGCGGCTGTGGTCTCGTCACCGTTCTCGATCCGATTTCCTGCCTGATCGAAAGCGCATTGCACGAAGACATTTTCCCACAGAAGGGTAGTCTCCTCCTCATTCACTGTATAGATATGGATCCGGTCTCCGGCTCGCAGCACGCCGCCGATGACCTGATACAGATCCTCTGCCTTGAAGCCGGCGATCACCGGTTCCTTTAACTGCGCCAGAATGTCCCGCTGCAGCAAAAACATCCCCGGAGTAGGGACCGCTCCCACCTCCAGGTCACAGGCAGCGATCCTTCCTACCAGGTCTTTCGGGTCACACAAGGACAGCACGGAGACACAGTTTTGGTCCACCTCTGCAAGTTGAAAGAATCTCTCCAGATTCCCTTCCGTGATCAATTGCCCCTTCGTCACTTTCTCCGCCACCACATAGACGGTGGCCTTTTCATATTTCGTCAAGATACTTTTCTCTGTCTGCAGCATCACCGCGTACACTGTGAAGGCCGCAAGCAATGCAGCCACTGCCCCTCCAACTTTCCTTTTCTGGGACAGTCTGTTGTCCTTTTTTGCTTTGTTTTTTTCTGCCACTTTTCTTACCATCCTCTCACTGTGTATTAGTTTACGGCGATGTCCGCCAGGTCTCCCTTGTGTACCTCAGTTTCCACCCCAAGAAAACCCTTTACCGGGAAGGAGATCTCACTGTACACCCCGGTATTGGTCACCGGCTTCCCATTAGGGGCAAATATCTCTCCGGGTATTCCTGTGAGATATATTTCACTGCCCTCCGACCCGAACCGAAAGATCTCCACCCGATCTTCATACACCTGATACACGATAAATGCATCAATGTTCACCGGCCCCGAGATCAGCGAATCATTGGGACAGCGCATGTTCGGATCCAGATTCAGATTCCCCCGTAAGGCTGTCAGGAAACGATCTCGGGCTGCCGTCGGGGACTCTAACAATATCTCATGGCTTCTGCCGTACTCTTCCACATCCACGATCAGCGCTGCCAGATTGGAACAGGCCAGCGCATCCTCTACATACCTTCCGGTGGTGCGAAAACTCTGTACTTGAAGAGAGGCACACAGCAGAAGTCCCATCAAAAGCAGGAACCAGATGCTGTATGCCCATCCCACCTGACCTTGTGACCTTTCCAAAAGAGTCCTAATATTTCGCAGTGGATACCTTTGTTTCCTCAAAGTCTATGCTCTCCTTTAGTTTTCCCCGTACCTTAAGCACGATGGTTCCCCCATAAGACACCGGAGCCATGCTGGTGCCCTGAAGGGAAATATCAGTGACACCCGCATTCTCCAGCTCCTGCATCAGAGTTACTCTGTCTGCCTCTGTAAGACTCCCCATGGTCTCCATGCGCAGAATATATTTCCGGGCGATGGAAGACACTTCCTCTTTCTCGCTGATGACCTGTATACTGTCCAGATAAGTGAATACCAGAATACTCATCATCAGCATGCAGATGCAGACAGCCATGTAATCTCCGATGCTTCCTGTTTCTCTTCTCACGCAGTCACTCCGGAAAGGATCTGCTGCGCCTTGGTGGTCATACTTGACACCAGTGTGGTGATAAAGCTGGTGAGACTATCCTTCATGACCACACACAATAAAAGCGCAATGATACATAATCCCACAGTGACCAGGATCCCGTCGATGCCGGGTTCTCTTCTGCACATTGCATCCTTTACTTTTCTGCCTGTTTCCCACAGTTTGAACTGTACTGCTACCATTTTGTTTTTCATCTTTTTTCTCCTTTTCTTATGCTTATATTTATGATCCGTCAGAAGAATCTGGCGGCACCAAACATGTAAATAATGCAGGCATAGAGAGCCAGTGCCAGAACCACCGTCAGCACACCCAGTTGGCAGAAGGTGATGGTTCTGTCCAAGGCTGCCTTTTTGCGTTCCAAAATACTTTCTTCCATGTCCTTGATCTGTTCTCCGATATCCTTAAGCAATTCCACGGCCTGCCCGGACTCCAATGCCTGCAATATGATGATGCAGAGGGAATCGATGTAGCGATTATCGAACTTGCTTTGAAACTTCTCCAACGATTCAAACACATCTGCCTTCATCACGATATCTCCCGCCAGGTCTAAAAGCGCCGCCTTTAGTCTGGGCTCCCGCACACTGCCGTAGCACTCTGCCAGAGCATCCGTCACATAGACTCCCGCCTTCACTTGGATCTCCAGGGACAGGTATACCAGTTTCAGTTCCGGCAGCTGTTTCTCCGTATCTCCGCGGTCCATATAGAGAAGCAGCAACGTGGGCGCTGCCGCCAGAAGAATACCTCCCACCAGGCCCTGAAAGATGCCGAACACTGCAAGGATCGCCGCTGCCACCACTCCGATCACCAGGGAAAGGGCTACGAACCACATAGGGTCGATCCAATTCCCGTAATGAAAGCCTGCCCCTTTTTTCACCAGCCAGGCATTCAGGCTCTGATACAGTCCGCTTCTGTTGGTCTTTGCTCTGACCAGGCCTGCAAACTCTCTGTAGGCACCTAATACCTTCTCCTCCGTCCCTGCATCCTTACCGATACAGAGAAACACAAGACATGTGAACCCTGCTGCCGCTGCCATGGTTCCCTGCAGCAGTAGCATTACCTGCTTTTCTTCCATACCTTCCTCCCTTACTGCCCGCTGTCATTCGAATTGCTTCATTTTGCTTAAGAAGATGACAAAGATCAGCCCCAGAAGTCCCAGCCCGACCCTTCCGGGCCAATCCTCCAACAGCAGACTCTTCATCTCCATTCCCGTCAACTTACCGATGGAAAGAAGCACCAGCACCGACATTCCCAAAAGCAGGGCCAGATTGATAAATCCTTCCCGCATCAGCCCTCGTCGCTGTTGGACAGAGTGAAGGTACTCCCGCAGACTTCTTCTGCTGCCGTTGACCAGTGCTGATAGATCTGCGCAGTACCGGATACTGATCTCCAGATTTCTGGCCAGTTCCTTGAACTTCGGATGCTCCAGTCGCTCAGCCATCATCAACAGTGCCGCAGAGGAATCTCCGGTGGTACTTGCTTCGTAATAACAGGCTTCCAGAGCACTCTTGATGGGTTCTTCCATATATCTGCTGACCTGGTCGAAAATACCGGTGATCTCACCGGTGGTGATACTGTAGTTCCCCAGGAAATCCAAGAGTTTGGTCAGATTCTGTTCCGTCTGCCGCAGAGCGCGCCGCCGCAATATTCCGATCACCATATATTCCGCCAGATACAGACCGATCACTCCGAAAAGCGCAGGCACTGCGCCGAAGAAGACCAGTCCTCCGATCCAGACGGCCGCTCCGGCCGCCAGATTCAAAAGCACCCACCATTCCGCGGTAAAGCGGGGATACTTTACGGACAACCCGCTGTACATCAGCACCTTTTCCACTGCATACCACAGACTGTTATTTTCCTGCAGCCGCAGAATGCTCTGCCGCTCCGCCAGAGTCCTCTGCCTGCTGGCGGCATTCATTTCTTTGGTTGTACGCATCCATCGTTCCCGCATCTCATCCAGATTCTGCAGTTTCCGAAAAGAGGCCAAAAACCCCGCAAACAACAACAGTAAAATGATCACTTTCATCTATAAGATCCTCTCGTATTTCAGACTTTCCGTCTCTTCATCCCACCCCAGGCAGAAGAAGATCTCTTTCACCTTGTAATGTTCCATGAACACCACAGTCTTGAAGCAGTCCAGCATCTTCATCAGTTCCCGTCTGGAATATTTGCTCTTTCCCATACAGTAATCCACCAGTTTCTCTGTGGCTCTGTCCGCGGAAGGCGCATGAATGGTAGCTGAGCAAAGTTGTCCCGTATAGGCGGCATTCAGCAGATACATAGCCTCCGCTCCCTTCACTTCACCGATGATGAAAAAATCCACGTCCATGGTGAGACCCGCAATACTGATGTGCTCTAAGTCATAACTCACCTGCTGCTCCCCGGTGCCGGGCAGTGAATGCAGAAACATCATATCGGGATGATTCCTGGTTGTCAGTTCATCCGCCTGCTGCGCCACCAGTACCGCACAATCGTTGGGCAATGTCTCCTTCAGGGCGTTCAAGATCGTAGTCTTGCCGGAAGAATTACCGCCGCATATCAGAGAAGATCCTTCCCGAAACCGCTGTATTAAAAGTTCCGCCGTCTCCCGGCTCATCATGTCTGCCTCGATCAGTTCCTTCATCTGGGGAAAGGTTTTGGGCACCTTTCGGATGCAGAGGTAGGGTTCCGAACCCGTGTTGACTAGCGGCATGGACAAAGTGAATCTCAGGATGAAATCCGGATGACTATTATTGTCCGTAAACCTTTGGATCGCATTCAGATTGGAGATATTCACCTGATTTCTGGTGGCGATATAATCAATGAACTGTCTATACTCCTTTGGCGATGCAAAGGTGGTCTTCGCACTCATTCTCCGGCCCTGTTTTTTCATGCGGATATTGTCATAAGAGATGACCCGGATGTCCGATACCAGTTTGTCATCAATGAGTTCCGATAATCTGGAATAGCCGAAAATATACTGTGCAAAGGCTTCCAAAAGCACCTCATCCTCCTCATCGGAGCGATGATAGAAGGTTTGGATGTGTTCCTTCGCTTCCGCCAGGAACTCCTCCTTTGTCTGGATCCCTTTTTTCATTAGCATCAGAGATTGCTGCTTTCTGGTGGTATATTCCTCCACAAGCTGCTGCAAAGTCTCGGATACTGCATTTTCGATCTCGATACTTCTCCCTCCTTTCGGGCATAGAAATACCCGGTCTCGTATTCAATTGTTTCAATAGGGAATCATCGGCAGAACTGCCGAAAGAGAAACCGCAAGACCTGCGGTTGATACTTATCTTACACGCGCGTGATCGATATGTCAATAGATAATTGTCATTATTTAGTTTTTCTTTTTTTCAGGAATGCGTATTGCTGAAATGTTCAGGAAATGCTATACTGACCATAGTTTCAATTATCAGAGAGAGGTATTCTTATGTTTATTCTTTTAGCAGGCGGCCTTTTGGTCATCGTAGTAGCTGTGGTCATCGCAGTCATCAGCGCTGTAGCCTCTGCCGTTGCAGCAGAAACCGATACAGAAGATTAAAAAGAGACGGTTGATTTTATGCATCAACCGTCTCTCCTTTTTCAATTCTTGCCGCAAGATCTTCCAGATACATCCAGCGGTCCATTTTTTCTTCCAAAAGGCTCTCCGCCTTTTCTTTCTCCTTTGTGATCTCATTCAGTTTCACGAAATCATGGGCATATTTCAGCGTATCCGCTTCTAACTGCTCTATCTTTGTCTCCAGCTTGGCAATATCCTCTTCGATGGTCTCATATTCCTTCTGCTCGGCATAAGTAAACTTCAGTTTCTTCTTGCGTCCCTCGTTCCACTTCTTTGCTTCCACAGGTTCTGATTTTTTCACCGAAGGCACCATGTCCGTCTGGCTGTCAGGCCTCTTATTGGCATAGTCGGTGTAATTGCCTTCATACTGAATCGGCGTCTCTTCCCTGCCCAGTTCAAAGATCCTCTGCACCGTTCTGTCCAGGAAATATCTGTCGTGGCTGACCACGATCACGATACCCTGAAAACTGTCCAGATAATCCTCCAGGATCTGCAGCGTCGCAATATCCAGATCGTTGGTGGGCTCGTCCAGGATCAATACATTGGGAGCTCCCATAAGGATCTTGCAGAGGTACAGACGTCTCCTCTCGCCGCCGGACAATTTTCCCAACAGTCCGTACTGGTCCTCTCCTGCAAACAGGAACCTTTCCAGCATCTTCGCCGCACTGATCTTACCGTCAGGCGTATCTACAAATTCCGCCACATCCCGAATATAGTCGATCACGCGCTGGGTGGGCTTCATTTCACTCTCGTTGATCTCCTGGGAAAAGCATCCTACCTTTACGGTGATACCCAGTTCCACACTGCCGCTGTCCGGCTCTACCTCACCGGTGATCAGCTTGATCAGGGTGGATTTGCCGGAACCGTTAGGCCCAACGATTCCCAGTCTGTCATTCTTGCCAAACAAGTAGGTAAAGTCCTTGAAAAGGGTTCTCTCGCCGTAGCGCTTGCTGACTCCATTGATCTCTACCGTAGTTCTGCCCAGGCGGGTCACTGCGGAGGCCATCTCCACTCTGCCGTCATGCTGGGGTGCGTCCTGATTCTTCAGTTCCTCAAAACGCTCCAGGCGGGCTTTCTGCTTGGTACTGCGGGCCTGCGCGCCGCGCTGCACCCATTTCAACTCATTTCTTAAGATGTTCTGACGCTTCTTCTCTGAGGATTCCGCCATCTCTTCCCGCTGCATCTTCAGTTCCAGGTAGCCGGCGTAATTTGCCTCATAGGAATAGATATTTCCCTTATCGATCTCAATGATTCGATTGGTGACGCTGTCCAGGAAATAACGGTCATGGGTGACCATGATCACTGCACCCTTGCGCTTCTTCAGAGTCTCCTCCAACCAGGCACTCATCTCACTGTCCAAATGGTTGGTAGGCTCGTCTAAGATCAGGATCTCCGCCGGGGAAAGCAATACGGAAACCAGGGCCAGTCTCTTCTTTTGTCCGCCGGACAACTGTCCGCAGGGCTGCGCGAAGTCTGTGACACCCAGTCTGGTCAGCATAGCCTTGGCATCTGCCTCAATATAGTCTGCATTGGTCTCTGTGCGGGCACCACGGAGCACTGCCTCGATCACGGTCTCCTGGGCACCGAAGTCCGGTGTCTGAGGAAGGTAGCTGATCATACAGTGGTTGGCCACGATGATCTTGCCCTCGTCCGGTTCCTCCAGACCTGCTATGATCTTCAGCAAAGTAGACTTACCGGTACCGTTAATACCGATAATACCAGCCTTCTCCCCCTCCTGGAGGAAAAAGCTGGCATTATCGAACAGTTTCCGCACACCAATTGCTTTTGTTATGTTTTCAACTGTTAATATATTCATTAGATCTCAACTTCCAGATAAAGTACGCTGCAGGCAGGAGCGGTGAAGATCACTTTATTGCCCTCAGCCTTTACTGCAGTAAACTCGGTGCTGCCCACAGTCTCGGGCGCATCGAAGGTGTTGTGTGCATTCATCTTGCCGGTCAATACGGAAGCCTTTACGGACTTCACATCGGTCTCTGCAAGGATCATTTCGATGTCGGTATTGTCAACCAGGGATGCATTTGTAATGGTCACATGAAGCTTGCCATCCTTGCCCAGAGATACGGACTCGGAAAGGTCGGGGATCATGTTCTCAGCCTCAAGACCTACTTCCTTGGTCTCGATGGAGGACTCTACCAATTCACCGTCCTGATGATGCTTGAAGAGGTTAAATGCATGCCAGGTGGGAGTCTTGATCATCTTGTCACCGTCGGTGAGGATAACAGACTGCAGAACGTTTACCATCTGTGCAATGTTAGCCATCTTGACACGATCACAGTTCTTGTTGAAGAGATTTAAGTTGATACCTGCCACCAGAGCATCTCTCATAGTGTTCTGCTGATACAGGAAGCCGGGGTTGGTGCCGGGCTCAACATCGGTCCAGATACCCCACTCATCGATGATCAGACCGATCTTCTTCTCGGGATCGTACTGGTCCATGATAGCGGTATGACGCTTGATCAGTTCTTCCATCTTCAGAGTGATCTTCATAGTCTTGTACCAAAGTTTCTCATCGAAGTCGGTAGCAGAACCCTTGACTTCCCACTTGCCGGTAGGAACAGTATAGTAATGGAGAGACAGACCGCTCAACAGGCCGGTTCCTGCGCTGTGATCAAAGATGGTCTCCAGCACCTTGTCAGTCCAGTTGTAATCATCTGCATTGGGGCCGCAAGCTACCTTGTAGATAGGCTTGCTACCATTGTAGTTGCGCACATAAGTCTGGAATCTTCTGTAGAGATCTCCGTAGTACTGAGGTCTCATATTACCGCCGCAGCCCCAGTTCTCATTACCCACGCCGAAGTAATCTACGGTCCAGGGTTCCTCATGTCCGTTTGCTTTTCTCTGGTCAGCCATGGGAGATACGCCCTCAAAGGTCATATACTCGACCCACTCACTCATCTCCTGTACGGTACCGGAACCTACATTGCCGTTGACATAAGTCTTACAACCGATCTGACGGCAGAGTTCCATGAATTCATGGGTACCGAAGCTGTTATCTTCAACCACGCCGCCCCAGTGAGTGTTGATCATCTTCTTACGAGTTTCCTTAGGACCGATACCGTCCTTCCAGTGATACTCATCTGCGAAACAACCGCCGGGCCAACGAAGCACGGGAACTTTGATCTCCTTCAATGCTTCCACTACATCGGTACGCATACCGTTCACATTAGGGATGTCGGAGTTCTCTCCTACATAAAGTCCCTCGTAGATACATCTTCCCAGATGCTCGGAGAAATGGCCCTGAAGTTCAGGATTGATGTGACCTTTTTTCACATTAGGGTTAACATACAGTTTTGCCATGGTCTTATTCCTTTCATGTATAAAAATATAAGATGAATCGATTTAGTTATCCTTAGTCTATAAAATATCCCAAGGCTTGTCAAACGCTTTTCCGTCTCTGATACAGCTTGCGTCTGGTATAAAAATAGGCCGGAATCAAGAACAGATCTGCCAGCACCCAGGCGGAGGGACCGCCGAGACAGACACCGGTATAACCCAGAAGAGGTACCAGTACGAGACCTGCCACCGATCTTGCGATCATCTCGAAAACGCCTGCAAGAATGGCCAGATTTGCAAAACCCATACCCTGGATCAGGAAACGAATGATATTTACCAGAGCCAGAGGGAAATAACTTAAGGTATAACAGATCAGATGGAATCTCACGTTGGAGATAATAGTAGTTTCGGAAGCACTGACAAACATGGTCGCAAGCTTTGCCCCTGCGAAGTAGGCAAAAACTGAGGCCAGAACCGAATACACCGCACCGATCAATACACAGGACTTCAGTCCCGCATTCAGTCGGTCCAGTTTGCCTGCACCTACATTCTGTCCGCCGTAGGTCGCCATAGTGGAACCCATTGCGTCAAAAGGTGTGGACATAAAGCTGCTGATCTTCATGACGGAGGTATAAGCGGCAACCGCATCGGAACCAAGGGAGTTGGTAGCACTCTGGAGAATGACACTTCCGATGGCAGTGATGGAATACTGAAATCCCATGGGAAGGCCCATGCCCAGCAGACTTCCCGCTAACGTCTTGTCAAAATTCCATTCACCCTTTTTGATGCGCAGGATCTCAAACTTTTTGATCATATAGAGCAGGCAGCTGATACCTGCAATGGTCTGGGAGATCACGGTAGCCAGTGCCGCTCCTCTGACGCCCAGATTCAGGCTTATAATGAAGAACAGGTCCAGACAGATATTGATGACGGAAGACATCATCAGGAAGTACACCGGTGTTCTGCTGTCGCCCAGTGCTCGGATGACACCTGCCGTAATGTTGTAAAGAAAAGTGGCCGGTATTCCTAAGAAGATCAGCCAGATATACTGATAAGAACCATCGATGATATTCGCCGGGGTCTTCATCAGTTCCAGGATCTGTCGACAGAATGTGGTGGTCAGTCCCGCCATAAAGATAGAAAAGGCAATGCCCAGCCATACACAGTTTGCTACGACTTTTCGCATGCCCACATAATCTCCCGCGCCGAACTTATGGGACACGGGGATGGAGAAACCGCTGCACACACCGGTACAGAAACCGATGACCATAAAGTTCACACAGCCGGTGGCGCCTACCGCTGCCAGATTCTCTGTGCCCAGATACTGGCCTACGATAACGGTATCCACCACGTTATAAAATTGCTGAAACAGAAAACCAAACAAAAGAGGAATCGAGAATCCCAGGATCAATTTCATGGGAGATCCCTGGGTCATATCCTTTGTCATATTATCACCTCAAAGCAGAAATCTAAATCTACCTGAGTATAGACCTGCTTTTTCCAAACTACAATGTACTTTTTTGCTGAAAATTTGTACTAAACCGAGACAATATTCTTATTCCTTCTCGCCTTCGTTGGCTTCTTCCATGGTGACTTCTTCCTCACCAAGGCCTTCCTCAAAGTGAACGCACAAGACAGCCTGAGGCCAGTTTAATGACACTTTCGGGGTTTTGTTTTTCTTCTTCGCTTCCTCCACAAAGGTATCTAATATTCCCTTCAAGATCTCCGTGGTCAGATATCCGCCCCTCCAGTGAAACAGCAAAGTCTTGCCTTTCTTTACCGCCTGTCCGGTACGGTTTTTCACTTCCTCCAGAGTCGTCCAGGAAACCTTTTTCTCCTTGTAATAGAAATGATCACCGTCATTGCAGGGCGGTACCGGATAGATCACCGGCTCGTGATCTCTAAAGATCTGCTTGTCTGAAAGAAGCACGTAATCGTAACGAATGCCTCTCTCATTACTTAGTGTATTGTCAAAGGTCACGTCCAGATGATAATACTGTCCGCCGACCTTCACCACATTCCATGCATGGCGATATTTGATACCCTTCTCGGGATTATTCTCGGACAACGCCACGATGCACCAGATATTCAGTTCATCGCAGAGGATCTTCACCGCCTTGGCGATACCCTCGCACACTGCCACACCATTGCCCAGTGCCCCGATGATCTCGTGGGAATATTCTTTCTTCAATTTATCATAGGTCACA
>JAKSRX010000003.1 GCA_024403365.1 Acetatifactor sp. | reverse complement strand
CTTCGCGGGAGGAACCAGGCAGCTGTTTGCCATCCTCAGAAAAGCGCTGGGGGAAATGTATGGCTTGATCAAGGCCGTGCTTGTGAGAAATACTTATTTCGCGGCAGGATTATATTATATTCACATCATGGTAGTGATCCTTTTGGGTGCAGTGTTCTTTATTGCGGATATCAGGAAGCGAAAGAGGGAAAACTCAGAGCATACGGGTAATAGTATAGACAGTTTGCTGCTCTTTCAACTTTTGTTGGCAGGTGCGGCTTTCCTGGCAGCGGATCTTCTTATGTATCGTATCGAGCCGGGCGGCAGACATACCCTGGTCTTTATTCTGGGGCTTCTGCTTTTGTTTGCGGTGAAGGAAGAGACAAAGACTTCTAAGAAAAAACTCTCTCCGGCATTGGTGATGCTGGGAATGACAGTAGTTCTGTATCTTTTCCTGGGACGGATCTCCTACGAGTACGATCTGCCCTATGATGACGGTACCAGAAAGGCGGAATTGACACAGCTCGCCGAGACCTTGGAGCAGACCATAGAACTGACCGGTGAGAAACCCTCTTTTGACAATACGGTGATCTGGACCTTCGGAAGCGAGAACTACACCTTTGCGGAGTATTATGCCCTGCCCACCGGAAGCGGCATCAATCTGGTAGAGCAGAATGTGGTGCTTCAGAAACTGGGGCAGACAGAGAGCAAATATATCGGCACCGCCAAAGGCAGCAGCCTGGCGCAGATCTTATCCGAGGGAAATTACACATTTTGCGGCGGAACGGATCGAATCGTTTTTTATAAGATCCGATAAGAAGAACCCCGCTTTTTGCCTTGCGCAACTTGTGTTTACCTGTGAATAATGGTATACTAAAATGTTGTAAAATAGCGAAAATATGGCGCTTATTATAGTTGGAGATCCTCACATGAAAGAGTATAAGAATACGATGGCAATGCTGGTATCGGCATTCCTTGTGACCTGGGCGATGATGACCGCTGCGGGGCAGACCACGGGAAACATTATGACCTATGTCTACTTCGGGTTGGCATGTCTTTTGTTTCGGTTTGTTGCGGAGAAGGTGCAAGGACAGGAATTCCCCGACAGAAAAAGAGTATATGCGGTCAGCAGCGTCCTGGGAGGTGCGTTCACCATCGCCTGGATGTGGATGAAGGCAGACCGTTATCTTGCGGAATACAGCTTACCCTTGTTCAGGGTGGGCTTATTTGTCGTTTTGTTTTTAGGCTTTGGGGCTTTGTTTATTCAGTGCCTGCTTCTGGTCTACACAGTTGCGGACACGATCTATCGAGGAAAACTGCTCCTGGCAAAGGAGGAACCGGAAAAGGCGGGTTCTCTCAGATCCGGGATCAAAGTACAGGTACTGGCGTTTCCTGTCACGATCCTTTGTTTTCTCCCCGTATTTCTCTATAACTATCCCGGTATCTTCTCACCGGATGCGGTAGAGCGACTGGAGGGAGCACTGGGACTCAGACCTCTGTCCAACCACCATTCGGTCTATCATTCCCTGCTGATGGGATTCTGGGTAAAGCTGGGAAAGAGCATCTTCGGAAGCCTCACCGCCGGTGTTGCCCTGCTTTCTTTATTTCAACTTTGTCTGATGGCATTTACCATCAGTTATATGATCTGGCTGATGGATCGTAAGAAGATCCGTAAAGGGGTACAAGTCATTGCCCTTGCCCTTATGATCCTGAATCCCTACAATGCCAACTACTCCATCAATATGTTCAAGGATTGTCAGTTCGGTATGGCAGTAGTCCTGTGTATCGGATCCTTATTATTTTTGCTGGATGAAGATACGAAAAACAAGGCACAGTTCATTCTGCATACTGCGATCTTTGCGGTAGCAGGCACTGTCATTTCCGTGTTCAGAAATAACGGCTGGTATGCCTTTGCGGTATTCTCCGTGGTGTGCTTTGTGCTGTACTTTAAGAAGCGTAAAAGAGTATACCCGGCGCTGGTGGCCGCATTGCTGTTTACCTTTATTCTGCGTGTACCGGTCATGAACTATCTGAACCCTCAGCAGCCCGATATGGCGGAGTCTCTGGCGGTTCCGATGCAGCAGCTGGCAAGAGTGGTCTACAACCAGAGGGAGATCGCGCCTGAATATCGCGAACTTCTTTCAGCGGTATGGGATCTGGAGCAGATTCCTTACATCATGGATGTGTCCAGCTCCGACAATTTGAAAATATTGATCAGAAACAGTAATCTGACTTACTACAAACAGATCAAGGATCATCTGGGCGAATATGCCAAGATGTATCTGGCTTTGGGTATCAAGTATCCCAAGGATTATATGGATGCTCTGAGAGACGAGACCTGCGGTTTCTGGTTCCCGGATAACCTCTATGGCAGACTGCCGGATATCGAGGGTATTTTCATGAATGACCTGGGCCTTAGCAGGACCAACCTGATTCCCGGAGCACTTCATCTGTATGAGATGGCGATCTATTTATATACCATCATGCCGATCTACGGTATCTTCGGAAGTCCCGGATCTTTGTTCTGGATCCTTTTGATCTTTGCAGGATTCTGTGTGATCGAGAAGAAGAGTGATCAGCTGATGATCTATCTGCTGCCGATTCTGATCAGCGGTACTTTATTTGTGGCAACGCCCGCATCTTATGAGTATCGATATGCTTACTATCAGTTGCTGGGGCTGAGTTTATTTGTTCTACTGCCTTTTGTGAGGAAGGATAAAGAAATCTGTTAAGAGGAAAGAAACATGTCGCAATTTTTGTATAACGTATTTATCATGCCGGTGGAGAGCATCGTCGAGTTCATCTTTTTCTTTATGAACAAGGTGTTCCCGGATCAGCCCGCCGTGTCTATTCTGTTTGTCAGCCTGACGATCAATTTCCTGATCCTGCCCTTGTATAAGCGCGCGGACGATATGCAGGAACGTGAGCGTGAGAAGGTCGCTTCCATGGAGCACTGGAACAAACATATCCGCAAGACCTTTAAGGGCGACGAGAGATACATGATGCAGAGTGCTTATTATCGTATTGAGGGATATAAGCCTTTGTATGCCATTGCAGGTTCTCTTTCTCTGCTGTTTCAGATTCCCTTCTTCATCGCGGCATACCACTTCCTTTCCCATCTGGAATTGTTGAACGGGGTAGGATTTTCCGTGATCCCGGATCTGGGAGCCCCCGACGGCATCATCAAACTTGGCGGTCTTTCCGTGAATCTGTTGCCCGTTCTGATGACAGCCATCAATATCGTTTCCGGTGCGATCTATACCAAGGGATTCAAATTAAAAGACAAACTGCAGTTATATCTTATGGCACTTCTTTTCCTGGTGCTTTTGTATACCAGTCCTTCCGGTCTGGTACTGTACTGGACCTGCAATAACCTGTTCTCCTTGGGTAAAAATATCGTATTCAAATACGGTAAGCGCGGCAGATGGGCATTCAATATTCTTGCGGCTTCCGCAGGCACCTTCCTTTTTGTGAAGCTGATGACCTCTCACAGACTGGTGGTGCGCAGACAGTATTTCATATTCGGTATGATCGTACTGGTATCATACCTGCCCCTGCTTCTGACCCTGACACAGAAACGTACCAAGCGGATCACCGAGAAACTGGCCAAGATCCTTGCACCCAAGGAGGGAGAGCAGAAGAGCATCAATCGTCTGTTCTGGATCGGTGCCGTATTCAACACCATCTTCATGGGCGTGATGATCCCCGCACAGCTGATCGGAAGTTCCCCCGTAGAGTTCGGTACTCTGGTAAACGACGGACCTCTTTCCCTGATCTTGAGTACAGTGGCTCTGTATATCGGATATTTCCTTCTGTGGATCGGTATTTTCTACCTGATCTCCAATGATTTCGTCAAAAAGCTGTTCGCCTACGGTATCTGGTTGTTCAGCATCTGTTCTTTGATCAATTACTACGCATTCTTCAGCAAGTTCGGTATCATGAACTATCTGTTGATCTTTGACCAGGCGCCTGTATATAATGACAAGAGCAAACTGATCAATCTGGCAGTGCTGGCTGCCGCCTGTGTCGTTCTGATCTTCTTTGTGAAGAAATGGTCCAAGGCAGCGATCAGTATCCTGTCTATCTTAAGCCTGATGGTTGCGATCCTGAGTGCAGTCAGCATCTACAACACCCATCAGAATCTGGTGGAGGAAGGGTACTACATCGCAAAACAGGATACTACCATCAAGCCTACCGTACCCTTAAGCAGAAACGGTAAAAATATCATCGTTCTGATGTTAGACAGAGCGGTCAGCGAATATGTGCCTTACATCTTCAAAGAGATGCCTGAGGTTGCGAAAAGCTTTGAAGATTTTGTATATTATCCCAACACGATCTCCTACGGCGGATGTACCAATTTCGCCACCCCCGCATTGTTCGGCGGTTATGAATATACTCCCGCCGAGATCGACAAACGTGCCGACGAACTGCTGATGTACAAGCAGAACGAAGCCCTGAAGGTGCTGCCGGTACTTTTTGCGGAGAACGGTTATAAAGTCGATGTACTGGATCCTCCTTATGCAAACTATAAGGAGTATACGGATGTCTCCATCTATGACGGATATGAGAATATCACGGGACATGCCACAAGAGATAAGTATGCGCATTATGAATACCACAATGATGAGGAATTGGTGGTACAGAAGAAGCACATGGCATTCTACAGTCTTTTCAGAACTATGCCTGTTCTTCTGCAGAATTCCATCTACGACGAGGGTAACTACTTAGGAAAGCCCATCGATTTCTTCGGCGAGGGAGCATTCTTCTACTGCGCAGAGTCTTACGCCACCCTGGATTATTTTGACGAGTATACCTACATTGAGGAGGGTGACCAGAACAGATTGCTGGTGATGACCAACCTTCTGACCCACCAGCCTACATTGCTTCAGACACCTGACTACAGCATCGGATACAATATCGAGCCCATTCCCTACAGTGCGGAGAGACAGGCAGAATATGTGATCAATGATCAGATGTTATATATGACAGATGTATCCGCAGTGCAGCACTATCACGTAAATGCCGCAGCCTATATGCTGTTGGCAAAATATTTCGATCATCTGAAGCAGGAAGGTGTGTACGATAATACCCGTATCATTATCGTATCCGACCACGGTTGGCCTGTTTACCAGATGGATGATGTGGCATTGACAGACATCGTCAGTCTGGAGACCTTCAATCCGATCCTTTTTGTGAAAGATTTTGCAGGTTCCGACGCCCTGGATCAGGGTGCGGTGTGGAACATGGAGGAATGCAATCTGAATGTCTGTGAGACCTTCATGACCAACGCCGATGTTGCGACCCTGTGTACTGCAGGCACTATCAGTGATCCTGTCAATCCCTTCACCGGTAAGGTGATCAGCAATGCGGAGAAGACACTCCACGATCAGCTCGTCACCACTTCCTACTGGTCTTCGGTCAATACAAACAACGGTACTGTCTTTGATACCACAGGATGTCCCTGGATGACCTTCAACGGCGGTTATGTGAAGGACAGAGATAACTGGACTGTTTTAGACCTGGAAGAATAATCACAAAGGAAAAATGAACTATGGATGGATTTATTACATATGCCTATATTGATCCGGGAACCGGAAGTATGCTGTTCACGTTGGTGATCGGCCTGTTATCTACCGGTGTGTTCTTTATGAGATCTCTGGGCATGAAAATAAAGTTTGCACTTTCCGGAGGCAAGGCCGCAGCGAAAGCGCAGGGAGATGAAAAACCGGACTATGTGATCTTCAGTGATTCCAAGAGATATTGGAATGTATTCAAGCCGATCTGTGACGAGTTTGAAAAGAGAGGCATAGACCTGGTATATTACACCGCTTCGGAAGATGACCCCGTACTGACCGCAGGATATCAGCATGTCAAAGGGGAATTTATCGGAACCGGCAACAGAGCGTTTGCAAGACTGAATCTGATGAAGGCGAAGATCTGCCTTTCCACCACACCCGGTCTGGATGTATTGCAGTGGAAGCGCTCCAAGGACGTAGATTATTATGTTCACGTGTACCATGCCATGGATGAAGGCCTGTTATACCGTATGTTCGGTGTGGACTTCTATGATGCGGTGCTTCTGACCGGAGAACTTCAGGGAGACAATATCCGTAAGCTGGAAGCCCTCAGACATCAGGCGCCTAAGGACATCGCAGTCACCGGATGTACTTATATGGACGCCCTGAAGGAAAAGGCTGACAAGGTGCAGAGAAAAGAGACGGATGAGAAACTGATCCTGCTGGCGCCCTCCTGGGGCGAGAGTTCTATCCTGAACAAATACGGAGAGAAACTGATCGATGCACTGATCAAAACCGGATATATGGTGGTGGTTCGTCCTCATCCCCAGATGGCAACTTCCGACCCTGAACTTCTGGCACATTTGAAAAAGAAGTATCCGGACGGCGAAAAGTTTTCCTGGAATGCGGACAATGATAACTTTGATATCCTGAGTAAGGCGGACATCATGATCACAGACTTCTCTGCCATCAGTTTCGACTACAGCCTGGTATTCGACAGACCTTTGATCTATGCGGATACCCATATCGATCTGGCACCCTACGATGCAGCCTGGATCGATGAACCGCTGTGGAGATTCGAAGTACTGCCGAAACTGGGAGTCAAACTGGATGAGAGCCAGTTCGAAGATATGAAACAGATCATTGATAGTGTGACCAATGATGACAAATACAGACAGGGACGCGCTGAGGTAAAGGCAACCATCTGGCAGTGTATGGGCCAGGCTGCCGAGAAGACAGTGGATTACCTTGTAGCAAAGAATGCAGAATTAGGAGGAGAAAAAACAGATGTTGAATAAGATGAAACGGTTTATGGCAGGCTTTGTCGGAGCTGCGGCTATCGGACTTCTGGTTGCAGGAGCATTCCCTATGGAGGCAAATGCAGCAGGAGAGAAGCTGACCGGTAAGACAGCAATGGAGATCACCCAGATGATGGGGAAGGGTTGGAACCTGGGTAATACCTTTGATGCCAACGGCGGAAACAGAAGCGATGTTTATAGCCAGGAGACTTCCTGGGGCAATCCCAAGGTCACCAAGGAACTGATCGACGGTGTAAAGGCAGCAGGCTTTGACACCATCCGAATTCCTGTCACCTGGTATAAGCACATTGAGAAGGGCGACGATTACAAGATCGACGAACCTTTCATGGCAAGAGTCAAGGAAGTTGTGGACTATGCTTTCGACAACGACCTGTATGTGATCCTGAACGTACACCATGAAAACTGGGTAAACGATAAAAACATTGATAAGAATTACAAAGAGATCGGCAAGGAACTGGTTGCAGTCTGGGAGCAGATCGCAGATACTTTCGCAGACTACGATCAGCATCTGATCTTTGAAGGCATGAACGAGCCCAGAGCTCAGGGCACTTCCTACGAGTGGACCGGCAATCAGGAGTGTTATGATGCCATCAATTACCTGAACCAGTGCTTTGTTACCACCATCCGCAAGAATGGCAAGGGACAGAACGGGGAGCGAGCATTGATGATTCCCGGCTATGCGGCAAGCAACAGCGGAACCGTATTAAAGTCCATCGTGCTTCCCGAAGTGAACGGAAAACAGGATGAGAACCTGATCATCTCCGTGCATTGCTATTCTCCCTATAACTTCTGCCTCAGCGATGCCCAGGATACCTTCAGCCCTACCAATCCTTCCGACACATCAGACATTACTACCATGATGAGCACCCTGAAGACTCTGTTTTTGAACAACGGAGTACCCGTGGTCATCGGTGAGTGCGGTGCTACCAACTCTCATGACAACGACGGAGCCAGAAAAGCATGGTTCATGTATATGGGTGAGATCACTGCCAATGCCGGTGTTCCCGCTGTAGTGTGGGATAACGGTGCCAAGGGAAAGAGCGGCGGCGAGTGCCACAATTATTTTGTCAGAAAGACCGGTGAGATGGCTTATCCCGAACTGATCTCCGCCTTTATCTACGGCGATCTGGAGGCAAAGAAACCCAAGGATATGGTGATCGATTTCGAGCCTTATCAGGAAGATGGCGTTACCATAATGGCATCCCCCGAGCAGTACGGCTTTACTCCCAAGACCCTGGGAAAGATGCTACGAATCAACCACACTCCCGGAGCAAAGGTGGGCTTCAGTGCGCAGATCACAGCCGCTGAGAAATATGCAACCACAATGGATCTTTCCAAATTCGGCGGAAAGAGGATCAATGTATCCTTCTACCTGCAGTCCAAGAGCAGTGACACCGTTACCATCGGTATGAATGATGCCGGTACAGCTACCGACATTGTGACTGCAGATATCGACGGCGATTGGACAGCAGTAACCTTCTCCTACAAGTTCAGTGAGGGTGAGGCAGAGAGAGCCATGACCTTCCAGGGCGCAGATGATTTCTATCTGGATGATATTACCATCACCATGGTGGAGGATGCAGATGCAGTGGAGACCTTCGTAGGTAAAGAAGCAGATGCTCCTGTTGTAGAGAAACCTGCAGAAGAGAGCAAGGAAACCGTAGCTTCCTCAAGCGAAGGCAAAGAGGAAAGCAGTACCGCTCCTCAGCCCACTGTTACTCCTGAGAAGAAGACCTCAGTAATTCCCTTCGTGATCATCGGAGGAATCGTAGTGGTTCTGGCAGCAGTGATCCTTGTTTTGAGAAAGAAAAAGGCAGCAGGAAAATAATCTTTACCGCAACGTACATAAAATCACAGAGCATAGGAGATAATTCCCGTAGGTCGTATGGCCGAGAGATTCCTGGTGGTGAAGATCACGGAGGAAGGCATGGACCTTCGCGAGAGAGCCCTGGAGATCCCGCAGAAGATCGGCGGCTGCATCAGCCTCACTCAAGAAGAGGCATTGCAATTATATACCATTCTCAGAAAACTGCTGGGACAGTTTGAGGAGGAATAAGAAAGAGGGGATCCGAGAGGGTTCCCTCTTTCTTATTTGGCTCAGGTTTACTTTTAGGGCAAATTATGGTATGATTTCTGACAAAGTGAAGGTGCCGGAGAGGGTTGCAGGATCCCCCTGTAACGAGTTCGGCGGAGAGCAGGACGGATGAGCAGATCGATCTATGTATGTCACACCTTTTACCATGTGTTTGTGACATGCCTGAAGGAATTGAATAAACCGAAGGAAGAGAGGGGCAAGGCGACATTAGTCCTGAGTACCATGTCTATCAAGTTCGGTGATCTGGATGTGAGAGCGAAAGCATCCGGTCTCTTCGAGGACGTGGTGTGGTACGACGAGAAGAGAGAAGATTTCTTCCCGGAATTGGATAAATATCGCAAGGACAGCGGCAATATCGTCAGCAACATGTGGAACAGGATCCTGCTGACCAAAAAGTTTGCCAAACTGCAGGCGCCCTTTGTGCCGGTGGATTTCAGACAGTACGATGAGGTCTATGTTTTCTGTGATCAGGACCCTATCGGATATTATCTGAATCAGCAGCATATTCGGTACCATGCGGTGGAGGACGGACTGGATACGCTGCTTACCGTGGACGGAGCACGTACTTCCAATATCGGCCACTTCGGATTGAAGCTTTTCTTCAGTGAGAAACTGAACCTGATCTTTATCTGCAACGGACATAGCAAGTACTGTATCGATATGGAAGTCAACAATATCGAGAAACTGAAATATAAGTATTACAAATATAAAGAAGTGCCCAGAAACGAGCTGATTGCAAAACTCACGGAGGAAGAAGAGAAGATCCTGGTGGAGATCTTCGTCCCCAACATCGATCTGCTGCGTGAGCAGATCCGGGCATTGGATCCTACCAAGGACAATATCCTGATCCTGACGGAGCCCCTCTGCACTCTGGATGTGCGTGAAAGGATCTTCCAAGATCTGTTAGCGGAGTACAGCAAAGAAGGCAACGTGTTCTTCAAGCCTCATCCCAGAGATGAACTGGATTACAAGACTCTTTTCGCTCAGGTGCCCCAGTTCGACGCCTGCGTTCCTATGGAGATCCTGAATTTCTTCAGAGAGGTCCATTTCAAAAAGATCGTCAGCGTCTACACGGAACTGGGTGCCATTCGCTTTGCGGACGAGAAGGTGCGCTTAAGCTACGAGTTTATGGACAAGTACGAGGCCGATGATAAACATGGCCAGAATCGTTTCATTTGATGATAAGGATAGATATGAAGGTTAGCGTCATCATTCCGGTGTATAATACTGCCGGCGAAGGAAAATTGAATTTCTGCCTGGATTCCATCCTGCATCAGACCTGCTCCGATCTGGAGATCATTGCGGTGGACGATGCTTCCACGGATGAGTCACCTGAGGTACTCAAGGAGTACGCAGAGAAGTATCCGGATCGTTTTCATGTGTATACCCATGAGAAGAATTCCAGACAGGGAACCGCCAAGAATACGGGTCGTCAGTATGCCAAGGGTGAATGGATCAGCTTTATTGACAGTGATGACTGGATCACACCGGATTACTACGAGAAACTGCTGCAAAAGGCCGAGGAGACCGGAGCGGATTTTGTGGGCTGCGACTGCAGTATCGTGCGGGAGCATACTTTTACTCCGGGCAACCCTGTGACACTTTACACGGAGCAGCACTGTGGCGTATTGGATGAGGAAAAGCACACTCTGCACATTATGGAGTGCGGCTATATGGTCACCAAGATCTACAAGAGAAGCGTCATCGAGGAGAATCACCTTCGTTTCCCCGAAGGGATCTTCTATGAGGATAACTGCGCGGGCCCTCTGTGGTCGGTGCATTTCACCCACTTTGAGAAGGTCTCCGAACCCATGTATTTCTACTATCAGCACAGCACCTCCACGGTGAATACCATTACCGAGAGCAGATGCAGAGACAGAATGACCGCTATGGATATCATGCTGAAAAGTATGAAGGAAAACGGCGGCCTGGAGAAGTATCATGACGCTGTGGAATTCCGCTACACGGAGCTCTACTTTGTCAACACCCTGTTCTCTTATATGCTTGGCTGCAAGGAGAAGCATATTGGCTTTGTAAAAGAATTAAAGAAGGGTATTCTGAACAATTTCCCGAACTTCAGACAGAATCCCTATTATCCACGCATCAAGGATGCGGAGCAGAAGAAGATGATCGATCTTCTGATGAAAAGTACGATGGGTTTTTATGTGTATTACAGCGCACTCTGGATGTACCGGAGAATGCGTTAGTGAAAGGATAAACGCTTTATGCGAAAGCATTGGTTTGCGCCGGTATGCATCGTTCTGGCAGGACTTCTGTGGGGATGCATCGGTTTGTTTGTAAGGCCATTGAATGCGCTGGGACTGGCTTCCATGGACATCGTGTTCCTGAGAGTGCTGGTGACCTGTGTTGTCATGGCGGTGGTTCTGCTGATCTATGACAGAACGTTATTTCAGATCAAGATCAAAGATATCTGGTGCTTCCTGGGAACAGGGATCGCCAGTATTGTTTTTTTCAACTTTTGTTACTTCAAGGCCATCGAGATAGAATCCATGGCGGCGGCAGCGGTGCTGCTATATACCGCACCGGCTATCGTGATGATCCTTTCCAGGTTCCTGTTCGGAGAGAAGTTTACCACAGTGAAGGTGCTTTCTCTGGTGCTCACCTTCGTGGGCTGTGTGCTGGTGACGGGAATCGCAGGTCAGTCCGAAGCCTTATCCCTGGCAGGACTTCTGGCAGGTCTTGGTGCCGGTTTCGGTTATGCACTGTATTCCATCTTCGGCAAGTTTGCCCTGAAGCGTAACTACAGCAGTATGACCATCACCTTCTATACCTTCTGCTTCGCTGCGGCAGGAAGCTTCTTTCTGGCTGATGTCAGCAAGATCCCGGAAGCCTGCGGGGGAGATCTGAAGAATTATCTGCTCTGTGCGGGATTCGGTATCGTATGTACAGTGCTTCCCTATCTGCTGTATACGGCAGGGCTTAAGCACGTGGAGAACGGCAAGGCTTCCATCATAGCCTCCATCGAACCGGTGACGGCAGCAGTGGTAGGCGTGGCAGTCTACGGCGAAACATTGCCGGTGGATGTTGTGATCGGTATTTTACTTGTCATTGCAGGTATATCGGTATCTGCCTTGAAAAACAAATAAGGGACCACTCCGTGACTGGAGCGGTCCCTTTCTTATGTTTGAATTTAGGATCGTTTGTTCTTTCTGTGTTCTTTGATAGCTAAGAAGGTCTCCTCGCTGATGATGTGCTCGATGCGGCAGGCGTCTTCCTCTGCGATCTTCTCGGGGACACCAAGGCTGATCAGAGTCTCGGTCAGTACCTGATGCTTCTCGTAGACGCTCATGGCGATGGCAAGGCCCTTTTCCGTAAGGTAGATATATCCTTCCTCGGTGACGGTGATCAATTCCTGCTCGCGCAGTGATTTCATGGCGATGCTGATGCTGGGTTTTTTGAACCCCAGTTCATTGGCGATATCAACAGAGCGAACCACAGGCTTTTTCTTGCTGAGGATGTGTATGGTCTCAATATAATTCTCTTGGGATTCGGAACGATCAGATGCCATAAAAGCCTCCCGGAAACAAATGGTGTAACGTCGGAAACTCACAGGGAACCGACGTGGGTTATTGCTGTCAGCATAACATATTTAGGGGAAACTGTAAAATGCTTTTCGATGCGCACACATATCCGCTTAGATATGGACGAAAAAAGCAAAATAAGGTACAATAATGAGAGTAGTGAAATTGTGAATTCAGGAGAGAAAATATGGAATCTACAATAACGCAAATCGTTCAACAGCATATATATGATCATCCTTTCTACAACTGGTGCGATCCGGAAGATAAGGACATGGCACTTCTGGTCATCGGTGACGGAGAGTTTGCCGCTGAGTTCGTGGATCAGAGCCTGCAGGTAGGCCAGATGATCCGAAAGTCTCTGCGTATCTACTGGTGCAATTCGAAGCCTGAGATCAAGGAGGAGTACTTAAAGGAGCGACCCGCTCTGGCTGAGTTTATCGCGGTAGATGACGAGGATGCCCAGGATATGTACGGACACCTTTTCTTCAAGCCCACAGAGGCGGCACTAGATAATCTGTCCGAGAATTTCAGATATATTTTCGTGGCTACGGAGGATGATGACTACAACGCAGAGATCGCGGATCTGTTCAAGCAGGTGGTGAGCGAGCATTGCCTGGCTTCCTTCCTGAAGCAGGGGAAGATCGAGGTCAGCTTCAACGGCGAGGCAGATGCCCCCGAGTACCAGGAGGTAGTGGATGCCCATACGGCGATCTCTTCCTATGCGGAACTGGAGAGAATGGCTTTCAATACCCATAGAATTTGGGAAGGCCACGGCAACCTGGATTATGAGAAGGTGAAGGAGAGATTCGCACAGCCCTATCACTATAATTCTTCCGTATCCTTCGTGCTTTCCATTCCTTACAAGCTGCGCAGCGTAGGGATCACAGGATCCAACCCGCAGCAGGTGGCGGCAGAACTGCAGAATGTCCTGAAGCACGCAGAAGCGAACCCCAATTCCGAGGAAGCAAGAATTCTGGCGGAACTGGCAATGCTGGAGCACAGACGCTGGGTACTGGAGAAGGTAACCGAGGGAGCAGTGCGCTATACGGACAAGAACGGAAACGCCAACTATTTCTCCCTTGCTACATCCGAGAGCAGAAAGAAACTGAACGAGGATGGTCGACTGATCGCCCATCCCTGTATCGTAAAGTGTACGGCGGAGACCCCTCTGCAGACCGGTAACTTCGCAGAACACAAGACCTGGGATGGTACGGTAGCCACCACCGGTCTGGACAATCTGGACCGTGTATCCATCGAGATGCACAGAACTATGAGAGCAGCCGGAAGACAATTGAAAAAGAATCTCTATGAACTGGATCAGAAGCGAGATGAACTGGAGAGATATGCGGTAGAGTCCCAAATGACAAAAAGGGAATTCGACAGACTGAACTTCTGCATCTCTAATGTCCTGGGAGACAGCGAATCCTATGCGGCACAGTATGAGACCTACAGAAAGAGTTTGGAGAGCGAACTGTACCTGCTTCCCGAGGAGAATCGCGGCAAGGCAAAGGGTGTATTGGCAGAGATCAGCAAGATGCTGTTCCCTGTGCTGGAGGCAAATCGCTATCGCGACAACAAGGAGATCAATGCGGAACTGATCCGTCAGATCCCTTTTATCCTGACCAACAAGCCTGATGTAAAACTGTGTATGGCACTGGGCGAGGCCAGCTCCGCAAGATCCAACAACGATGATTATTTCCGAAGCGTAGCATCCGCAACGGCGCTGTACGCTTCCGAGATCACATACCTGTATGTCTATGAATATACCACAAATCCCGCTGTATTTGAGTCAAAATGCAGAGCGATCCGCAACTACTTTGACTACAGAGGAAAGAAGTGTGCGATCCGATTCCGCGTCTTTTTCCGCAAGGATGAGAAGAAGATAGACGCATATACAGCAATTTGTGACAGTCTTGCGAAGCTGCAGAAGGACGGTACCATTCAGGACTATGCAATGCAGACCTACGATTCCGTGGATACTTTGCCTGAGGAGATGCTGGCTGCCGTGTCTGATCTTCCCATTGATTATTATGACGGCACCAATCCTATGAGCCGCTCCTCATTGCTTAACAGCAAGGTAGTGCGTGCTTTCAGTGAGAAGTACCCCTACTTTGAGTTTGACAGTTACAGCAGACAATTCTGCAACCTTGTAAACTGCGAATATCTGCAGTATATGCAGGTGACAAGCTTCATTCAGGTAGAGGATATGTTTGCGCTGCTTAACGCGAAGGACAAAGAGTTCAACTACATGGACTTTGCTGATGTGTACAAGGAACTGTGGGAGATCTACTGCGGTGATGCCATCGGTGAGAGAGACTTCTATCAGTGTACCGCTGCCTGGACGAAGATCGCAGATATTGTAAAGACCGGCGGTGCAGAGAACATGGATATCGATACACGTTACGATATCAAGGATGACACCGATATGTCACGGGTGGTTCGGAAGATGCTGGAGGCCATGAGAGACAAGGATTTTATCACCTCCTGGGAGATCTACTGCCCCGAGGGAACTGCCCCCGGAAACAGAAAGATCACCTTCAAGGTGCTGAATCATAAGGTGAAGTGGATCTGCGCGAAGGCAGGAGATCTGCTGGAGTCTTATGTGTACTTTGAGGCAGTGCGAACCGGCTGGTTTGATGACGTGCAGGGAGCCTTTAAGTTCAAGTGGGAGTGTGACGATGTGGTAAATGAACTGGATTGTATCCTGACTAAGGGATTCCGTTCCGTTCTGGTGGAATGTAAATCTACGAAGGAAGTCAAGGAAAGCTTCTATCTGACCCTGGACAGCCTGGCAGACCACTTCGGCATCGGATACAAGAAGGTGCTGATCGTTTTAAGCGATATGGCCAACGGCCCTTACAGCAATTATGTTCTCCGCGGACAGATGATGGATGTCATCACCATTTCCACCAAGGAAGAATTGAAAAATATCGGTAAGATCTTGAAATACATTATGGAACAGTAATAGGAATCGGTTACGATTCGGGAGGTCAAAATGATTCGCAAATATAGATTCGGAACGCCCTTTGAAACAGATGCAGTGGTACGGGAATTGCCCCTGAGTGAGGGAATGCCTGAAGTGGGAACCATTACCACAGAGGATGGTTTCTGCATGACTTATACTATGGCAAAGCAGGATATGGTGTATGGCTTGGGAGAGAGCAATCGCGGGATCAACAAGCGAGGATATCGTTATATCAGTAACTGCTCGGATATTCCCAACCATGCGGAGGACATTCTTTCTCTGTATGGTGCTCACAATTTCCTGATCCTTTCCGGGGAGAAGACCTTCGGTCTGTTCATAGACTATCCTTCCGACCTGGAATTCGATATCGGATTCACAAGATCGGATGTGATGACCATTCGTTGTAAGCGGGCAGATCTCTATCTCTATGTGCTGGAAGGGGACAGCCCTTTGGATATCGTGAGAGAGTTCCGCGGCATCATCGGACGCAGTTATATTCCGCCCAGGTTTGCTTTTGGCTTCGGCCAGAGCCGTTGGGGATATAAGACAGCAGAGGATTTCAGAACCGTAGTCAGAAAACATCGCGAGAACCATATTCCCATGGACATGCTGTACATGGATATCGATTATATGCAGGGTTACAAAGACTTTACGGTCAACCCGGAGGAATTCCCTGATTTCAAGGCCTTCGTCAGTGAGATGAAGGAAGCGAAGATCCATCCCGTACCCATCATCGATGCCGGCGTCAAGATCGAGGACGGTTACGATGTGTATGAGGAAGGCAAAAGAAACGGTTATTTCTGTAAGAGAGAGGACGGCAGTGATTTCGAGGCTGCAGTCTGGCCGGGACTGACACATTTCCCGGATGTGCTGGATCCGGAAGCGAGAGCCTGGTTTGGCGGAAAATATGAACGCCTGACCTCGGCAGGAATCGATGGTTTCTGGAATGATATGAATGAGCCTGCTATCTTCTATACTCCTGAGGGAGTGGAAGCACTCAGAGAGGCTTATGACAGAGAACTGAGAACGGGGCGGGAGATCCCTCCCTTTGCACTGGGAAGCATGGCGGCGGGACTGGCAAACAGTCGGAAGGATTATGACTCCTTCTATCACAAAGTCAACGGCAAAATGGTGCGTCACAGCGACGTACATAATCTATATGGCTACAATATGACAAGGGCTGCGGGTGAGGCTTTTGAAAAGATCTCACCGGATAAGAGGATCCTGTTGTTTTCCAGATCTTCTTACATCGGTATGCACCGTTACGGCGGTATCTGGACCGGTGACAATAAGTCCTGGTGGTCTCACCTTCTGTTGAATCTGAAGATGCTGCCTTCTCTGAATATGTGCGGTTTCCTGTATGTTGGCGCGGATCTGGGCGGTTTCGGCTGCGATACCACCAGAGATCTGTTGCTGCGCTGGCTGGCACTGGGGGTGTTCACACCCCTGATGCGTAATCACTCCGCCCTCGATACCAGATTACAGGAGGCATATCAGTTCGAGGGAATCGAGGACTTCAGACATGTCATCAGCGTGAGATATCGATTGATCCCTTATCTCTACAGTGAATACATGAAGGCGGCACTGCGAGACGATATGATGTTCAAACCGCTGGCCTTTGTGTATCCCGATGATACCATGGCCCGCAGGGTGGAAGACCAGCTGATGGTGGGCAATGAGATCATGATCGCTCCTGTCTATACTCAGAATGCGGAGGGAAGATATGTATACCTGCCGGAGGAGATGCTGCTCGTGAAATTCCTGCCGGACGGAACCCTTCACACCGAGCAGCTTCCCCAGGGACATCACTATGTGGAGGTGGCATTGAACGAGGTGCCTCTCTTCGTCCGCAAGAAAAAGTGCATTCCTTTGGTGAAGGCGGCGGAGAATACTGCGGACATCGACATGTCGACCATAGAGTGGCTGGGCTACTCCGGAGCGGAGTACGAGCTGTACGAGGATGACGGAATCACCAGAATTTAGTGTAAGGATAAAAAGCAAATGGCTGATAATACCGGTATTGCGGAGCAGAATGCCCGCAATCGTAAACAGATACAGGACTATCAGGACCGTCTGGAACGCTTTGAATTGCTGTACACAGTCTACAGCAGCAGTTTGAAGACCCTGGAAGGTTATGAGAAACTGCTGAAGAGAGAAGAGGACAACTTAAGCAGTGCGGAACTTCGCTGGAAGGAATCTGAGAGAGCCCTGGAGAATATGCAGGGACAGAAAGCCAGAAAAAAGATATTTTTGGAGGCTTACGAGAAGCAGTTTTTCCTGATGAAGATCAGATATCAGATCTATGCGCGACAGGTACAGACAGAGCTGGAAGAGGGAGAACCCCTGTTTCGTCAGGTCATAGAGGAGAATGCGGCTGCCAAGGATCTATATGATCGCACGGAACTGAGTTTGCGCAGCATGAGAGATGAGGGCAAGCGGGAGCAGCTGCAGAAGGATTGCAGTGAAAAAGAGGCACAGCTGAAAGAGTATGCGGCCTTGTTCCGGTCCCCAGAGTATTTTCCGATGTTCGAGGGAGAACTGGCCGCCAAATATCATTGCCCTGCCTTCGGCTACGGAGCCGAGGAAGACCACATGACTGTGAGACGTGAACTGATGCTGATGCAGAAGTTCCTGACGGACATTGAACTGAGCAGATATATGGGAACAGGAGGATTGGACGGATGAGTGATCTGAGAAACGAAAACCAATGGACCTGTACCTGTTCCTCCATCAATCTCTTATGGGTGGATGTGTGTCCTACCTGCCATTCCCTGATGCCCCAGAAGGAAGTACGCCGAATCTATCGGGAAGAACTTCGGGCGCAGAAAGAGAAATACGGCAAGCGGGGAAATGTAAAGCGACAGACACGAATGGACGCCGTGAATGCGTTCCTGTGTAAAATGCAGGGATGGACATTTCCTGTGACCCTGGCGATGCTCGCTTTTGTGGTATTGCTGGAATTGAATCATAACCCTCTGATGCCGGAGAATGCCCTGCGTCATGCCCAGGATCTGGCCATCAGAAGCTATGCGGTCTTTGAGAGAGGCATTCCCGGAGGAGGTCGTCTCTACGAAACAGTGGAGGCTTTGATCGAAAAGGGGAAGGATAAGCACATAGCCGAGGAGAAGACAGAGGCGATCAGAGAGAAAATAGAAGGAGTGAAGGATCATGTATCAGGATTCATTAAATAATTATTTGATGATCGCTGCAATTGCGGTTGGAGCGATCGCGGTATTGATGGTGTGGCTGTACCTCTTCGAAACCATGAGAGGGGTCGTGGTGGTAGAACACCGTATTTTCAAAAAGTATATCAATCAGGCATATTATTTCTCCCTGGGAATCATGGCCGTTCTGTGGATCTCCACAACGGAGCCCATGCTCTCTCTGATGAGATGCTTCTGGGGCTTCCTGTTCAGCTGGATCTTCACGGCGGTAGTTGCACTGTTACTTTCGGTATTCACCGGAGCGGGTGCTGAGGAGAAGAGAACCATGAGGCAGACGGTATACCCCTGTATTACCAAGGTGGTGCTGCTGGCAGTAGTGGTTTGGTTGATCTATTAAGGAGCGAAGAACAGACGGAGAGTATATGCATCCGTCTGTTTATTTTTGCCTTATTGCAAGAATATTCTGAATATTTATAATCTATAAAAATATTTACAGAAAACTATTGACAAACCCATAAAGATGCGTTACTATAAAATCAACAAAAGGAAAGAAACAACAAGTCAGGAGGAACGGTCCGATGGATCATTAAGTTTTTAATCGACAGTATAATAAAAGGGGTACAGTCCAATGGGTAGATAGTTTTAAGCATGAAATAACTCTTAGAGTTCATATAGATCATCAAATACAGGAGGTACGGTCCAAAGGGTACATGATTTGAATCTCATAGACTAGGAAAGTAGAAGGTGTAGACAATGAAATTACAGGAAATTCATTAAGAGCCCGTTCGAGAGGAAAAAGAATCGAACGGGCTTATTTTATGCCACACTACCATAGCAAAGTGATTCTTAAGAATTCAGAAAATCGAGGTATAATGCTTGAATAAACGAGCATAATATAGTATCATTTGCCAAAGCTAGTTAAGCAATGATTCATGCAGTTTATGAAGGAGGATGATTATGAAAAATAATATGTTGAAAAGATTACTGGTACTGTCTATGACAGGTTTGATGATCACCGGTCTTTTGGCCGGCTGCGGTAAGGAGGAGACCAAGCCTTCCGTTCAGGAGTCTTCCGTGGCTTCTTCCGAGATCGCAAGCACTGAGAGCAAGGAGAGCTCCGAGGCAGTAAGTTCCGAGAGCACCGAGGTGGTATTTAACGGAAATCCCGCTGAGAATTTTGCAACTGCCATCAAGGCTGAGATGGCTGACGGTCTGGAACTGGGAGATGTTTTCCTGGCAGTGAAGACCAAGTATGAGGACATCGCTCCTTACGCAATGGACTATATGGAGGTTGAGGAAGGATATCTGAACGGTTTTGATGACACCATCACCGGTTTCAACAAGGGTATCACCTTCGGACCTATCATCGGCAGTGTTCCTTTTGTAGGTTATATTTTTGAGACAGATGACGCAGCTGCTCTTGAGGCAACTCTTCGCGCTAACGCAAACCCTCGTTGGAATATCTGTACCGAGGCTGACATCACTTACGCGGAAGCAATCGATGACAATCATCTGGTATTCCTGATGACCCCTGCTTCTTTTGAGGATGATTTTTAAGTAAGGTAGACTTTTATGAAAAACAGAAGATCGATCATGATGGTATCGGCTTTGTTGATCGTGTTCTTTCACTTGTGGGTCTCTCTTTTGACCAGAAACAAAGTCGAGATGTTTTTAAGACAGACTGCATATATCGGCGTGGATATGTTCTTCTTCCTGTCGGCATATTCGATCGGTACCAGAGAAGTGACAGATTATAAGGCCTTTGTGATCTCACGATTCAAGGCGGTATATGTGAAATTCCTGCTGTTTGCCCTGGTGGCCTTCTTCTTGCGCAACTGGAAGGTGGTAGCCCTGGTTCAGGTGCTCACAGGTGTGAACCTGGTGACAAAAGGCGGCGGAGCATTCCTGTGGTTTTTGCCCGCGATCATGCTGTTCTATCTCCTGGCACCGCTGTATCAGAAACTGAATAAGAAGAGTCCCCTGTTCGCTGTCCTTTCGGTATTGATCGTGTGGTTCGGCGTAGGACTTGCAGTGACACAGTTGACGAAGTACAAAGCGTTCTTTATCTTCTGGAACCGCATTCCGATATTGCTTGTGGGATTCTATGCAGGCAGATGGATCGCTTCCGGTAAACTTGTGCTGAAGACCTGGCAGAAAGCCCTGGCGGGTGTGCTGCTCCTGGCAGTGGGAACTCTGATCATGTTCAAGTTCGGTTACAAGCCTGCATTGCAGAAGCCTCTGAAGGATATGTTCTATGTGTTGGCAATTCCCTCTTCTTTAGGCTTTATCTGCTTAAGTGACCTGATCCCCGAGGGAAAGGTGGTCAAGTGGATCGGTTCCGCTACGCTGGAGATGTATGCGATCCAGATGATCTTCGGCTTCAAATTCTGTGCCTGGGTAGTAGAGAAACTCTACAAAGGTTCCGGCACCGGATTCGTCAATAACCTGGTGGCAAATGTGCTCACCTTCCTGTTCGTCATCGTGATCTCTGTTGTGATCAACCAGTGCTACGGTTACCTGGAGAAGACGATCACCAAGAAACTGAGAAAAGCATCTGTATAAATAAAAAAACCTCACAGAAATGTGAGGTTTTTTATTGCCCTAAATATCCTTGCTCGGCCATGTATCTTGTGAGTTTCTCCTGGCCGTGGAAGTTTAAATGTTGAGAGTCTTTGTAATCTGTTTCGCCGTCCAGACCGATGGCGGGAAGTTCATAGAACAGATTGTGGTATTCGATGCCTTTCTCTGCGGCGTAATCCGTGATCCAGTTGAAGATGCGCTGTCTGCGGTAGAGATCTTCTCTGGTGTCATCGTCAGCATATAAGGAATTGAAAGGTGCCACATAGAAGATCAGTTCCACATCGTTTTCTTTGCAGAGGTCCACGGTCATATTCAGGTATTTAAGCATCTCCTCCGACATGGGTTCCTTTTCCGTCTCCGGGATGACGGGAATGATCCAGTTGTAGGAGATCTCTTCCGTGTAATATCTTCCTCGGGGAGCGGTACGGTTGGAGAGGAAATCCTTTTCTTTCAGGTCCTTCCAGCGGGTGTGGTAAGCACCCAGATTCAGAAGATAGTAGATACGGTCTTCCTTGGGGATCAGATCCTCTAATGCCAGGGTGCGGGCTTTGCAGTTCGGCATGCCGTCGAAGAAGGTATGGGACATCTCCGGGGTGACGGTGCGGAAATCATTGGTGGCATATAATAATTCCAGAATGATGGTCTTTGGATGCTGCAACTCGATGGCTTCCATGGCAGCGTAATAAGACATGGGAAGGGTCTGAGCAGAGGTGGCAAGCATAAAGGAGTTGATGCCGTATTCTTCCCACAGAAGGTCCGGGTCGATGCTGCAGAACTGATGGCTGGTACCGATGAAGACTACATCCACGGAGTCCTTTTCCAGAGCAGCGAAATTGTCCTGGGCGAAAGCCAGTTCCTTCTCGCGGAACACGTAGTTGACACGTAGCAGAAGCAGGCCGAGAAGAACCAGAAATATACCGTATTGCAATATGAGTCGAAGTTTTGTTTTCTTCATTTCCGATCCTTTCCCTGAGTTTATTCGGTATTCATTATAGCATCCCCCAAGGGACAATTCAACCGATGTTGTTGCGGTGAAATATTTGGGCAATACTGCAAGAAGTTGTAAGATGTTGGCGATAATATTTGCGTGACACTTTATTCATAATATGTTAACATTTATGATGAGCGGTTGTATGAAAATACACGATTCAAATGTATTTGCGGCACTGTTTTGAAGATCGGGGCGCAAAAGGTTCAAAGGAAGGGTTATCGATTTGAGAAAGCGTATATGCGTATTGCTTGCACAAATTGAAGAAAATACACAGCAGCGTTTCATGAAGGAATTCATAAAGGAAGCATACAAACTGGATTATGATGTATGCGTATTCTCTATGTTTCAGAAGTTCCAGGAAACGGATCTGCGTAATGTGGGTGACTCCAATATTTACCGTCTGGCGCAATTCCATCTGTATGATGCGATCCTGATCATGCTGGATACGATCCTGACGCCCGGACTGGCAGATTCTCTGCAGCGCGAGATCAAGGAGAAGTTCAACGGTCCCGTTCTGGTGGTAGACCAGGAGAGCGCGTTCTTCCCCAGTGTTATGATAGATCACTATACACCCCAGTATCGCCTGATCAGCCATCTGATCGAGGAGCACGGATACACCGATATCGCTTACCTGGGAGGTAAGAAGGATCATCCCCACTCCATAGCCCGTCTGAACGCTTACTGTGACTGTATGCGGGATCACGGTTTATCCGTGAAGAGCAACCGCATCTTCCATGGCAACTACTGGTATGACAGTGGTGAAGAGTATGCGGAATTCCTGGTGGAGAAGGGCGGTCAATTGCCTCAGGCCCTTGCCTGTGCCAATGATATTATGGCTCTTGGTGCGGCCAATCGATTCGTTGAATTGGGGCTTTCCATTCCGGACCAGATCGCTGTGATCGGTTACGACTCCGTGGAGGACGGACGAACCAGCCCGAAGCCGTTAACTTCCGCTGAGATTCCTGCGGATGAGTGCGGTGCTTACTGCCTGACTTGGCTGGATGCGGCCATGAACGGTAAGCAGGAACCTGTATTCACACCTAAGGCACCCTTGTTCATCGGTGCCAGCTGCGGATGCTCTTACCATGTGGAGATGGTGCCCAAGAAGTTACGTACCGTCTGGCAGACCAACCGTTCCGCAAGAGGTTACTATTCCGATTTCAATCATCTGATCGAGGACTTGCTTTCCGAGACGGATTACAAGAGTTTTTATAATAAAGTTTTTGATTATACCTATCAGATCAGACCCTTCAGCAATTTCTATGTGTGTCTGAATGATAATTTCATGTATCCGGAGCAAAATATCGGAGAGCGTGCTATCCGCAAAGGATATGCTACCAAGATGCATCAGATCATTGTATGCTCCGAAGATCCCGACAGTCCCGAGAACAGGATCGATTTTATGAACTATTTCGATACCTACCTCCTTCTGCCTCAGTTGTATGAGGAGAGAGAGTATCCTACGACTTATATTTTCACCCCTCTGTATTTTGATGACAGATGCTTCGGTTATGCGGTAGTCAACTACGGCAGAGAGATCAGAGTGTACGATGTGACCTACCGTAACTGGATGAAGAATGTCATGCAGGGCATGGAAGCATTCTTCAGACAGCAGACCTTGCACAGAATGCTGGAGCAGATCAATTCCGCTCAGGTCCGTGACTCTATGACCGGTCTGTATAATTACCGCGGTTTCCTGAATCTTTCCTTCAATCTGGCTATGGAATGTCTGGATAAAAAGGAAGAACTCAGCATCTTGGCATTGGATGTGAAGAGCCTTAAGACCGTCAATGAAGAATTGGGTCGAGACTACGGCAACAGAATCATCCGTGTCATGGGACGTTTCGTGCAGGAACTCCTGACAGAGGAAGAGGTGTGCTGCCGACTGAGCAACGATGAGTTTCTGGTGGCTATGAGAGGCGGCGCGGATTCCTACAGAAGCAAACGTTTTCTGGATGCACTGCGTACGAAACTGCGGGAGTATCGTCTGCCGGAGGCCAATGACTGGACCATCGATTTTAATATGGGTATCCTGAGCGGAAGTCCCGTGGACAATGCCACACTGGAATCCTTGATCAACCATACCGTCGGACAGAAGAATCATAATAAAGTATTGGAACGCGAGAAGCACCGCGGAGAGGCAGAACTGTCACTCAGCGATCTGAAGCGTAACCAGATCGTAGAAGAGATCTTGGACAACAACCTTCTGGCTTACTATTTCCAGCCGATCGTCAAAGCCACCGATGGCTCTATCTATGCTTATGAGGCACTGATGCGCTGCGAACAGTATGGCGAGATCGGCCCCGGAGAGATCATGCAGGGTGCTACCTTCTTAAACCGCCTGTATGATGTGGAAAAAGCCACCATCTACAATGTGCTGCAGTATGTAGAGAAGAATGAGCGGAAGTTGAAGAATGCCAAGATCTTCGTCAACAGCCTTCCCGGCTATCAGTTGGAAAACGAGGATGCGTACTGGGCATTTGAGCAGTTGAAGAGAAAGGAACTCAAGGGCAGACTGGTCATTGAGTTTACGGAGGAATCCGAACTTGCGGAGGACCGTCTGGAGCTGTTCAGACAGAAGGTGGATGAGATCGGCGTGGAGATCGCACTGGATGACTACGGCGCAGGTTATTCCAACGTTAACAACCTGCTTCGTTACATGCCTCGTTATGTGAAGATCGACCGCATGCTGATCAAGGATATTCAGGACAGCCCTCAGAAGCAGCATTTCGTGAGAAGCATTGTGGAATATTCCCATCAGAATAATATCATGGCGCTGGCAGAGGGCGTCGAGAACTCCGAGGAGCTGAAGGAGGTCATCCGATTGAAGGTGGACTTGATCCAGGGGTATTACGTGGCAAGACCCAAGAAGGAGCCTCAGCCGAAGATCGAGGAGGAGATTCGCGAGGAGATCGAAAGATTTTACGTGCAGAAGAGAGATCCTCTCTATTCTCTGTAAAAAATGAATAACTTTTCAAACAGTTCACATACTATGCTTAAACTTATCACCGTTGAAGGAGAGCAGGTATGAAAGCAACAGGAATTGTGAGAAGAATCGATGATTTAGGGCGGGTTGTGATTCCCAAAGAAATACGCAGGACACTGCATATTCGGGAATCCGACCCGCTTGAAATATATACGGACACGGAAGGACAGGTCATCCTTAGAAAGTATTCACCTATCGGGGAGATGTCCACTTTTGCCAAGCAATATGCGGAGAGCCTAGCACAGGTATCGGGACATGCCGCCTTGATCGCGGATCGAGACAGATTCATTGCTGCGGCCGGAGGTTACAGGCAGTTGATCGGCAAGAATGTGGGAAAGCAGATGGATGAGAAGGTCCATGGCAGGGAGGCAGTGCTTGCCACCAAGGGAGATAGGAACTTTATCAAAGTCTGTGACGAGACGGAGGACGAATATCAGCACGAGGCTATCGCCCCCATTCTCTGCGAGGGAGATATCGTGGGAAGCGTGGTACTTCTGCAGAATGACAAAAGGACCAACATGGGAGAGGTAGAACAAAAATTGCTCCAAAGTGCCGCCGCATTTCTGGGGAGGCAAATGGAGCAATAATTGATTTCGATATTAAGATTCGCTCATCTTTTCCAACAGGTCGATCTTGATGTCATACAGGGTAGGAGACAGATCCACGTATACGGCCTGGGGATTTACCAGACGTCTGGTCTCCTCCCAGAGGGTGGCCTGTTCTTCGATGCAGTAAGCACGGATGTCCATGACCTTGGGTGAGTCGTAGACACACTGTCCTTTGTCGAAGACCTGTACCATCAGAGGACGCAGGGTGTAGCTTCCGGCTTTGCACCTTGTCTTCTTCCAGGGTTCTGCGGGATCGAAGAGCATCAGATCTTTGTCTTCCGTGAATTCTTCTTCTACCAGACAGATGAGGTCGGCCTTGATCTTGCCGCTTTCCTTGTCGTAGACACGATAGATCTTTTTGTTGCCGGGGTTGGTGACTTTCTCGGTATTCTCGGAAAGCTTGATCTTGGGGATGAACTTTCCGTCAGGTCCCATGATGGCTGCCAGCTTGTAGACACCGCCGAAGGAAGGGTTGTCCTTGGAGGTGATCAGGTTGGTACCTACACCCCAGGAGGTGATGGCAGCACCCTGTGCCTTCAAACTGTCGATCAGATATTCATCCAGATCGTTGGAAGCGGAGATGACTGCGTCGGGGAAGCCTGCCTCGTCCAGCATCTTTCTTGCTTTCTTGGAAAGGTAAGCAAGGTCGCCGCTGTCTAAGCGGATGCCGTAGAAGGTAAGGGGAATGCCGGCCTCACGCATCTCGGTGAAGACGCGGATGGCATTGGGAACACCGCTCTTTAAGGTGTCGTAAGTATCAACCAGCAGAATGCAGGCGCCGGGATACATATTTGCGTAAGTCTTGAATGCGGTATATTCGTCGGGGAAACTCATGATCCAGCTGTGAGCGTGAGTGCCCTTTACGGGAACATCGAAGAGCTGGCCGCAGAGCACGTTGCTGGTACCGATACAGCCGCCGATCATGGCAGCTCTTGCACCGTAGGTACCTGCGTCGGGACCCTGAGCACGGCGAAGACCGAACTCCATGATGCCGTCACCCTTTGCTGCGTAGCAAACTCTTGCCGCCTTGGTGGCGATCAGGCTCTGGTGGTTGATGATATTTAAGATCGCTGTCTCTACCAGCTGTGCTTCCATGATGGGAGCGATGACCTTGATGATAGGCTCTCTGGGGAACATAACGGTTCCTTCAGGGATGGCCCAGATGTCACCGGAGAAGTGGAAGTCCCTCAGGTACTCTAAGAAGTCCTGTTGGAAGATGCCCAGGGAAGCCAGATAGTCGATATCTTCGGCATCGAATCTCAGCTCCTTGATATACTTGATCACCTGCTCTAAGCCTGCGGAGATCGCAAAGCCGCCGCCACAGGGATTGGTGCGGTAGAAAGCATCGAAAATAACGGTTTCGTTCTGATCCTTATTTTTGAAATAACCCTGCATCATGGTCAATTCATAGAGGTCAGTCATCAGTGTAAGATTTTGTCTGTCCATAACAGTTTCCTCAATTCTTTTCCTCTGAATAGTAGGTAAAAAATACCTTTCTCAAGTATAACACTTTCGGGCGGAAAATCAACCGATACCCCCTTGACATTCCAATATTTCTGCGATTATAATATCATATCATTAAATATCATCTTAAATGCGGTGACGAAGAGAGTAGTTGCAGAGAGAAAGGCACAGCGAGCCGGAGAGGGTGTGAGTCCGGTGCGAGTAAACCTGGAATGAAGATCACTTCTGAGCAGTCGGAACAAAGGCAGCCCTTTGAGCAGTTGTGTAGTTCCGGACGGCAGTCCTCCGTTACAGGACAGCATATAACTCCGATCGGAGCGTATGACGTAACAGGTGGTGAAACGAGAACAGTCAATCAGACCTCGTCCTTTTACGGGACGGGGTCTTTTATGTAGCGAGGTAAGGAAAACAAGCTGGCTTGTTTTCACCCGAGCGTATACGAAATAAAAACAATAGTCCCGAAGGGACGCCGGATGCGAAGCAGACGGTTTTTATGAGTGAATATGGAAAGGAAGACAGCATTATGTACAAACAGGTTGATGCAAGCATGAACTTCGTAGAGCGCGAGAAGCTGATCGAGAAGTTCTGGAAAGACAATGACATCTTCAAGAAGAGTATCGACAGCCGTAAAGAAGGCCCTACCTACACCTTCTATGACGGACCTCCTACCGCTAACGGTAAGCCTCATATCGGTCACGTTGAGACCAGAACCATCAAGGATATGATCCCCAGATATCGTACCATGAAGGGATACATGGTTCCCCGTAAGGCCGGTTGGGATACTCACGGTCTTCCCGTTGAACTGGAAGTTGAGAAACTTCTTGGCTTAAACGGTAAGGAGCAGATCGAAGAATACGGTATGGAGCCCTTCATTAAGAAATGTAAGGAATCCGTATGGAAATATAAGGGAATGTGGGAGGATTTCTCCGGCACCGTCGGCTTCTGGGCTGATATGGATGACCCTTATGTAACTTATGATGACAACTTTATCGAGTCCGAGTGGTGGGCACTGAAGGAGATCTGGAACAAGGGTCTGCTTTACAAGGGATTCAAGATCGTTCCCTACTGTCCTCGCTGCGGAACCCCTCTTTCTTCCGCTGAGGTTTCTCAGGGATACAAGACAGTTAAGGAGCGTTCCGCTATCGTTCGCTTTAAGGTAGTAGGCGAAGATGCTTACTTCCTTGCATGGACCACAACTCCCTGGACTCTGCCCAGCAACGTGGCTCTGTGTGTGAACCCTTCCGATACCTATGTTAAGGTAAAGGCTGCTGACAATTATACTTATTATATGGCACAGGCACTGCTGGATTCCGTTCTTGGCAAGCTTGCTGACAAGGAGAACGGCGTTGCAGCATACGAAGTTCTGGAGACTTACACCGGTAAGGATCTGGAGTACAAGGAGTATGAGCCTCTGTTCGCTTGCGCTAAGGCTGTTGCAGATAAGCAGAACAAGAAGGGCTTCTTCGTAACCTGTGACAATTACGTTACTATGTCCGATGGTACCGGTATCGTTCATATCGCTCCTGCTTTCGGTGAGGACGACGCAAATGTAGGACGTAACTACGACCTGCCTTTCGTACAGTTCGTTGACGGCAAGGGTGAATTGACCGCAGAGACTCCTTTCGCAGGTCTCTTCGTTAAGAAGGCTGACCCTGAGGTACTGAAGGATCTGGATGCGAGAGCACAGCTCTTCGACGCACCCAAGTTCGAGCATGAGTATCCTCACTGCTGGAGATGTGACACGCCCCTGATCTACTATGCAAGAGAGTCCTGGTACATCAAGGAAACTGCTGTTAAGGACGATCTGATCAGAAATAACAACACCGTAAACTGGATCCCTGAATCCATCGGTTCCGGCCGTTTCGGCAACTGGCTTGAGAACATTCAGGACTGGGCGATCTCCCGTAACCGTTACTGGGGTACTCCCCTTAACATCTGGGAGTGTGAGTGCGGCAACTTCGAGTGTATCGGTAGCCGTGCAGAGCTTGCTGAGAAGGCAGGCGACCCTAAGGCTGCTGAGGTAGAACTTCACAGACCTTACATCGATGCTGTGACCATTACCTGTCCTAAGTGCGGCGGCAAGATGAATCGTGTTCCCGAGGTTCTGGACTGCTGGTTCGACTCCGGTGCAATGCCTTTCGCTCAGCATCACTATCCTTTTGAGAACAAGGAACTCTTCGAGCAGCAGTTCCCTGCAAAGTTCATCTCTGAGGCTGTTGACCAGACCAGAGGTTGGTTCCACTCCCTGATGGCAGAATCTACTCTGCTGTTCAACAAGGCTCCTTACGAGAACGTAATCGTTCTGGGCCATGTACAGGATGAGAACGGACAGAAGATGAGTAAGTCCAAGGGCAATGCGGTAGATCCTTTCGATGCATTGGAGACCTACGGCGCAGATGCGATCCGTTGGTACTTCTACACCGCTTCCGCTCCCTGGATCCCCAAGCGTTTCTCCGGAAAGCTGGTTCAGGAAGGTCAGCGTAAGCTGATGGGTACCCTTTGGAATACCTACGCATTCTTCGTACTGTATGCAAATATCGATAACTTTGACGCTACCAAGTACACTCTGGACTACGACAAGCTTCCCGTAATGGATAAGTGGCTGCTTTCCAGACTGAACACCGTAGTCGGCGAAGTAGATGACAATCTGGATAAGTATCGCATCCCCGAAGCAGGCAAGGCTCTGCAGGATTTCGTGGATGAGATGAGTAACTGGTATGTTCGCCGCAGCCGTGAGCGTTTCTGGGCAAAGGGCATGGAGCAGGATAAGATCAATGCTTACATGACTCTGTACACCGCACTGGTAACCATCTGTAAGACCGCAGCTCCCATGATTCCTTTCATGACTGAGGATATCTACAGAAACCTGGTATGCTCCATCGACGCAAGCGCTCCCGAAAGTATCCACCTCTGCGACTACCCTGTAGTAGAGGAGAAGTTCATCGACAAGCAGCTTGAGAAGGATATGGAGAACGTTCTGGCAGCAGTTGTTATCGGACGTGCCTGCCGTAACGATGCAGCGATCAAGAACCGTCAGCCTATCAGCAAGATGTACATCAAGGCTGAGTTCACCCTGGACTCCTTCTTCACCGATATCATCAAGGATGAGCTGAATGTAAAGGATGTCGTATTCACAAGTGATGTCAGAGACTTCACTTCCTATACCTTCAAGCCTCAGCTTCGTACCGTAGGCCCTAAGTACGGCAAGCAGCTGGGCGGCATCCAGAAGACTCTGGCTACCCTGGATGGCAACGCAACTATGGATGAGCTGAATGCAAACGGCAAGATCACCTTTACCGTAGGTGATGTCACCGTAGAGCTGACCAAGGACGACCTGCTCATCGATATGGCTCAGAAGGAAGGCTATGTATCTCAGGAAGACAACAAGATCACCGTTGTACTGGATACCAACCTCACCGAGGAGCTGATCGAGGAAGGTTTCGTATACGAGATCATCAGCAAGATACAGACCATGAGAAAGGATGCTGACTTCGAAGTTATGGACCACATCAAGGTTTCCCTGAACGGAAACGAGAAGCTGGCAGCCATCGCTCAGAAGAACAGCGACGCAATCTGCGGCAAGGTTCTGGCTGATTCACTGACCACCGAAAGTACCTTCGCAGTGACCAAGGAGTGGAATGTAAACGGTGAGACCGTTACCATCTCCCTGGAAAGATTGTAAAAAAATACTTGTATCATCGAAAAAGTAATGATATAATGCGGCAAGGTTTTGCGGGAGCACCCGTGAGACCTTGCTAATGCTTGTATAAGGGGAAAAGTTTGGGGGCAAACTTTGATTCGTAGAAAGGCAAAGGTTTTTCGAATGAAGACAGAAACAACGAAAAAGGTAACCGCAAAGGCAGCTGAGGATACTGCAAAGAAGACCGAAACTGCTAAGAAGACTACTACCAAGAAGGCTGCAACAAGCGCTAAGAAGGAGACCGCACCTAAGAAGGAGACCGCACCTAAGAAGGCTGCTGCTCCCAAGAAAGCTGCTGCACCTAAGAAGGCAGAAGTTGTTGCTGCTCCCGCAGCAGAAGAGACCGGACTGAAGTTCGACAAGGATCTCTTCAAGAGAAGTGTTGTATATAATGTAAGAACTTTATATCGTAAGGATATGGAGGAGGCAACTCCTCAGCAGGTATTCCAGGCTGCATCCCTTGCAATCAAGGATCAGATCATGGATAACTGGATCGAAACACAGAAAGCATACGAGAAGCAGGATCCCAAGATGGTCTACTATATGTCCATGGAGTTCTTGATGGGACGTGCTCTCGGTAACAATATCATCAACCTGCAGGCTTCCAAGCCCGTACGTGAGGCACTGGAGGAGCTTGGCTTTGATCTCAATGCAGTAGAAGACCAGGAGCCCGATGCAGCACTGGGTAATGGTGGTCTGGGAAGACTGGCAGCTTGTTTCCTGGATTCCCTGGCTACTCTGGGATATCCCGCATACGGCTGCGGTATCCGTTATCGCTACGGTATGTTCAAGCAGAAGATCGAGGATGGTTATCAGGTAGAAGCTCCCGATAACTGGCTGAAGAACGGCAATCCTTTCGAACTTCGTCGCCCTGAGTATGCTAAGGTAGTTAAGTTCGGCGGACGTGTTGTTATGACCGCTGACGAGTACGGCAGAGCAAAGTTCGTTCAGGAGGACTACACCGCAGTTCGTGCAGTACCTTTTGATCTTCCTATCGTAGGTTATGGCAACGGCATCGTTAACACCCTTCGTATCTGGGACGCAGAGCCCATGGAAGTATTCCAGCTGGATTCCTTCGACAAGGGTGAGTACGCTAAGGCTGTTGAGCAGGAGAACCTGGCAAGAAACATCGTAGAGGTTCTGTACCCCAACGATAACCACTATGCAGGTAAAGAGCTGCGTCTGAAGCAGCAGTACTTCTTCATCTCCGCATCCGTTCAGGAAGCAGTTGAGAAGTTCATGAGAAAGCACAATGACATTCACCAGTTCCCTGAGAAGGTCACCTTCCAGTTGAACGATACCCATCCTACCGTAGCAATTCCCGAGCTGATGAGAATTCTGCTGGACGACTACGGCCTTGGCTGGGACGAAGCATGGGACATCACCACCAGAACCTGTGCATATACCAACCATACCATCATGGCAGAAGCACTTGAGAAGTGGCCTATCGACCTGTTCTCCAGACTGCTTCCCAGAGTTTACCAGATCGTTGAGGAGATCAACCGTCGTTTCGTAATGCAGATCGAGGCTAGATACGCTAACCAGTGGGGCGTAGATGTACAGCACAAGATCAAGAAGACGGCTATCCTGTACGATGGACAGGTAAAGATGGCTCATATGGCAATCGCTGCAGGCTATTCCGTAAACGGTGTAGCAAGACTGCATACCGAGATCCTGAAGAAGGAATCCCTGAAGGATTTCTACGATATGTTCCCTGAGCGTTTCAACAACAAGACCAACGGTATCACTCAGAGACGTTTCCTGCTTCACGGCAACCCTCTCCTTGCTGACTGGGTAACCGCTCATGCAGGTAAGGATTGGATCACCGACCTTCCTCAGATCGCTAAGATCAAGGGCCTTGCAGATGACAAGAAGGCTCAGAAGGAATTTATGGAGATCAAGTACAAGAACAAGGTTCGCCTTGCAAAGTACGTTAAGGAGCACAATGGTGTAGATCTGGATCCCAACTCTATCTTCGACGTACAGGTCAAGAGACTTCACGAGTACAAGAGACAGTTCCTGAACATCCTTCACGTAATGTATCTGTACAATGAACTGAAGAAGAATCCCGGTATGGATTTCTATCCAAGATCCTTCATCTTCGGCGCAAAGGCAGCTGCAGGCTATCGCAACGCTAAGCTGACCATTAAGCTGATCAACTCCGTAGCAGACGTGATCAACAACGATGCTAGCATCGGCGGCAAGCTTAAGGTCGTATTTATCGAGAACTACAACGTTTCCAACGCAGAGATCATCTTCGCAGCAGCTGATGTTTCCGAGCAGATCTCTACCGCTTCCAAGGAGGCATCCGGTACCGGTAACATGAAGTTCATGCTGAACGGTGCTCTGACCCTTGGTACCATGGACGGTGCTAACGTTGAGATCGTAGAAGAGGTTGGCGCAGAGAATGCATTCATCTTCGGCCTTTCCTCCGACGAAGTAATCAACTTCGAGAACCACGGCGGTTACAATCCTATGGATATCTACAACACCGACGCTGATATCAGAAGAGTCGTTGATCAGCTGATCGACGGTACCTACAGCAAGGACAAGGAACTGTTCCGTCCTCTGTACAACTCCCTTCTGAACACCCTGAGCACCTCCAAGGCTGATACCTACTTCATCCTGAAGGACTTCAGATCTTACGCTGAGGCTCAGAAGAAGGTTGAGGCAGCTTACAGAGACGCTGAGGGTTGGGCTAAGAGCGCGATCCTGAACGTAGCTTGCTCCGGTAAGTTTACTTCCGACAGAACCATTCAGCAGTATGTTGATGAGATCTGGCATCTGGACAAGGTTACTCTGTAATATAACACAAATGAAAAGCCCTGCTTCCGCACTCGTTTGAGTACGGAGGCAGGGCTCTTTTTGCGTGAAATATTAAGGCAGCAGCGGACTGGGTGTGCCCTTTGAGAACAGGGAAAGTCTGTGGAGCGCACGGGTGCAGCTGACATAGAGAAGGTTGCGATCCTCCTCGGTGGAGTAAGTTCCTGCATCTGCATCACATACCAGCACCGCATCGAATTCCAGTCCCTTGGAGAGATATACCGGCATCAGGAAGAGTCCGGTGAGATCTTCTTCGGTGTGGCTTAAGATGAGCTTCGGCTTTATAGGAAGCTCCATATCCGAAAGAAGGTCTTTCAGAGCGGAGGCATTGCCTGCGGACTTGGTGATCAGGCAGATGGAGTTGTAGCCCTTGTCCACACAGTGCTGTATTTCTTCCTGCAGGTCTTTGAGGTAATTCTCGGTGGATGCGCTTGCATGCAGAACGGGATCCGCGCCTGCGCGGTTGAAACTTTCAATGGCGGGGAGATCGGGTAGGAAACGCAGTGCGTATTGCAGGATCTCGCCGGTACAGCGGAAAGATTTATTCAAGGTGTAGAGGGAGGAGTTCTCCTTGTGGAGGTGCTCCTTCACCTTTTTGTAGAAACTGTTGTTTTCCTGTTTTAGTAATGTCTGGTTGATGTCTCCCAATACGGTAAACTTTGCGTTGGGGTAGAGCAGACTGATGATCTCGAACTGGATGGGGTAGTAGTCCTGGGCCTCATCGATGACCACCTGCTTGATCTGACGCTTGCGGCATTTGTCGTACAGACGCAGATACAGATAGGTGATAGCGCAGGCATCGTCGAAATAGATCTTGCCGTTCTCCATGGAGCGGAAGGAACGGTTCAGGATGGCATCATAGGTATCTTCATCCTCCACATCCGCGATCAGTTCCAGAGAGTAGAACTCGGAGGTCAGGAACTCACGGTAAAGATCCACCACATTTAACTGCAAAAGTTCCTGCAGCTGCAGGGAAAACTCCGCAGCCTCCCCACGCAGAGCGGGTGGAATGGCGGTGCCGTAAGCCCGCTCCATGATCACTTCCCGCAGCTGACGCAGCTTGACGCCCAGAGGCACCTGAGGGCGGCGGCTGAGCCAGTCTTTCATGGCAGAAGCAGTCATGACGCATTTTCCCTTGTGGAAGATATCCTGATAGGGAAGCAGACGCTCCGGCAGGTCCTCCAGGAAGAAATTCAACAGTTCCAGGAAATGCTCGGAGGTCTTTAAAGCCATGCTTTGCTTCATAAGGTCACTGTTCTTGTGACCGGCCAGGCAGTGTTCCAGGTATTCATAGTGGGGTTCCACGTAATATTCTTTGATCACGTCTTTCAATAGATCGCGAAAGACGGCGGAGGTCACATTCTCCTCGCCTAACTCCGGCAGCACACCGGAGATATACTCCTCGAAGGTGGAGTTGGGTGACAGTACCAGAATACTGTCTGCGGTGAGTCTGGACTGGGCGCCCTGATACATCAGGTAGGCGGCTCTGTGGAGAGCGATGGAGGTCTTGCCGCTGCCGGCTACACCCTGTACCATCAAAAGATCGTTCTCCATGTCACGGATGATGGTATCCTGGTCGCTTTGAATGGTCTCCACGATGGCTTTCATCTGGGGAGAAGTGTTCTTGGAAAGGATCTGACGCAGGATCTTGTCGTTGATATTGCGGTCGGAGTCAAAGAAGAATTCCAGGTTACCTTCCTTGATCTCAAACTGTCGCTTCAGGGTCAGTTCACCGTCGATCCGGCCGCAGGGAGCGTCATAGGAGGCAGGGCCGGACATGAAACGATAGAAGACACTGGCAATAGGCGCACGCCAGTCGTAGACGATGACATCCCGGGTCCTCTTGTCGGTGAGAGCGCGGCGGCCGATGTATACCTTTTCCGTGTCGAATTCATCAAACTGAAAGTCGATGCGGGCAAAATAGGGTGTCTTTAACAGAGCCCGGAGCATTTTGGCTCTGGCCTGATAAGTCTCGTAATCCTCCGAAAGCTTATCGACGTGTGTCATGGACTGGCTCAATTCGATAAAGGCTTCGAAGTCATCCGGATCGTTGGCATCGGCGATGCCGAAGGTGACATTGTCCTTGGCATCTTCCTTGTTGGTCTCCATCTCCTCTTCCAGAGAGAGGATGAGGCCCAGAGTTTCGTCCAGCTCTTTTTTTGCCAGAGACTGGGTGACTTCCAGATGTTTCAGCTCTTCGGTTGTGGCTAATTCTTTCTGATCCACGTACTATCCCCCTGCTGTGATAATTGTTTTTCCAGTGTACCATATTTGGGGGATTTGGTATAGTCTTGTGAAAGAAGAAGTTTTATGCTATAATGCGACTAAAGGGAAACGTTACAGTTTCCCTTCTTTACGGTCAGCCGGACGTTTCCGGTGGAACTGTAGGAGTAAAGGAGAAAAAGGATGAAAAGAAAAATATATCTTTGCCTCAGCATCTTGTTGACAGTCACCTGTCTTGCAGGCTGCGGCAGCGAGGAAGAAGTGCCCGCACTTAGCTTGGAACCGATACAGGTAGTGACAAGCAGCGAGGCACAGAGCAGTGAAAATGCGGAGGTTACAGAAACTTCCGAGAGTGAGGCAGAGAGCGAGGAAAGCTCTGAAGCAGAGCCCGAGATCTCTCATGAGGGAATGTATCGCAGCGAACTGACAGGCCTTTGGATCGATGAGGAGCTGAAGGATCAGCGTCCCGTGGCAATCATGGTAGACAACGAGATCACAGCTCTGGACCATTACGGTGTCAACAGCGCAGATGTAGTCTATGAGATCATGAACAGTAAGGCAAACGGTCGTATCACCCGTCTTATGTGCGTGGTCAAGGATTGGAAGAATATCGAGCAGTTCGGCAGTGTCCGTAGTACCCGTCCTACCAACATCATGCTGGCAGCTGAGTACAATGCAATATTGATCCACGACGGCGGTCCTTTCTACATCAATGATTATGTTGCAAGAGCATACTGTGCACATTTAAGCGGCGGTTTTGCCCGCTTTACCAACGGCAAGGCTTCCGAGTTTACCGAGTATGTTACTTATGAAGGATATACCAACCCCAACACCGGCAAGTCCTATCAGGGTCTGGGAGATAGAATCAAGGCTGCAAAGTATAGCGAGGAGTACAACAAGTATTATCCCGGCGAGCACTTTGTGTTTGCGGAAGAGGAGGACGGAACCGATTTGACCGCGGCAAGCGGCAACCTGTCCGCCACTACCGTTTCCCTGCCTTTCCCTCATAACAAGTCTGCGCTCTACTATAACGAGGACGCACAGAAGTATGAGTATTATGTGTACAACAAGGCACACGTTGATCCCATGGATGACAACAATGTGACCATGTTCAAGAATCTGATCCTGCAGAGCTGTTCTTATGAAGTGTATGATGAGCACGGCTACATGATCTACAACTGTATCGGCAGCGGTAACGGATACTTTATCACCAACGGTACCGCAGTGCCTATCAAGTGGTCCAAGAAGGAAGAGAGCGGCATCACTTCCTTCACATACGCAGACAGCGGCGAGGCTATCGTGCTGAATCCCGGAACCACCTATATCACCATGGTACCCTCCGACAAGTGGAGCGAGCTGGTGATCGAATAATGTGACTTTCAAACCGCCCCTTGCATAATGGGGCGGTTTCTTATATAATATTGTAGTTAATATTGACAATCTACCCTTACTAAGGAGGTCCCTATGATAGAGTTATTACAAGGCGGTGCTTATCTTGTAAATGGCACCGAGATCATTCCCGATAACGCAGAAGCAGCAGCTGCCATCACTGCCAAGACCGGTAAGACCGTTACCAAGGCTGAGGCTGCAAAGGAGACCATTGCTTATGGTATCCTGGCTTCTCACAACACTTCCGGCAACATGGACAAGCTGAAGGTTCGCTTCGACAAGCTGACTTCTCATGATATTACCTTCGTTGGTATCATCCAGACCGCAAGAGCATCAGGACTGCAGAAGTTCCCCATGCCTTACGTTCTCACCAACTGCCACAACTCTCTGTGTGCGGTAGGCGGTACCATCAACGAGGATGACCACATGTTTGGTCTTACCTGTGCGAAGAAGTACGGCGGTGTCTATGTACCCCCTCACCAGGCAGTTATCCATCAGTTCGCAAGAGAAATGCTCGCTGAAGGCGGCAAGATGATCCTTGGTTCCGACTCCCATACCCGTTACGGTGCTCTCGGTACCATGGCAATGGGTGAAGGCGGTCCCGAGCTGGTTAAGCAGCTTCTGAATCAGACCTATGACATCAACATGCCCGGCGTAGTCGGCGTATACCTTACCGGCGCACCCATCATGGGCGTAGGACCTCAGGACGTAGCACTGGCTATCATCGGCGCTGTATTCAAGAACGGCTATGTTAAGAATAAAGTAATGGAGTTCGTTGGTCCCGGCGTGGCATCTCTTTCCGCTGACTTCCGTATCGGTATCGATGTTATGACCACTGAGACCACCTGTCTGTCCTCCATCTGGAAGACCGACGATCAGGTCAAGGACTTCTATGAGACTCACGGCAGAGCAGAGGCTTACAAGGAACTGAATCCCGGACAGGTTGCATACTACGATGGTATGATCTGTATCGACCTTTCCACCATTCGTCCCATGATCGCAATGCCTTTCCATCCCAGCAACACCTACACCATCGAGGAGCTGAACGCAAACCTCATGGATATCCTGGACGAGACCGAGAAGCGCGCACTGGTAAGCCTTGACGGCGCAGTAGACTTCCATCTGAAGGATAAGGTAAAGAACGGCAAGTTCATGGTAGATCAGGGTATCATCGCAGGTTGTGCCGGCGGTGGATTCGAGAATATCTGTGCTGCAGCTGACATCTTAAAGGGCAGCTACATCGGTTCCGACGGATTTACCTTGAGCGTATATCCCGCTTCCATGCCTGTATATATGGAACTGATCAAGAACGGCTGCGCAGCAACCATCCTGGAGACCGGTGCTGTTATGAAGACCGCTTTCTGCGGACCTTGCTTCGGTGCCGGCGATACTCCTGCAAATAATGCATTCAGTATCCGCCACTCCACCAGAAACTTCCCTAACCGTGAAGGTTCTAAGCTGCAGAACGGCCAGATCTCTTCCGTAGCTCTGATGGACGCACGTTCCATCGCTGCAACCGCAGCAAATAAGGGTGTACTTACCCCTGCTACCGACTTTGACGGTACCATCGGAAAATATAAATATCACTTCGACAGCAAGATCTATGCAAACCGCGTATTCGATTCTCACGGTGTTGCAGATCCCGAGACCGAGATCCAGTTCGGTCCCAACATCAAGGACTGGCCTGCAATGGGCGCACTGCCTGATAACCTGCTGCTCCAGGTAGTCAGCGAGATCCACGATCCCGTAACCACTACCGACGAACTGATCCCTTCCGGTGAGACTTCTTCTTATCGTTCCAACCCTCTGGGCCTGGCTGAGTTTACCTTAAGCCGTAAGGATCCCGAGTATGTAGGCCGTGCAAAGGCTATGCGTGCTCTGGAAGAGGCTCGTATGAAGGGTGAGTGCCCTTGCCACGTAATGCCCGCCATCAAGGACGTTATGGGACCTATCAAGGCACAGTTTGCAGGTGTCAGCCATGAGAATACCGGCTTCGGTTCCACCATCTTCGCAGTAAAGCCCGGCGACGGTTCTGCAAGAGAGCAGGCAGCAAGTTGCCAGAAGGTACTGGGCGGATGGGCTAACATCGCAAATGAGTACGCTACCAAGCGTTATCGTTCCAACCTGATCAACTGGGGTATGCTTCCTTTCCTGATCGAGGAGGGCGAGCTTCCTTTCAAGAACCTGGATTACCTCTTCATCCCCGACATCAAGAAGGCTGTTGTGGAGAAGACCGAGGTCATCAAGGCATACGCTGTAAAGGGTGACAGCCTCAAGGAGTTCACCTTGAAACTTGGCGAACTCACCGACGAAGAGAGACAGATCATCTTAAAGGGTTGTCTCATCAACTACAACAGAGTATAAGAGAGGTACCAAAATGGAGTTTAACAAACCTGTATCCAATCCCATGATGATGGGCTTTATCGAACTTCTGAAGGAAGATCCTTCCGAAGAGCATCGCAGCATGTTCGTCAATGAACTGGTAAAGGGTTCCTACATGGCACCTGTAAATCTGGTTCCCGCTCCCGTGCAGACTCCTGACGGAAGATGGGTGGTAGATCCCGATACCCAGTTCCATTTCCCCTTCCTGAAAACCACAGACGGTAAGGAGTTCTTCATGGGCTTCACCGATCAGGCTGAGTTTGATAAGTGGGTGGAAGTGAATCGCCCCGCTCCTTACTTTGCTTTGAGCTTTGAGGATTATGCCAATATGATGTTTTTGGCTGACGGAAGCGGCAAGGCTTGTACGGCAGAAGGACTTGTGATCAATCCCATGGGAGCCAATGTGGTAATTCCCAGAGCTATGATGGCAGGCATTCTGATCACCAAGCTTCCCGAGGTTCAGGCTCACATTGCGAAGATCCGCAATGCGACCGGAATGAATGACGATATTAAATAAGTTTTAAAATAAAGGGCGATACATAGCACAGTATCGCCCTTTTTATTAGCGAGGAAGAAAATAGATGAAACTAGGGATCCTGGCGGATTCACACAGCAATGCCTGTGCTTTGCAGGTGTGTATCGACGCTATGTTAAAAGAGGGGTGCGAAGAGTTCCTGCTGTTGGGGGATTTTGTGTCAGATACCTCCCAGACCAGAGAGACACTGGACATCCTGTATGATCTGATGAAGCGTTTCCCCTGCCATATTTTGCGGGGTAACAGAGAAGAATATTTTATAGAGCAGCGCCTGGTGCGCAGAGGAGAAGCGAAGGGGGAAGTGTGGCTCAGGAACTCTGCCAGCGGAAACCTTCTGTATAATCTGGAGCATCTGACGGAGGAAGATATCGACTTCTTCGAGAGCCTGCCGATCTCCTTTGTGTATGAGAAGGAGGGCTATCCCTCCATCACCTGCTGTCACGGTGCACCGGATACCACCAGACACCTGCTGCAGCTGGAGGCAGAGGATACGAAAGAGATCCTGGATGACCTTTCCACCGACTATCTCATCGCTGCCCATACCCATAACCAGGGAGTCATGGAATATCAGGGAAAAGTGTACTGTAACCCCGGGTCGCTTGGTATTGCCATCGGAGCACCGGGCCTGGCGCAGTGTGCCATCTTTGAGAGTGCAGAGAGGGACGGAAAAATAGTGTGGATCCCGAATCTTCTGAACTTGCCTTATGACAGGGACGGTGTGGTGGAGATGATCTTCGAAAGCGGTCTGGCGGACTGTGCACCCTGGTTTATCAACAACAACCTGCACATTCTGTATACCGGTATCGACCTGACTCCGGATATCGTGAATCATGCAAAGCGGTTTCAGGAGGAAGCCACCGGAGAACCTGCCATCTGGCCTCGCATCGAGGAGCAATATTTTGCCAAGGCAGGAGCATTTCTGGGGATCCCGGATTATGTGGGCACCCACCGACATGACAAAAAATAGTTGGAAAAACATGGCGTGATTTATTATAGTGAAAGAGAAGGTTATTGATCGTTATTGCTTCTTTTCACGGGGGTGAACAGAGGCAGGAAAGAGGTATGGAGAATGACTATTTATGTAAACTGTGCCGCACCTTTGGAAGGAAACGGCACCAAGGAAAGACCCTTTAAGCGTATCAACGATGCAGCGCAGATCGCTCAGCCCGGAGACGAGATCCTGGTAGCTCCCGGCGTGTATCGCGAGTATGTATGCCCTAAAAATGCAGGTACCAAGGATGCCCGCATCACTTACAAGAGTGAAGTGCCTTTGGGTGCAGTGATCACCGGTGCGGAAGTGGTGAAGACCTGGACAAAGTATCAGGATAATGTGTGGGTATGCCGCATCAACAACAGCATCTTCGGTGACTACAATCCTTATACTACATTGGTTTACGGTGACTGGTATTTCGCACCTCCTGTTCGTCACACCGGTGCAGTGTATCTCAACGGTCGTCAGTTATATGAGACCGAGACCCTGGAAGAGTGTATCAAAGCAGAAGTATATGCTCCCTCCTGGGAACCTCAGTACTCCGTATATAAATGGTATACTGAGCAGGACGGCGACGAGACCGTGATCTATGCGAACTTCCAGGGCACAGACCCCAACAAGGAAAACGTAGAGATCAACGTGCGCAGAAACTGCTTTATGCCTAAGAAGCTTTACATCTCCTACATCACCGTAAGCGGCTTCAACATCAACAAGGCAGCTACTACCTGGGCACCTCCCGCAGCTTACCAGGATGGTATGATCGGACCTCACTGGGCAAAGGGATGGATCATCGAGGACTGTGATATCAGCAACAGTAAGTGCAGCGGTATCTCCCTGGGTAAATATTATGATCCCGAGAACGACCACTACTTCACTGTAAGACATGTGAAGAGCCCCACTCAGATGGAGCGCGACGCAGTTTGCCGCGGACAGTATCACGGCTGGCTGAAGGAAAAGGTAGGCAGCCATATCGTTCGCCGCTGTCATATCCATCACTGTGAGCAGACCGGTATCGTAGGTCGTATGGGCTGTGTCTTCTCTATCATCGAGGACAACCATATTCATCATATCAACAATATGCAGCAGCTTGGCGGTGCTGAGATCTCCGCCATCAAGTTCCATGCTGCTATCGACGTTATTTTCCGCCGCAACCATATCCATCATTCCACCATGGGTATCTGGTGCGACTGGCAGGCACAGGGAACCCGTATCACCCAGAACCTGCTTCATGACAATACCACTCCTGACAACACTCCCATGGCACAGGGTTCCATGATGAGCCAGGATATCTTTATCGAGGTTGGACACGGTCCTACTCTGATCGACAACAATATCATGCTTTCCAAGGCTGCAGTGAGATTCGCTACTCAGGGCGTAGCTCTGGTACACAACCTGATCTTAGGTTCCTTCACCGCAGTAGGCGGCGGTACCGACAGAGTGGCAAACGGCAAGAACCAGCCCAGATATACTCCTTACCACATCCGTCACAGGACTGAGGTGGCAGGTTTCATGATCATCCTTCACGGTGATGACCGTTTCTACAACAATATCTTCGTGCAGAACTGGCCTGTAGAGGAAGCAGAAGAGAAGGTAGATATGGGCTTCAAGATGAGAGACAACCAGGTGGTTGGTACTTCCGTATTCGATGAGTATCCTACCTATGACGAGTGGGTGAAGAACTTCGAACTGGACAACCCTTATCCCGAGATGCACAAGATGCAGGACTTCCACTTCGGTCATCTCCCTGTATGGGTGGACGGTAACGCATACTTTAACGGTGCGGTTCAGAATAAGAACGAGAAGAACTGTCTGGTAGACAAGGACAGCAAGGTATATGTAAGACTGGTAGAGAAGGACGGAAAGCCCGTTCTGGAGACCAACCTGTACGAATTCCTGGGTGATTTCAAGGCAGGCATGATCAACAGTGATATCCTTGGCCTTGCATTTGAGCCTGAGCAGAGATTTGAGAATCCCGACGGTTCCGCAATCACCTTCGACAGAGACTATCTGGGTGAGCACAGAGGACTTGGCGTACTGCCCGGACCTTTCGCAAGCGCTGAAGACGCAGGAAAGATTCTTTGGTAGGAGGAAATCCAATGAAAAAAGTAAAATGGGGCGTGCTGGGAACGGCGGATATCGCCAGAGGTTGTACCATTCCCGGCATGCAGATGGCAGAGAACTGTGAACTGTACGCAGTAGCAGGCAGAAGCCTGGAAAAGGCAGAGAGTTTTCGTGATACCTTCGGTTTTGAGAAGGCTTACGGAGATTACGAGAGCTTGCTTTCTGACGAAGCAGTGGAAGCAGTCTATATTCCCCTGCCCAATCATCTGCACTATGAGTGGGTGATGAAGGCAATGGCAGCCGGTAAGCATGTGCTTTGTGAAAAGCCCCTTGCACCTACCGCAAAGCAGGCACAGGAATTGTTTGAAGCAGCGAAGAAGTACAATGTGGTATTGATGGAAGCATTTGCGTACCTACACAGTCCTTTCGTGGCTGCGCTGAAGGAAGAGGTGGCTTCCGGAGTTTTGGGCGATATCAATTATATGGAATCTGCTTTCATGACACCCGGCTATGATATGACCAATATTCGTATGCACAAGGATATGTACGGTGGCGGCGTGTACGATCTTGGCTGCTACACCACCAGCCTGACATTGTGGCTGATGGGCGAAGAACCCGAGGAGATCAAAGCGCTGGCAGAATTTGCACCCAGCGGTGTAGATACTTTTGCTACCGCATTCTTACGTTTCAAAAATGGCGCCCGCGCTTCCTTGAACTGCGGTATGGTATTTGACAAAGAGCATCCCGCCCGTATGGACAGACATTACATTCACGGTACCAGAGGCTATATCAAATCCGATGTCGGCTACAATATCGAGGGTGATCTGAGCTATACCCTGTGCGTGGATGGCAAGAAGGAGGAGAAGACCGTATTTTCCCTGCAGAACTACCGTCTGGAGGTAGAGCAGATGGGCCGTTGTATCTTGGATGGCGAGAAGCCTCATGTCTCCGCAGAATTTTCTATCTTGAATGCCAAGGTACTTGATGGTATTCTGAAAGAGATAGAGTATTAGGTAGTGTAAAGTAAAATATGAAAACTTTGCATGGCACCGATTCCTCAGGAATCGGTACAATTGATCGGAGGGCGAACTATGGTTATCGCAAAAGCAAAAGATGCTTACTTCACAATGAAGACCGCAGGACAGGAGATCCAGTGTCAGATCCTTTTCACCTTTGAGGATGATGCAAGCGGCAAGCAGTATGTGGTCTACACCGACAATCAGGAGGATGAGGAGGGCAACACCAGAGTGTTTGCTTCCCAGTATGATCCTGAGGCAGAGAAGATCACATTGAAGGATATCGAGACTGAGGAAGAGTGGGCACTGGTTTCCGGTGTGCTGGCTCAGTATCAGGAAGAGATGGACAAGGAAGAAGCATAAGAAAAGCCCCTCAGCTATTTGGCTGAGGGGTATTTTTATGCCCGAAAATAATCTCATGAAAAAATAGAAAAACAGGTATTGACAAGAATAGTTGTCAATGCTATAGTGCATATGACAAGAAAAGTTGTCATTATGAAAAGATTTCTTGTCAATCAGGAGGAAAGATATGCCGCTTAGAAATCATTTGAAGGAATACCGTGCTAAGCTGGGAGTCAATCAGCAGGAGATGGGGGCTCTGGTGGATACTTCCAGGCAGACTATCAGCCAGATCGAGAGAGGGGATTATTCACCGTCGGTAACACTGGCACTGAAGATCGCCAAAGTCTGCGGGGCTACGGTAGAAGAGATATTTGAGTATGAAGAGGATTAAGAGATGAAAAACAAAGCATTGGTAAAATTTATAGTTATGATGGTGATCTGTTTACTGGTCGGTATGGTGGGAGGTTTCCTGGCTGCATTCCTGGGGGACAATACTTCACCGGCAGCGCTTGGAGATCTGGCGGCGATAGTTGGTTTTTATGGGGCCCCGATACTATCCCTACTGGCATTTCTGGTAGTACTTGGCATCGCAGTACCGCATTTCAATCAAGCAAAACAGAGTGCGGAGATCTGGGACGGTGACGATGAAGAGATCATCGACGATGCGGAGAATAAACTGAATATTGCATTGATCGCCAGCAATACCGGCTTTTCCCTGGGCAGCGTTTTGCTGTCGGTTTTCATCTGCGCGATGTTGTCGGTGGTTGACAAAGGAGCGGTTCCCAGGAATGCCGTAACGCGTGTCTTTGTCATTGTAGGAATTGGCGTATATGTGGTGAATCTGATCTTCAGTGTGGTATTCCAGCAGAAGATCCTGAACCTGATCAAGAAGATCAGCCCTGAGAAGCAGGCAAATGTATATGACTCCAAGTTTGAAAGCAAATGGATGGACAGCTGCGATGAGGCAGAAAAAGTCATCATCTACAAGTCCGGATACAAGGCCTACAGCAATACAGTGAAAGTCATCAATGTTCTGTGGGTTTGCAGTGTCTTTGGGGCAGCATTATTCAAGATCGACGGTTGGGTACCTATCGTTATCGGTATCATCTGGATGACATTGATCGTAAGCTACCAGATGGAAGCGTATCGTTTAGAGAAACATTAAGAGGAGGAACCTGAGATGAATCATAAAACCAAAGCAAAGATCGAGCAGACGATCTTTATGGTACTGAGTTTCTGCGGATTTGCTGTCGTTGGCGGCTATATCGGATACTTTTTGGGATACATTGAGAAAAACAGTGGCAGAAGGCTGGCAGGAAAGGAACTGATCATAGCATTGGTGGTATCGCTGTTAGTGATTGCGGTGGCTTATTATATCAACCTCTGTCTGCATGAGGTGGGACATATGATCTTCGGACTGTTGTCCGGTTACAGGTTCAATTCCCTGCGCTTCGGTAAACTGATGCTGGTAAAGAGAGAAGGCAAGCTTCATTTTGCACGCTATGACTTGCCGGGCACCGGAGGACAGTGCATCATGTCCGCACCGGAGGGCGATGCGGAACATATGCCGGTAGTACTGTATAACCTGGGCGGACTTTTCGTGAACCTGGCGGTCGTCCTGACGGGAACAGTACTGTTTCTTGTTCTGAAAGATACAGTTCCCTACGCAGGTATGGTATTTTTTACCCTAGCGTTCACTGCATTGATCCTACTGATCACCAACGGAATTCCTCTTTCACAGATCGGTAACGACGGTGCTAACACCATAATCTTATACAAGAACAAACGGGCCAGAGAGGCTTTCCGCAATCAGCTGGAGGTGATCAATTACCTTGCCAACGATTGCGGTATTCATGAGATCCCTGCAGAGTATCTGGCGTTTGACAGAAGCGTTCCCATGAATGATCCCCTGATCACTTCACAGGCAGTGAATCATTACAACTATCTGATTGCTGCCAAGCGATTTGCGGAGGCAAAGGAACTGGCACAGTTCATCCTGGACAATGCAGGGAGCATCAACCAGATACATGAGAAGATCCTTTACGGAGAATTGGTTTTCCTGACAGCAGTTATCGACAGAAACGCAGAGGAAGCTAAAAAGATCTACGCGGCCCACGCAAAAGAACTGAAAGCTGTAGCAGGTTATATCTCCGTTCAGAGAGTTCTCTATGCATATTACACACTGGTAGAGCCTGATGAGAAGAAGGCAGCAGACTTTGCGAAGCGTTTTGCAAACACCGTGAAGCATTATCCTTATCCCAAGGATGCAGCCGGAGAACAGGAGCAGTTTGACATGGTTGCAGAGGCGGTAAAAGCTAAGACCACAGAAGAAAATTAAACATGGATCACACACCGACTGACAGTTCGAAAGAAATGCCGGTCGGTGTTTTTTTGTGCGTATAAAGTGAGCGGAAGTGGAAAAAATGTGGAATAGAACACAAAAGGTTCGTGAAAAGGAAGGTGTGGACTATGAGTAGGAACAGAAACGGTGCAAACAATGAGAAGAGGGAAAAGGTGATCATGCTGGCTTCTTCCGCGCTGGTGCTCACGGCGCTGACCATGACAGGCGTCTATATGAAGAATGATAACAAGAAAGAGCAGGATACCGGTTATACCCTGGACCTGTCGGCCATGGAGAGCAATGTGGATCGCAAGGCTCAGGAGATCGCCAAGGAGGTACAGAAAGAGACGATAAAGAAGGCGGAGGAGAAGACGGCAAAGATCATAGAAGATGATCTGGATTATTTTCCTATGGAGGTAGACTCCAACAAGGTGGAGATCGAGAAGGCACCGGAGAAAAAGGTGCAGAAGGAGTCCGTTGTGGAGGAGATCCCTGAGGTGAAAGCGGAACCCATTGTGGAGGAGTATTTGCCGGCGGCTCCCGTAGAGCCTGCACCGGAGCCGGTGGTACCCGTAGCACCGGTCTTTGACTATGTGGCGACCAAAGGTCTGCACAGACCCTTAGAAGGGGAAGTGTTGATTCCCTACAGTATGGACAGCAGTGTGTATTTTGCCACGCTGGACCAGTACAAATACAATCCCGCGCTGATGCTGGTGGCCACGGAAGGAATGCCGGTGGAAGCCTGCGCGGACGGACAGGTACTGGATATCTTCGAAGATCCGGAGAACGGTCTGTGTATGACCGTGGCAGCAGGCGGCGACTTCCGGCTGACCTATGGACAGCTGCAGGATCTGACGGTAGCGGTGGGCAGCGTGATGAAGGCCGGTGATATCATCGGAACCGTAGCGGCACCTACCAAATATTACAGCAGTGAAGGGGCGAACCTGTACCTGAAACTGACCTGCAACGGAACTCCCGTAGACCCGGAAACTTTGTTCCAGTAAGGTAAGCCACAAAAGAATTGAAAAAACCTCAGGATGTGGTAAGATATTAGGTGGTATCCGCCGGTATGCGCGGCGGGTGCCACGAATAGATATCAGTACGACCCTAAAGAAACAAGAGGCGAAATCAATATGAAGATCGTAGTTTTGGCTGGCGGAACCAGCACCGAGAGAGATGTTTCCCTGATCACGGGAAGCAAGATTTACGAAGCACTGAAAGAAAACGGACATCAGGCGATCCTGTTGGATGTTTATCTGGGATATGAGGGCGATACCACAGACATTTTCGCAAAGAAGATCGACTGTACCGGTAAAACAGGCGGCATCAGAGAGACTGATCCCGACTTAGAGGCAGTAAAGGCTATGAGAAAGGACGGCGGCAAGAGCTTCTTCGGCCCCAACGTACTTTCCCTTTGTCAGGAAGCGGATTGTGTCTTCATGGCACTTCACGGTGCCAACGGTGAGGACGGCAAGATCCAGGCCTGCTTCGAACTGTTAGGCATTCGTTATACCGGAACCGATTTTGTCAGCTCCGCTATGGCTATGGACAAGGGCATCACCAAGGATATCTTCAAGGCATATGATATCCCCACTCCCGTAGGTATTCGCCTGCAGAAGGGTGAAAAAGAGAGCGAGAAGGTTCCTTTCCCCTGCATCGTAAAGGCTTGCTGCGGCGGCTCCAGTGTAGGTGTCTGCATCGCAAGAGACGAGAAGGAGTACGAGGAAGCCAAGGCTGAGGCCA